>NZ_JAAQWS010000060.1:0-546 GCF_012985645.1 Pseudomonas sp. WS 5410 | reverse complement strand
GGGGGATCCGTTAGCTATCGTTCGCGAGAAAGTTAGTAGACACACAGGACCCAGGCGTGCAAGTCAATTTCAGCTGACTACACCGATTCTGGTTAAAAGAGCCTATGGCCACCCTTATTTTAGAGAAAAAAAACCACACCTCTAATGTGTTGGGCACTAGAAAAAGCTAACTACCTAGTCCGTTTCTGGACGACTTCATTGGGAATAACATACCCCCCACTGTGATTAAGACTGGCACTGTCCTAATGCTTTCTTCAATAGGTTTGGCTCATGTGTGATTCCCTCTGGCAAACTTATAGAGGACAAGCAGAATAAACCAATTCAAGGTCGTTGTAGCTGAAGGCCTGGCCTGCCTGACAGTTAATTATGAGCATGTCTTGCCCTTCATGGTGGATATTCACAGCTGAAAGTGGTATTGGCATTTTTTTCTGAGGACACAACGAGGAAATCTGATAAATACGGCCACCTGAAGTCTAGCTCGGAGTTAACAATTTACCACGTTTAGAGCGGCCGCGATATCCTGCAGATGCATCCAGTACTAGTATG
>NZ_JAAQWS010000005.1:0-323039 GCF_012985645.1 Pseudomonas sp. WS 5410 | reverse complement strand
AAGGCAGCCTTGGCGCGCACGATGGCGGCGGAGTCGTTGGCGGTGACGGCGCGGGCTTCGATGGCAGCGGCAGCGCCGGCACCGTCGAGGCGGTCCATGTTGGCTTCGGTGGCGTGGCCGGCGTTGGCGCCTTTAGCGGCTACTTCGCCTTCTTCTTCTTTGTCGAATTCGTCCCAGCTCAGCATGACGTGTCGTCTCCTGCGTGTGGGCCAATGGTGCCCGTGTGAAACCGGATGGTTGGGTGTTCACACGGCCCAAGGGCCGCGGTGGATCTTTAAGGAATCGTTTGTTGCAACAGCTCGCGCAGGCACTAAACGGAATAGGGCTACGGGTGTTCTGCTTGAGGCCTGAGGGGCGGAGCGACAGTGTCGTACTCCTGCGGGGCCTCAGGTCTGGCTCGTTATCCCATGTAAAGGGATATTGCAGGCCCGATTTACCCGCGCATTATAGGGAAAAATTTGCCTTTGTGTTGCGGCGGATAGCCTCAGTCGAGGGGCAAAATGAGGGTATTTCCGGCCGGGGCACGGGTTTACAAGGGTTTGCCGGGGTAGGATTTTTTTGACGGGCGGTGAGGGATTTTTGAAGCAGGGGGCAAGGCGAGGATTTTGCGGGTGATTCTTTGCCGCAAGGACAATTCCTTGCGGCGAACATTGCCAGGTTAAGTTCTAACTAACTAAGTTATTAACCGTTAGAGCAACCATTACCCATGACTTTGTAATTAAGAATATGACGCTGGCCCTGGTGGTCTTCATATTCCATGCGCGCTGGAACAACTTCGCAGACATTCGGGATGGCGCTCATGGACACCACTTTGGCGATATCCAGATCGGTGGAGTAGGTGTATTCCTCAACAATGGCGGTGTGCTGGCTGGCTACGTCAGTCGGGATCTCGTCGGCCAGGGCGGCGGTGGCGCACAGGCTGGCAAGGGCCATAACTAATAAAGCTTTCATTTCCAATTTACCTTTTTACAGTCGAAGGGGGGCACGGGGCCCTTGTGAGGCCACGTGTGTAACTTGAGTAGTGAGTTCGGATTAACGTGCCTTCGTGGGGGCTGCAACTTGGTTAATCACGGTGCCTTGTTGGCGAGGCTGATTTTAGGCGCCTGGGTTGCATTCATATACCCGTGCTTTTGATAAACACTTTTGGCGGTTTTCGTAACAATCCACCACAGAGGTTTTTTTAGAGGCTGAGAAAAGCGCCACAAGCCCCGAGCCAGAGCATTGCAAGGGGATATCAGGGTAATTTGTAGGGGCTTGTTACTACCATCGTCGAATGGTTCTATAGGCCTACCCCGGCTAAAACAGGGGCATACAACAACAACTATTGTCACCGAGGTAAGAAAGATGAGTGCGGCTTCCCTGTACCCCGTTCGCCCCGAAGTAGCAGCCAATACGCTGACCGACGAGGCGACCTACAAGGCCATGTACCAGCAGTCGGTGGTCAACCCCGACGGCTTCTGGCGCGAGCAAGCCAAGCGTCTTGACTGGATCAAGCCTTTCACCACGGTCAAGCAAACCTCGTTCGACGACCACCATGTCGATATCAAATGGTTCGCAGACGGCACCCTCAACGTTTCCTACAACTGCCTGGACCGTCACCTCGCCGAGCGTGGCGACCACGCGGCGATCATCTGGGAGGGCGACGACCCTTCCGAGAGCCGTACCATCACCTACCGTGAACTGCATGAACAAGTCTGCAAGTTCGCCAACGCCCTGCGTGGCCAGGATGTGCACCGCGGCGACGTGGTGACCATCTATATGCCGATGATTCCCGAAGCCGTGGTCGCCATGCTGGCCTGTACCCGCATCGGTGCGATCCACTCGGTGGTGTTTGGCGGTTTCTCGCCTGAGGCCCTGGCCGGTCGCATCATCGACTGCAAATCCAAAGTGGTGATCACCGCTGACGAAGGCATCCGTGCCGGCAAGAAGGTGCCGCTCAAGGCCAACGTCGACGACGCGCTGACCAACCCGGAAACCAGCAGCATCCAGAAAGTCATCGTGTGTAAGCGCACCAATGGCCAGATCAAGTGGAACCAGCATCGCGACATCTGGTACGAAGACCTGATGAAAGTGGCGGGCACTGTCTGCGCGCCAAAAGAGATGGGTGCGGAAGAAGCGCTGTTCATCCTTTACACCTCCGGTTCCACTGGCAAGCCCAAGGGCGTGCAGCACACCACCGGCGGCTACCTGTTGTACGCGGCCCTGACCCACGAGCGCGTGTTCGACTACCGCCCGGGCGAAGTCTACTGGTGCACCGCTGACGTCGGTTGGGTCACTGGCCACACTTATATTGTCTACGGCCCGCTGGCCAATGGTGCTACCACGCTGCTGTTCGAAGGCGTGCCGAACTACCCGGATATAACCCGGGTCGGGAAAATCGTCGACAAGCACAAGGTCAATATCCTCTACACCGCGCCGACGGCGATCCGCGCAATGATGGCTTCCGGCACCGCCGCCTGCGAAGGCACTGACGGCAGCAGCCTGCGCCTGTTGGGTTCGGTGGGTGAGCCGATCAACCCGGAAGCGTGGGACTGGTACTACAAGAACGTCGGCCAATCCCGTTGCCCGATTGTCGATACCTGGTGGCAGACCGAAACCGGCGCGACCCTGATGAGCCCATTGCCGGGCGCCCACGCGCTCAAGCCGGGTTCGGCGGCACGCCCATTCTTTGGTGTGGTGCCGGCGTTGGTGGACAACCTGGGCAACATCATCGAGGGCGCCGCCGAAGGCAACCTGGTGATCCTCGATTCGTGGCCAGGCCAGGCGCGTACCCTGTACGGCGACCATGACCGTTTTGTCGACACTTACTTCAAGACCTTCCGTGGCATGTACTTCACCGGCGACGGCGCGCGTCGCGATGAAGACGGCTACTGGTGGATCACCGGCCGCGTGGATGACGTGCTCAACGTTTCCGGGCACCGCATGGGCACCGCCGAGATCGAAAGCGCCATGGTTGCCCACCCGAAAGTCACGGAAGCAGCAGTGGTTGGCGTACCTCACGACATCAAGGGCCAAGGCATCTATGTGTATGTCACCCTGAAAAACGGCGAGGAGCCGACCGAAGCGTTGCGCCTGGAGCTGAAGAACTGGGTGCGCAAAGAGATCGGCCCGATTGCTTCGCCGGACGTGATCCAGTGGGCACCGGGTCTGCCGAAGACCCGTTCGGGGAAAATCATGCGCCGTATCCTGCGCAAGATTGCCACGGCCGAGTATGACGGGCTGGGCGATATTTCCACCCTGGCCGATCCAAGCGTGGTGCAGCATTTGATTGATACCCACAAGACCATGAACGCCGCGTAAGCGGGTTGATGGGACCAAGCCCCATTCGGTGTAGGCCGGGTGGGGCTTTTTTGTGGGAATTCACTTTGAAGTACCAGCAATGTGGCAGTTGGCGGCTGACAGACTGCTCTCAGCAGCAAGCCAATAAATATCGGTTTATCTCGTAGGGCATTTCTGAATGTTACCCAGCGGTGCAAATGTGTAACCTTGCGCCCAAACATGAGGCAAAGTGCTACATCAGCGCCTCGAAAATGCCCGTTTTAGACGCCCGGCGAAATAAGATCAAACGCTACACTTGCCGGGATAGAAGGGTTTGCGAATAATAGGCCCGCAATTTGCAGCGTTAATAGGTTTAGTATCTTTTGCCTCTGCATAAATTTCAGGGGTTGTCAATGTGTTGGAGTCGCTTTCTCGGTGCTTCTGTAAATTGTTGTCGCATTGAGGAAATATCGGCTTCCGGCCTGTCGTTAGAATGCCGATCACTCGCTCGTCGTCGCCGTGTTGAACTGGTGTAGGACGCAGCACCGCTATTCGGTTTCACTCAGTCGCATCGTGGGCCATGGCTCATACTGCTGTTTTTGTCCTATACCGATGGAGTCCCAAGATGAAGAAACTCGTGCTGTTGGGCGCCCTGGCGCTGTCCGTGCTGTCCATGCAAGCCTTCGCTGAAGAGAAGCCGCTGAAAATTGGTATCGAAGCAGCCTACCCTCCGTTTGCCTCGAAGGCGCCGGACGGCAACATCGTCGGTTTCGACTACGACATCGGCAATGCCCTGTGCGAAGAGATGAAGGTCAAGTGCACTTGGGTCGAGCAGGAATTCGACGGCCTGATCCCGGCGCTCAAAGTCCGCAAGATCGACGCGATTCTGTCGTCCATGTCCATCACTGATGACCGCAAGAAGTCCGTGGACTTCACCAACCGCTACTACCTGACCCCGGCGCGCCTGGTGATGAAGGGCGGCGTTGCCGTCAGCGACAGCCTGGTTGAGCTCAAGGACAAGAAGATCGGCGTACAGCGCGGTTCGATCCACGACCGTTTCGCCAAGGAAGTCCTGGCGCCTAAAGGTGCGACCATCGTTCCTTACAGCACCCAGAACGAAATCTACCTGGACGTGGCTGCCGGTCGCCTTGATGGCACCGTGGCTGATGCGACCCTGCTCGAAGACGGTTTCCTGAAGACCGACGCGGGCAAAGGCTACGCGTTCGTAGGTCCTGCGTTCACCGACGCCAAGTACTTCGGCGACGGCATCGGTATCGCAGTGCGTAAAGGCGACAAGGCCAACCTGGAGCGCATCAATGCAGCCATTGCTGCGATCCGCGCCAATGGCAAGTACAAAGAAATCGAGAAAAAGTATTTCAACTTCGATATTTACGGCGCTGACGCCAAGTAAACCTTCGCAGTTGTCTGTCCAGAATGGCGCAAGCACCAGGGTCTCTGAAGTTTGCGCCATTTTTTCATCCGCCTTTTCGAGGACCTGAATCATGTTGAAAGGCTACGGGGCCGTTATCCTCGATGGCGCATGGTTGACGCTTCAGCTCGCCTTGTCGTCCATGGCCTTGGCCATTGTTCTGGGTCTGATCGGGGTTGCATTGCGCCTGTCGCCGGTCCGCTGGCTGGCGTGGCTGGGCGACCTGTATTCCACGGTGATCCGCGGGATCCCCGACCTGGTGCTGATCCTGCTGATTTTCTACGGTGGTCAGGACCTGCTCAACCGCGTCGCGCCGCTACTGGGCTACGACGACTATATTGACTTGAACCCCTTGGCCGCCGGTATCGGCACCCTGGGTTTCATCTTTGGCGCCTACCTCTCGGAAACCTTCCGTGGCGCCTTCATGGCCATCCCCAAGGGGCAGGCCGAGGCGGGCATGGCTTATGGCATGAGCCCGTTCCAGGTGTTTTTCCGGGTGATGGTGCCGCAGATGATCCGGCTGGCAATCCCCGGCTTTACCAACAACTGGCTGGTATTGACCAAGGCCACTGCACTGATTTCGGTGGTGGGCCTGCAAGACATGATGTTCAAGGCCAAGCAGGCGGCGGATGCCACCCGCGAACCTTTTACCTTCTTCCTCGCGGTGGCGGCGATGTACCTGGTGATCACCAGCGTCTCGTTGCTGGCCCTGCGTTACCTTGAGAAGCGCTACTCGGTAGGCGTAAAGGCGGCTGATCTATGATCTTCGACTACAACGTCATCTGGGAGGCCATGCCGCTGTACCTTGGCGGCTTGCTGACCACCCTCAAACTGCTGCTGATCTCGCTGTTCTTCGGCCTGCTCGCCGCCGTGCCCCTGGGCCTGATGCGGGTGTCCAAGCAGCCGCTGGTCAATGGCGCGGCCTGGCTCTACACCTATGTGATCCGCGGCACGCCGATGCTGGTGCAGCTGTTCCTGATCTACTACGGCCTGGCCCAGTTCGAAGCGGTACGCGAGAGCTTCCTCTGGCCGTGGCTGTCCAGCGCAACCTTCTGCGCCTGCCTGGCCTTTGCCATCAATACCAGTGCCTACACCGCAGAAATCATCGCCGGCAGCCTCAAGGCCACGCCCCATGGCGAGATCGAAGCCGCCAAGGCCATGGGCATGTCGCGCTACAAGCTGTACCGCCGCATCCTGCTGCCCTCGGCCCTGCGCCGGGCACTGCCGCAGTACAGCAATGAAGTGATCATGATGTTGCAGACCACCAGCCTGGCCTCCATCGTTACCCTGATCGACATCACCGGTGCCGCGCGCACGGTGAACGCCCAGTACTACCTGCCGTTCGAAGCCTATATCACCGCGGGCCTGTTCTACCTGTGCCTGACGTTCATCCTGGTGCGCCTGTTCAAGCTGGCCGAGCGTCGCTGGTTGAGCTACCTGGCTCCACGGAAGCACTGATATGGAACGCATCGACCACGTATTGCCCTGGGGGCACCTGGGCTGCGAGCGCCAACTGACGGTGTTCCGCTTCGGCCACGGCGAGCGCAAGGCGTATCTGCAGGCCAGCCTGCACGCCGATGAGTTGCCGGGGATGCGCGCGGCCTGGGAGCTGAAAAAGCGCCTGCTTGAGCTGGAGCAGCAGGGTGCGCTCAACGGGGTGATCGAACTGGTGCCGGTGGCCAACCCGATGGGCCTCGGGCAGTTGCTGCAAGGCAGCCACCAGGGGCGTTTCGAGATTGGCAGCGGCAAGAACTTCAACCGTGATTTCGTCGAGTTGAGCGCGCCGGTGGCGGCCCTGCTGGAAGGCCGGCTGGGCGACGATCCTCACGCCAACGTGCGCATGATCCGCCAGGCGATGAGCGATGCGCTCAATGCATTGCCCGAGCCGAGCAGCCAGTTGCAAGGCATGCAGCGGGTCTTGCTGAGCCATGCCTGCACCGCCGATGTGGTCCTCGACCTGCACTGCGATGCCGAAGCTGCGCTGCACATGTACGCGCTGCCCCAGCACTGGCCGCAGTGGCGTTCGTTGTCGGCGCATTTGAATGTGAAGGTCGGCCTGTTGGCGGAAGACTCCGGCGGCAGCTCGTTTGATGAAGCCTGCTCGTTGCCGTGGCTGCGTTTGTCGCGGGCGTTCCCCGAGGCGCAGATCCCCCTGGCTTGCCTGGCAACCACCCTGGAGCTGGGCGGTCAGGCCGACACCGGTCGGGATGAGGCGATTTTTCACGCCGAAGGCATCCTCGCGTTCCTCGCCGAGCAGGGCCTGATCAAGGGTGAGTGGCCGGCGCCGCAACATGAGCCGTGTGAAGGGGTGCCCTTTGAAGGCACCGAATTGCTGTTCGCACCCCACGCCGGGGTGATCAGTTACCTGCGTAAAGCCGGTGACTGGGTGGAAACCGGCGAACCGATTTTTGAAGTGATTGATCCTTTGGCCGACCGCGTCAGCATTGTCTGTGCCGGTACGTCGGGGGTGTTGTTTGCCGTTGAACGGCTACGTTATGCCCAAGCGGGTTTCTGGCTGGCCAAGGTGGCGGGGCGCGAAGCGCTGCGTCACGGGCGCTTGCTCAACGACTGACCAACTGTTTTTGTGAGAACCGACCGCATGTACAAACTTGAAGTCCAAGACCTGCATAAACGCTATGGCAGTCATGAAGTGCTCAAAGGCGTGTCCTTGGCCGCCGCGGCCGGTGATGTGATCAGCATCATCGGGTCCAGTGGCTCGGGCAAAAGTACCTTTTTGCGCTGCATCAACCTGCTGGAGCAGCCTCACGCCGGCAAGATCCTGCTCAATAACGAAGAGCTGAAGCTGGTGGCCAACAAGGACGGCGCGATGAAGGCCGCCGACCCCAAGCAGTTGCAGCGCATGCGTTCGCGCCTGTCCATGGTGTTCCAGCATTTCAACCTGTGGTCGCACATGACCGCCCTGGAAAACGTCATGGAAGCCCCGGTACACGTGCTGGGCATGTCGAAAAAAGACGCCCGCGAAAAGGCCGAGCACTACCTGGCCAAAGTGGGCGTGGCCCACCGCAAGGACGCCTTCCCCGGCCATATGTCCGGTGGCGAGCAGCAGCGCGTGGCAATTGCCCGGGCGCTGGCGATGGAGCCTGAGGTGATGCTGTTTGACGAGCCGACTTCGGCCCTCGACCCGGAGCTGGTCGGCGAAGTCTTGAAAGTCATGCAGGACCTGGCCCTGGAAGGCCGGACCATGGTGGTGGTGACTCACGAAATGGGCTTTGCCCGTGAAGTGTCGAACCAGTTGGTGTTCCTGCACAAAGGCATTGTCGAAGAGCGCGGCAACCCGCGTGAAGTGCTGGTCAACCCGCAGTCCGAGCGGTTGCAGCAGTTCTTGTCCGGCAGCTTGAAGTAAACAGGGCTGCGTTTATGCACTGAAATAGTGCATGCTTCGCAGCCTTGAGGTTGGCCTCGATTCCCTGTGGGGGCGGGCTTGCCTGCGATGGCGAGGTGACTGGCCCGCCGCTGTCGCAGGCAAGCCAGCCCCCACATCAGATCTCTGTTTGTGTTGAGTTTTGTGTTTACTTACGGGCTAGCATTGGCCCATGCCTCTACTCCCGTTTTTCGTTTCGGATAGCATTCCATGACAGCCCATCGCATCGGTTTCCTGATTTGGCCCAGCACTAAAGCCCTGACGCTTGCGCTGGCTGAGGAGGCCTTGCGCGTTGCCCAGCGGGTGCATCCGGATGTGGTCTACGAGGTGTCATTCCTGCAGGCCGAGCCGCCGGTCGAGGGTGAGTGGAAATTGCCCGGCGAACCCTGGGCCGGCAAGCTGGAAGGTTTCCAGAAGCTGTTCCTGCTGGCCGATGAGCCGCCGACGGTGATCGCCTCGCAACTGGGCTCTGCGCTCAAGCAGCTGGTACGCGCCGGCTGCGTGATCGGTGGCTTGTCGGCAGGGGTGTATCCCCTGGCGCAACTGGGGTTGCTCGATGGCTATCGGGCTGCCGTGCACTGGCGCTGGCAGGACGACTTTGCCGAGCGTTTTCCCAAGGTCATTGCCACCAGCCATTTGTTCGATTGGGACCGCGATCGCCTGAGCGCCTGTGGCGGCATGTCGGTCCTCGACCTGATGCTGGCAGTGCTGGCCCGTGACCACGGCGCCGAACTGGCGGGCGCGGTCTCCGAAGAACTGGTGGTGGAGCGCATCCGTGAAGGCGGCGAGCGCCAGCGCATCCCTCTGCAAAACCGCCTGGGCTCCAGCCATCCGAAGCTGACCCAGGCGGTGTTGCTGATGGAGGCCAATATCGAAGAACCGCTGACCACCGACGAAATCGCCCAGCATGTGTGCGTGTCGCGACGACAACTGGAACGGATCTTCAAGCAATACCTCAACCGCGTTCCCAGCCAGTACTACCTGGAACTGCGCCTGAACAAGGCGCGCCAGATGTTGATGCAAACCAGCAAGTCGATCATCCAGATCGGCCTGTCCTGCGGCTTCTCCTCGGGGCCGCACTTCTCCAGCGCCTACCGCAACTTCTTCGGCGCCACCCCGCGTGAAGACCGCAACCAGCGTCGCAGCAGCAGCCCGTTCGAGTTGTCGTCGGTACCGTCCGAGCGCGGCTGAGCAGCGTCTTGTCCGGCGCATTCAACTGAGCAAAATTCCCACGGCACTGCCGCAACCGCCTGTCTTCTGTTTAAACTGCGCCATTGCGAAGCTATTTGTCGCATTGGCGTAAACCCACGTAAAACGGGGGTTGGCGCTATAAGAAGTTGTCGCTTGGCGGCAAGGCCGCGCTGAAAACTGTCCTTACAATCCCTGCATCGCCCGCCAGTTTCAGGCAGGCGTTCCTCTTCAGGAGACTCCGATGTCCGTTGAGCAAGCCCCGGTGCAACGTGCCGATTTCGACCAGGTCATGGTGCCCAACTATGCCCCTGCCGCCTTTATCCCTGTGCGTGGCGAAGGTTCCCGTGTGTGGGACCAGTCGGGTCGCGAGCTGATCGACTTTGCCGGCGGCATCGCAGTAAACGTGCTGGGCCATGCCCACCCGGCGCTGGTCGGTGCACTGACTGAACAGGCCAACAAGCTGTGGCACGTCTCCAACGTGTTCACCAATGAGCCGGCCCTGCGCCTGGCCCATAAGCTGATCGACGCCACCTTTGCCGAGCGTGTGTTCTTCTGCAACTCCGGCGCCGAAGCCAACGAGGCCGCCTTCAAGCTGGCCCGTCGCGTGGCGTTCGACCGTTTCGGCAGCGAGAAATACGAGATCATCGCCGCACTGAACAGCTTCCACGGCCGCACCCTGTTTACCGTCAACGTCGGTGGCCAGTCGAAGTACTCCGATGGCTTCGGTCCTAAAATCACCGGCATCACCCACGTTCCTTATAACGACCTGGACGCGCTGAAAGCCGCGGTGTCGGACAAGACCTGCGCCGTGGTGCTGGAGCCGATCCAGGGTGAAGGCGGCGTGCTGCCGGCCGAACTGGCCTACCTGCAAGGTGCCCGCGACCTGTGTGACGCCAACAATGCACTGCTGGTGTTCGACGAAGTGCAGACCGGTATGGGCCGTAGCGGCCATCTGTTTGCCTACCAGCACTACGGCGTGGTGCCTGACATCCTTACCAGCGCCAAGAGCCTGGGCGGTGGTTTCCCGATTGCCGCGATGCTGACCCGTGAAGACCTGGCCAAGCACCTGGTGGTCGGCACCCACGGCACCACCTACGGCGGCAACCCGCTGGCATGCGCGGTGGCGGAAGCGGTGATCGACGTGATCAACACCCCTGAGGTGCTGGCCGGCGTGAATGCCAAGCACGACCTGTTCAAGGCCCGCCTGGAGCAGATCGGCCAGAAATACGGGATCTTCACCCAGGTGCGTGGCATGGGCCTGCTGCTCGGTTGTGTATTGAGCGATGCCTTCAAAGGCAAGGCCAAGGACGTGTTCAACGCGGCCGAGAAAGAAAACCTGATGATCCTGCAAGCCGGCCCGGACGTGGTGCGCTTTGCGCCGAGCCTGGTGGTGGAAGATGCGGATATCACTGAAGGGCTGGATCGTTTTGAGCGTGCTGTAAAAACACTGACGCAAGCCTGATAGATACACATTTATCTAACGAACCGGATCAAATGTGGGAGCGGGCTTGCCCGCGATAGCGATCTGTCAGTCGACGTTGTTGTGACTGGCCCACCGCAATCGCGGGCAAGCCCGCTCCCACATTGGAACCTGGGTGATTCCAGGTTCGGTGTCCGGCATTTTTTTATGAAGTTTTCGAGTTAAGGAGTGACACCATGCTGGTGATGCGCCCCGCGCAAATGGCTGATCTGGGCGAGGTACAGCGTCTGGCTGCGGACAGCCCGATTGGTGTCACCTCCCTGCCGGATGACGTTGAACGCCTGAGCGACAAAATCGCCGCCAGCGAAGCGTCCTTCGCCGCCGAAGTGAGTTTCAACGGCGAAGAAAGCTATTTCTTTGTTCTCGAAGACACCGTTGCCGGCAAGCTGGTGGGCTGTTCGGCCATCGTCGCCTCGGCCGGTTATTCCGAGCCGTTCTACAGCTTTCGCAACGAGACCTTCGTCCACGCCTCCCGTGAACTGAAGATCCACAACAAAATTCACGTCCTGTCCCAGTGCCACGACCTGACCGGCAACAGCTTGCTGACCAGCTTCTATGTGGTGCCGGAGCTGGTGGGGTCGGCCTGGTCGGAGCTCAACTCCCGTGGCCGCCTGTTGTTTGTCGCCAGCCATCCGGAGCGGTTTGCCGATTCTGTGGTGACCGAGATTGTCGGCTACAGCGATGAGAACGGTGACTCGCCGTTCTGGGACGCCATCGGCCGCAACTTCTTCGACCTCAACTATGCTGCCGCCGAGCGCCTGTGCGGGTTGAAGAGCCGCACCTTCCTCGCCGAACTGATGCCGCACTACCCAATCTACGTGCCGCTGTTGCCGGATGAAGCCCAGGAAGCCATGGGCCAGGTACACCCGCGTGCGCAGATCACCTTCGACATCCTGATGCGCGAAGGCTTTGAAACCGACCATTACATCGACATCTTCGACGGTGGCCCGACCCTGCATGCGCGGGTCTCGGGCATTCGTTCGATCGCCCAGAGCCGCGTGGTGCCGGTGAAGATCGGCGAGATGGTCAAGGGCGTCGGCCGCCAGTACCTGGTGAGCAACGCGCAGTTGCAGGATTACCGCGCGGTCATGCTCGAACTGGACTACGCGCCGGGCAAGCCCGTGACCCTGGACCTGGAAGCGGCCGAAGCCCTGGGCGTCGGCGAAGGCGCCAGCGTGCGTCTGGTCGCGGTTTAAAAGCAGAGTTTCGCGGGTGGCTGCAGCCAGCGGCCCGTTTGAGGAGATAGCATGATCGTTCGTCCCGTACGCAGCAGCGATTTACCGGCCCTGATTGAATTGGCGCGCAGCACTGGCACCGGTCTCACCACCTTGCCGGCCAACGAAGAGCGCCTGACCCACCGGGTGGGCTGGGCTGAAAAAACCTTTCGCGGCGAAGCCGGGCGCGGGGATGCCGACTACCTGTTTGTGCTGGAAAACGACGAAGGCCGCGTGGTGGGGATTTCCGCGATTGCCGGCGCCGTCGGCCTGCGCGAGCCGTGGTACAACTTCCGGGTCGGCCTGACGGTCAGCGCCTCCCAGGAGCTGAATATCTACCGCGAGATTCCTACGCTGTTCCTGGCCAACGACCTGACGGGCAACTCCGAGCTGTGCTCGCTGTTCCTGCATGCCGATTACCGCAACGGCCTCAACGGTCGCATGCTGGCCAAGGCGCGGATGCTGTTTATCGCCGAGTTCCCGCAGCTGTTTGGCAACAAGATCATCGCCGAGATGCGCGGGGTGTCCAATGACGCCGGGCGCTCGCCGTTCTGGGAAAGCCTGGGCCGGCACTTCTTCAAGATGGAGTTCAGCCAGGCCGACTACCTCACCGGCGTGGGCAACAAGGCGTTTATCGCCGAACTGATGCCCAAGTTCCCGCTGTACACCTGCTTTTTGTCCGAGGACGCCCGCAACGTGATCGGCAAGGTTCATCCCGACACCGAGCCGGCCTTGAGCATGCTCAAGAGCGAAGGCTTCAGCTACCAGGGTTACGTCGATATCTTCGACGCAGGTCCGGCGGTGGAGTGTGAGACCAGCAAGATCCGCGCGGTGCGCGACAGCCAGGCGCTGGTACTGGCCATTGGCACGCCGGGGGACGACGCCACGCCGTTCCTGATGCATAACCGTAAACGTGAAGAGTGCCGCATCACCGCCGCACCGGCGCGCCTGGCTGCCGGCACGCTGGTGGTCGATCCGCTGACCGCCAAGCGCCTGCAACTGGTGGCTGGTGATCAAGTGCGTGCGGTACCGTTGTCTGCTGCCCGGGAGTCGAAATAATGAATGCGTTGTATATCGCAGGGAGCTGGCTGGCTGGCCAGGGTGAACGCTTTGAGTCGCTGAACCCGGTGACCCAGCAAGTGGTCTGGGCCGGCAATGGCGCCAGCGTCGAGCAGGTCGAATCCGCGGTGCAGGCCGCACGCCAAGCGTTCCCGGCCTGGGCCAAGCGCCCGCTGCAAGAGCGCATCAGTGTGCTGGAAACCTTTGCCGCCACCCTGAAAAGCCGTGCCGATGAAATCGCCCGCTGCATTGGCGAGGAAACCGGCAAGCCTCTGTGGGAATCGGCCACCGAAGTCACCAGCATGGCCAATAAAATCGCGATCTCGGTGCAAAGCTACCGCGAGCGTACCGGCGAGAAGAGCGGCCCCCTGGGCGACGCCACCGCTGTATTGCGCCACAAGCCTCACGGTGTGGTCGCAGTATTCGGCCCTTACAACTTCCCTGGCCACTTGCCCAATGGGCATATCGTCCCGGCCTTGCTCGCGGGTAATACCGTATTGTTCAAACCGAGCGAGCTGACCCCTAAAGTGGCCGAGCTGACGGTGCAGTGCTGGGTCGAAGCCGGCCTGCCAGCGGGCGTGTTGAACCTGCTGCAAGGCGCGCGCGAGACCGGGATTGCCCTGGCCTCAAATCCAGGTATCGACGGGCTGTTCTTCACTGGCTCCAGCCGCACCGGCAACCACCTGCACCAGCAATTCGCCGGGCGCCCGGACAAGATCCTCGCGCTGGAAATGGGCGGCAACAACCCGCTGGTGGTGGACCAGGTGGCCGATGTGGACGCTGCGGTCTATACCATCATCCAGTCGGCCTTTATTTCCGCCGGCCAGCGCTGCACCTGCGCCCGGCGCCTGCTGGTACCGGAAGGCGCCTGGGGCGATGCACTGCTGGCGCGCCTGGTGGCGGTCAGCGCGACCATTGCCGTCGGTGCCTACGACCAGCAACCGCCGCCGTTCATGGGCTCGGTGATCTCCCTGGCGGCGGCCAAGGCCTTGATGGAGGCCCAGGAACTGATGCTGGCCAACGGCGCCGTGGCGCTGCTGGAAATGACTCAGCCCCAGGCGCAGGCAGCCTTGCTGACGCCAGGCATCATCGACGTCACGGCCGTGATCGAGCGCGAGGACGAAGAGCTGTTCGGCCCGTTGCTGCAAGTCATTCGCTATACGGATTTTGAAGCGGCGATCAGTGAAGCCAACAACACCCAGTACGGCCTGGCCGCCGGTCTGTTGTCGGACTCCGAGGCGCGTTACCAGCAGTTCTGGCTGGAGAGCCGGGCCGGTATCGTCAACTGGAACAAGCAACTGACCGGCGCCGCCAGCACCGCGCCCTTTGGCGGGGTAGGGGCATCGGGCAATCATCGCGCCAGTGCGTATTACGCGGCGGATTATTGCGCGTACCCGGTGGCGTCCCTGGAAACCCCGAGCCTGGTCTTGCCGGCCGCGCTGACTCCGGGTGTGACGCTGATCTAAGTGTGGCAGCTGGCGTGTGTGGGAGCTGGCTTGACTGCGATGCGGACACCTCGATCTTTCAGTCAGATTGAGGGGATGCCATCGCAGGCAAGCCAGCTCCTACACTCGCCGGCGCCTACAGTTGATCGGGTTTGCAGAGACAGATTTGTGGTGTGTTGAAGACCTTTGATGCCTATAAAAACAGATGTTCGTGGAGCCTCGCCGATGAAATCCTGTGAAGTCAATTTTGACGGTCTCGTGGGGCCGACCCATAACTACGGCGGTTTGTCCTACGGCAACGTCGCGTCCCAGAGCAACAGCCAGCAATCTTCCAACCCCAAGGAAGCGGCGTTGCAGGGCCTGGCGAAAATGAAAGCCCTGATGGACATGGGCTTTGTGCAAGGCGTGCTCGCCCCCCAGGAACGCCCGGATGTGGGCGCCTTGCGCCGCCTTGGCTTTGCCGGTAGCGACGCCCAGGTGATCCAGCAGGCGGCCAAGCAGGCCATGCCGTTACTGGTGGCCAGTTGTTCCGCATCGAGCATGTGGGTGGCCAACGCCGCCACGGTTAGCCCGAGCGCCGACACGGCCGACGGCCGCGTGCATTTCACCGCCGCCAACCTCAACTGCAAATACCACCGCAGCATCGAACACCCGACCACCAGCCGCGTGCTGGGGGCGATGTTTGCTGACCAGAAGCACTTCGCCCACCACGCCGCGTTGCCGGCCGTGGCGCAGTTCGGTGACGAAGGCGCGGCTAACCACACGCGTTTCTGCCGCGAATATGGTGAGGCGGGCGTGGAGTTTTTCGTGTTTGGGCGCAGTGCGTTCGACACCCGTTACCCGGCGCCGCAAAAGTACCCGGCACGCCAGACCCTCGAAGCGTCCCAGGCGGTTGCCCGTTTGCATGGCCTGCAGGATGACGGTGTGGTCTACGGCCAGCAGAACCCGGCCGTGATTGATGCCGGTGTGTTCCACAACGATGTGATCGCGGTGGGCAACGGCGAAGTGCTGTTCTATCACGAGGATGCGTTCCTCAATACCGAGCAAATGCTGGCTGAGCTGCAGGCCAAGCTGGGCAAGGTTGGCGGCAACTTCCAGGCGATCTGCGTGCCCCGCGCTCTGGTCAGCGTCGAAGACGCCGTGCGCTCTTACCTGTTCAACAGCCAGTTGCTGAGCCGCGCCGACGGTTCGATGCTGTTGATCGTGCCCGAAGAGTGCCACAACAACGAGCGCGTCTGGCACTACCTGCAAAGCCTGACCCGTTCCGGTGGGCCGATCGGCGAAGTGAAAGTCTTCGACCTCAAGCAGAGCATGCAGAACGGCGGCGGCCCGGCCTGCCTGCGTTTGCGCGTGGCGCTGAAGGAGGCTGAACTGGCGGCGGTCAACCCAGGGGTTATCATGACGGCACCGCTGTATGAAACGTTGACCCAATGGGTCGGCAAGCACTACCGCGACAGCCTGCGCGAAACCGACCTGGCTGACCCGCAGTTGCTGCTCGAATGTCGCACGGCATTGGATGAACTGACGCAAATCCTTAAACTGGGCTCGGTTTATCCTTTCCAGATCAATTAAAGCCCCACGGCTGAGACCTATTTATGACCACCGATACCCTGAAGCTGATCCTTGAAGACACCGACGGCACCCAGCTGGAAACCTCCTGCACCCGCCTCGCCGTGGTGTGGCAGGGCAAGGAAATCTGGATCCAGCACGACGGCCGTGGCCAACTGCTGATCGGCGTGGACGTGGAAGAGGGTGATGCCGAATACGCCAACCTGCTGATGCGCCCCCTGGCGACCAACCTGATGAGCCTGCAACTGGAAATGGAACCGGCCGACGTTGAAGGTGATGACGACGATCACGTCCACGGCCCAGGCTGCAACCACTAAGGAAGCTGCTCTATGCTCGCCCTCGGCAAACTGCTTGAACTGACCCTCGCCGGTCGTGAACCGGCGCAAAAAATTCAACTGACTGTCGACGGCGTGCAGATGCGCTGGCTCAGTGAGGGCGCCCTTGAAGTGCGGCCTCCCGAAGCCCGGGACAACGGCGCCGATGTGCTGTTGTCGTCCGGTATCCATGGCAACGAAACCGCGCCGATCGAATTGGCCGACCGCTTGTTGCATGGCATCGCCCGTGGGGAGGTCAAGCCTCGCACCCGTATTCTGTTCCTGTTCGGCAACCCCGAGGCCATACGCCGCGGCGAGCGTTATCTCGAGCAGGACGTCAACCGGCTGTTCAACGGCCGTCACGAACAAAGCATCGGCCCTGAAGCCATGCGTGCCGCCGAGCTTGAGCAGTTGGCCCGCACCTTCTTCAGCGTGCCCGGCCGTAGCCGCTTGCACTACGACCTGCACACGGCCATCCGTGGCTCGAAGATCGAACAGTTCGCCCTGTACCCCTTCAAAGAAGGCCGTCAGCACTCACGCGCCGAACTGGCCCGTTTACGTGCGGCTGGCATGGAAGCGGTGCTGTTGCAGAACAAGACCTCCATCACCTTCACCGCGTTTACCTACGAGCAACTGGGCGCCGAGTCGTTCACCCTGGAGCTGGGCAAGGCCCGGCCATTTGGGCAGAACCAGGGGGTGGATGTGTCGCGCCTGGAAACCCGTCTCAAGCAGATCATCGAAGGTACCGAGCCGGCCACCGAGGGCCTGGACGGCCTGAAGTTGTTCAGCGTGGCGCGGGAAATCATCAAGCACAGTGACGCCTTCACTCTGCATTTACCGGCGGACGTGGAGAACTTTTCAGAGCTGGAGAAGGGCTATCTGCTGGCCGAAGACATCGCCAAGACCCGCTGGGTGATCGAGGAGGAGGGTGCGCGCATCATCTTCCCCAATCCGAAGGTCAAGAATGGCTTGCGGGCGGGGATATTGATTGTGCCGACCACAGATGTTGGCCTGGCCTGAACCCCGAGACTGACTCGGTCGAATGTGGGAGCGGGCTTGCTCGCGAAGGCGGAGTGTCAGTCAATACCTGTATGACTGATCCAGCGCTTTCGCGAGCAAGCCCGCTCCCACATTTGCTTTGCCGTGTCGCTTAAACCGCTACAGCACGCGGCTCATTGCGACGGATCGCGCGGATCTTGTGCAGGGTGTCGGCGCAGGTCTGCGCGGCTTCCTTGCCCTTGTGCACAAAGTGCTCAAAGAAGAAGTTGTGGTGCTCGCTGCCCGCGTGGAAATGATGCGGCGTGAGGGACACCGAGAACACCGGCACTTCGGTTTCCAACTGCACCTGCATCAGGCCGCTGACCACCGATTGCGCGACGAACTCATGGCGATAGATCCCGCCGTCTACCACCAGGGCGGCAGCGACGATGCCGGCGTAACGGCCGGACTTGGCCAGCAGCTTGGCGTGCAGGGGAATTTCAAAGGCGCCGCCGACTTCAAAGAAGTCGATATCCGACTCCTGGTAGCCCTGGACGAGCATTTCGGCGAGGAAGCCTTTACGGCTTTGATCAACAATATCTTTGTGCCAGCAAGCCTGGATAAACGCGACGCGCTCACCGTGGTGGTTTTTGCTCTTGCTGTCGATTGCGGTGGGTTGCATGTTCTGACTCCTGTTTATGAAAAAAACAGGGCGTTATGAATCGAATGGGATTTAAGGGTGCGAGCGGCTGGGGCATGCAGGCATGCCATCAGCGTTCGGCCCTTAGGCGCCAATCCCGTTCTCTCTTCATCCGGACTATGACCGTCGGCCCCGGGATCACACCGGGTCTGCTGACCTTGCCGCCGTCCTGCGTGAGCAGTTCGAGGCGCCAAGCGCTCGCGGGCTATGCGCATTGCGCGCAATTACCGCCGGTGGGGAATTACACCCCGCCCTGAGAACGTTGCCGCCAGAACCCTGGCGGCGGAGAGTTTTTACCATACATTTCGAAAAACTGCATAGGGTGCTTGTTAATATCGACTATCGACAGGTTTGCTGGCAGCTCCATCCAGGAGCCGGCTTGATATTTGCCGGTGATGCCCGCAGTAATCGGTTACAACAGGGAACTCCCCACTCGCAGAGGCAGATTTGATGTCGGTTATTGATCTTCGTAGTGACACCGTGACCCAACCCACCCCTGGCATGCGAGCTGCCATGGCCGACGCCCCCAGCGGCGATGATGTCTACGGTGAAGACCCCAGCGTCAACCTGCTGGAGGCCGAACTGGCCAAGCGCCTGGGCTTCGCTGCGGCGCTGTTCGTGCCTACCGGCACCATGAGCAACCTGTTGGCGCTGATGGCCCACTGCGAGCGGGGCGAGGAATATATCGTCGGCCAGCAGGCCCACACCTACAAATACGAAGGCGGCGGCGCGGCGGTGCTGGGTTCGATCCAGCCGCAGCCTCTGGAAGTGCAGGCCGACGGTTCGCTGGACCTGGCCCAGGTCGCAGAGGCGATCAAGCCGGACGACTTCCACTTCGCCCGCACCCGGCTGTTGGCCTTGGAAAACACCATGCAGGGCAAAGTCTTGCCCATCAGCTACCTGGCCGCTGCCCACGCATTTACCCGTGAGCACGGCCTGGCCCTGCACCTGGACGGCGCGCGCTTGTACAACGCGGCCGTCAAGCTGGGCGTGGATGCCCGGGAGATTACCCAGCATTTCGATTCGGTTTCGGTGTGCCTGTCCAAGGGCCTTGGCGCGCCGGTTGGCTCGGTGCTGTGTGGCTCCAGTGCGTTGATCGCCAAGGCCCGTCGTTTGCGCAAGATGGTCGGCGGCGGCATGCGCCAGGCCGGCTCGCTGGCGGCGGCCGGGCTGTATGCCCTGGACCATCAGGTGGCGCGCCTGGCCGACGACCATGCCAATGCCCACTGGCTGGGCGACGAGCTGCGCAAGGCCGGCTACAGCGTGGAGCCGGTGCAGACCAATATGGTCTACGTGCAGATCGGCGAGCAGGCCCAGGCCCTGAAGGCGTTTGCCGAGGCCCGTGGGATCAAGTTGAGCGCCGCGCCGCGCCTGCGCATGGTCACGCACCTGGACGTCAGCCGGGCGCAGATCGAGCAAGTGCTGGCGACATTTGTCGAGTTTTCCCGGAAATGACCGTGCAGACCGTCTAATTGACTGTTTCTATCGTATAAACACGCTGTACCACGGGCAAAGGGCCGATATAATGCGGCCCTTTGCCGTCGCTCCGTCTGATGACGTTTAGCACTGGCCTTTGGCCGCAGCCTCCGTGGAAGAACCTAATGAAAAGCGCAGAAATCCGTGAAGCCTTCCTTCGCTTCTTCGAAGAGCAAGGTCACACCCGTGTCGCCTCCAGCTCCTTGATCCCAGGCAATGACCCTACCCTGCTGTTCACTAACGCGGGGATGAACCAGTTCAAGGACTGCTTCCTGGGCCAGGAAAAGCGCGCCTACACCCGCGCCACCAGCAGCCAGAAGTGCGTGCGCGCCGGCGGCAAGAACAGCGACCTGGAGAACGTCGGCTACACCGCCCGTCACCACACCTTTTTCGAAATGCTCGGCAACTTCAGCTTTGGCGATTATTTCAAGCAAGACGCGATCAACTTCGCCTGGACCTTCCTCACTGGCGTGCTGAAGCTGCCGAAGGAAAAACTCTGGGTCACCGTCTACGCCACCGATGACGAAGCCTACGACATCTGGACCCAGCAGATCGGTGTGCCGGTCGAACGCATGATTCGCATCGGCGACAACAAGGGCGCGCCTTACGCCTCCGACAACTTCTGGACCATGGGCGATACCGGCCCGTGCGGCCCGTGCACCGAGATTTTCTACGATCATGGCGCCGACATCTGGGGTGGCCCGCCGGGCTCGCCGGAAGAAGACGGTGACCGTTACATCGAGATCTGGAACAACGTGTTCATGCAGTTCAACCGCACCGCCGATGGCGTGTTGCATCCGCTGCCTGCGCCGTCGGTCGATACCGGTATGGGCCTGGAGCGGATCAGCGCGGTGATGCAGCACGTTCACTCCAACTACGAAATCGACCTGTTCAAGAACCTGCTGAGCGCGTCGGCCGCGGCCATTGGCTGCGCCAACGACAACCAGTCTTCGCTCAAAGTGGTGTCGGACCATATCCGTTCTTGCGGTTTCCTGATTGCCGACGGCGTGCTGCCTTCCAACGAAGGCCGTGGCTATGTGCTGCGCCGCATCATCCGTCGTGCCTGCCGCCACGGTAACAAGTTGGGCGCCACGGGTAGCTTCTTCTACAAAATCGTTGCCGCGCTAGTGGCCGAGATGGGCGAAGCCTTCCCGGAACTCAAGCAGCAGCAAGCCAACATCGAGCGCGTGCTCAAGGCTGAAGAAGAGCAGTTCTCCAAGACCCTGGAGCACGGCCTGAAGATCCTGGAACAGGACCTGGCTGAGCTCAAAGGTACCGTGGTGCCGGGTGATGTGGTGTTCAAGCTGTATGACACCTATGGCTTCCCGATGGACCTGACGGCCGACATCGCCCGCGAGCGTGAACTGACGGTCGATGAGGCTGGTTTCGAGCGTGAGATGGAAGCCCAGCGTGTACGCGCTCGTTCCGCGAGCTCTTTTGGCCTGGATTACAACACCCTGGTCAAGGTTGACGTAGCGACCGAGTTCACCGGCTATCACGCCACCGTCGGCTCGGCCAAGATCGTGGCTATCTATAAAGATGGCAAGTCGGTCGATGTCTTGAGCGAAGGCGAAGAGGCGGTCGTGGTGCTCGATCAGACGCCGTTCTACGCCGAATCCGGCGGCCAGGTCGGTGACTGTGGTTTCTTGCGTTCGACATCCGGTCGTTTCGACGTGCGCGACACCACCAAGACCGGCGGTGCTTTCCTGCATCACGGTGTGTTGGTGCTGGGTAACCTGACGGTCGGCGCTCCGGTAGAAACTCAGGTTGATGCTGAGGTGCGGCATGCAACCGCCTTGAACCATTCGGCCACCCACTTGCTGCACGCCGCGCTGCGCCAGGTATTGGGCGAGCACGTCCAGCAGAAGGGTTCGTTGGTCGACAGCCAGCGCCTGCGCTTCGACTTCAGCCATTTTGAAGCGATCAAGCCTGAGCAATTGAAGGCACTGGAAGATATCGTCAACGCCGAGATTCGCAAGAACACCCCGGTAGAAACTGAAGAAACCGATATTGAAACCGCCAAGAAAAAAGGCGCCATGGCGCTGTTTGGCGAGAAGTACGGCGACGAAGTGCGCGTGCTGAGCATGGGCGGCAGCTTCTCCGTGGAGCTGTGTGGCGGTATCCACGCCGCGCGTACCGGCGACATCGGCCTGCTGAAAATCACCGGCGAAGGCGGTGTGGCTTCCGGTGTACGGCGTATCGAGGCAGTGACCGGTGCTGCGGCCCTGGCCTACCTGAATGCGGCCGAAGAACAACTCAAGGAAGCGGCGACCCTGGTCAAGGGCAGCCGTGACAACCTGATCGACAAACTCTCTGCCGTACTGGAGCGCAACCGCCAGCTGGAAAAACAGCTGGAGCAGTTGCAGGCCAAGGCGGCCAGCGCCGCGGGCGACGATTTGTCGGCCTCGGCCCTGGACATCAAGGGCGTGAAGGTTCTGACTGCACGCCTGGACGGTCAAGATGGCAAGGCGCTGTTGGCCTTGGTCGATCAGTTGAAGAACAAGCTCGGCCGCGCAGTGATCCTGCTCGGCAGTGTCCATGAGGAAAAGGTCGTACTGGTTGCCGGTGTAACCAAAGACCTGACTGGCCAACTCAAAGCCGGTGATTTGATGAAGCAAGCCGCCGCGGCAGTGGGCGGGAAGGGCGGTGGTCGTCCGGACATGGCGCAAGGCGGTGGTGTAGACGCCGGAGCCCTGGACGCGGCCCTGGCCCTGACCGTGCCGTTTGTCGAGGCCGGTATTTAAGGCGCTGTTAATGAGCCCATATGGGCTCGCTTAGCTGCTGGAAGATTTGTTTATTGGGCGCTCCTTTACGGGCTGAGGCGGCTTAGAAATGGCTTTGATCGTACAGAAATTTGGAGGCACCTCGGTCGGCTCTGTCGAAAGAATCGAGCAGGTCGCCGACAAGGTTAAGAAATTCCGCGATGCCGGCGACGACCTGGTGGTGGTGCTGTCGGCCATGAGCGGCGAGACCAATCGCCTGATCGACCTGGCCAAGCAAATCAGTGGCGATCAGGCGCCGCTGGCGCGTGAGCTGGATGTGATCGTGTCCACCGGTGAGCAGGTGACCATTGCCCTGCTGGCCATGGCGCTGAACAAGCGTGGCGTGCCGGCGGTGTCCTACACGGGCACCCAGGTACGGATCCTGACGGACAGCGCGCATACCAAGGCGCGCATCCTGCAGATCGACGACCAGAAGATTCGTGGTGACCTGAAGGCCGGTCGCGTGGTGGTTGTCGCCGGTTTCCAGGGCGTCGACGAGCACGGCAATATCACGACCCTGGGCCGTGGCGGTTCCGACACCACCGGTGTGGCGCTGGCGGCAGCCTTGAAGGCTGACGAATGCCAGATCTATACCGATGTGGACGGCGTCTACACCACCGACCCGCGCGTCGTGTCCGTGGCCCAGCGCCTGGACAAGATCACCTTCGAAGAAATGCTGGAAATGGCCAGCCTCGGGTCCAAGGTGTTGCAGATCCGGGCGGTGGAGTTCGCCGGCAAGTACAACGTACCGCTGCGCGTATTGCACAGCTTTAAAGAGGGTCCGGGCACCCTCATTACTATTGATGAAGAGGAATCCATGGAACAGCCGATCATTTCCGGCATCGCTTTTAATCGCGATGAAGCCAAGCTGACCATCCGTGGCGTGCCAGACACCCCGGGCGTGGCGTTCAAGATTCTCGGGCCTATCAGCGGCGCGAACATTGAAGTCGACATGATCGTGCAGAACGTTGCGCACGATAACACCACCGACTTCACCTTCACTGTGCACCGCAACGAGTACGATGCGGCCGAACGTATCCTGCAGAACACTGCCAAGGAAATCGGTGCTCGTGAAGTGGTCGGCGACACCAAGATCGCCAAGGTCTCGATCGTCGGTGTGGGCATGCGCTCCCATGCGGGTGTTGCCAGCCGCATGTTCGAATCCCTGGCCAAGGAAACCATCAATATCCAGATGATCTCCACGTCGGAGATCAAGGTATCGGTGGTGATCGAAGAGAAGTATCTGGAACTGGCTGTGCGTGCACTGCACACCGCTTTCGAACTAGACGCGCCGGCCCGACAGGGCGAGTAACGCGTTGCCAGGAAGGCGCGGTTGATCCGCGCCTTTCTTTTTTGTCGGGTGAGGGCGCAAGCCTGTTCTTTTGCCCGTGCTCGACAATACTAAGGCGTGCAGGGCCATGGCCGTTTGGTCATAGGCCCAGGGCCTTTTTTTGCAGACTGTTGTTCCCGAAATGAAATGCGTGAGGAGAAAGGTATGCTGATTCTGACTCGTCGATGCGCAGAAAGCCTGATTATTGGTGATGGCGAAATCACCGTGACCGTGCTCGGCGTCAAAGGCAATCAAGTGCGGATTGGGGTCAATGCCCCCAAAGAGGTGGCCGTCCACCGTGAGGAAATCTACCTGCGGATCAAGAAAGAGAAGGACGACGAACCAAGCCATTAATTTTTATCGTTTTTTATGTTTGCAAACGGGGATGAAGCTGGTTAATATACGCCCCGTGTTGCGGAGAGCTGGCCGAGTGGCCGAAGGCGCTCCCCTGCTAAGGGAGTACACCTCAAAAGGGTGTCGGGGGTTCGAATCCCCCGTTCTCCGCCATTATTTGCTTAGTACGTTGCAATCTGGTTTTTTCGCTAAGTGCTTGAAACTAAACGAAAAAATAGCTTTACATAGAGATTGAACGGCCTATAATGCGCGGCAACAAATGCACTCGTAGCTCAGCTGGATAGAGTACTCGGCTACGAACCGAGCGGTCACAGGTTCGAATCCTGTCGAGTGCACCATTTAAGAGTTAGTTGCAGCAATGCAGATAACTTGGCTTCAACCAGTTGTGATCTGGTATAAAACCACAATCTGCACTCGTAGCTCAGCTGGATAGAGTACTCGGCTACGAACCGAGCGGTCACAGGTTCGAATCCTGTCGAGTGCACCATACAAACAAAAAGCCCGCCTAGTGCGGGCTTTTTGCCGTCTGGGGTTTTTATTTTCCCGTGGGGGTGTGCTTGTGTAGGAATCGTCTGCGGCCTGCATGTTTTTCTCTCGGCCATGTGTTTTCTTTTCTGTCAGCGTCGTCGCAGTTTCATACGTGCGGCCAACACTCAGCTTTGTTGCGCAAGCGCTTGTTCTTTCCAGTTTTTTAACGTTTAAAACGGCCGGGCGGTGTATCATTGCGCCCGTCAGCCCCGCCGGGGCTTGTGGAATACCTCCATGGACTTACCCAGTAGTTACTCAGTACCCCGTTTTACCAATCATGAATTGACTGATTGATCCTTCCGGCGTGCCCCGCTGCTGGGAGTGGAGTTCGCCTATGACCGAAGTAGAAGTAAAGAAAACACAAGAAAGCCTGCAGGATCGCCTGGCTCAAGTCGTTGAGCTGCTGCAGCGCCAGCGTGTGGTCGAAGATCTGACCCATCGCCAGGAAGGCCCTCATCAAGACCGGGTCGAGAACCTGGTCCATCGGCAGAATCTCGTCGAGTTGCAGCGCAAGCTCGAT
Source organism: Pseudomonas sp. WS 5410 (assembly GCF_012985645.1). Taxonomy (NCBI): domain Bacteria; kingdom Pseudomonadati; phylum Pseudomonadota; class Gammaproteobacteria; order Pseudomonadales; family Pseudomonadaceae; genus Pseudomonas; species Pseudomonas sp. WS 5410. The sequence goes on along the minus strand of NZ_JAAQWS010000005.1, from coordinate 298,050 downwards.
GACCTGCACTCTGCCGACGTTGCCTACATCCTTGAAGCCCTGCCGCTGGACGACCGTCTGACGCTTTGGCAGTTGGTCAAGGCGGATCGCGATGGCGACATCCTCCTCGAGGTATCCGATTCGGTTCGTGAAACCCTGATCGCCGACATGGACGATCACGAGCTCCTGGCCGCCGCCAAGGAGATGGACGCTGACGAACTGGCCGACCTGGCCCCTGAACTGCCCCGTGATGTTGTCCATGAGCTGATGGAGACCCTCGACGGTCAACAGCGTGAGCGTGTGCGCTCCGCGTTGTCCTATGACGAGGAACAGGTCGGCGCATTGATGGACTTCGAAATGGTCACCATCCGAGAGGATGTCAGCCTGGAAGTGGTCTTGCGTTACCTGCGGCGTCTCAAGGAGCTGCCAGGGCATACCGACAAGCTGTTTGTGGTGGACTACGACGGCATCCTCAAGGGCGTGCTGCCGATCAAGCGCCTGCTGGTCAATGACCCGGACAAACAAGTGGCTGAGGTCATGGCCAGTGACCCGGTGAGCTTTCATCCTGATGAAGACGCCTACGATGCCGCCCAGGCATTCGAGCGTTATGACTTGATCTCGGCCCCGGTGGTTGACAAGAACGGCAAGCTGATTGGCCGTTTGACCATCGACGAGATGGTCGACCTGATCCGTGAGGAAAGCGAAAACGAAGTCCTCAACATGGCGGGTCTGCGTGAAGAGGAAGATATTTTTGCGTCAGTCTGGCGCTCCCTGAGCAACCGTTGGGCGTGGCTGGCGGTCAACCTGGTCACTGCGTTCATTGCCTCGCGGGTGATTGGTCTGTTCGAGGGTTCCATCGAGAAGTTGGTGGCGTTGGCGGCACTGATGCCGATCGTCGCCGGTATTGGGGGTAACTCGGGTAACCAGACCATCACCATGATCGTGCGGGCGATGGCCCTGGATCAGGTAAGCACCGGCAACACCTCGCGCCTGATGCGCAAGGAGCTGGCTGTGGGTCTGATCAATGGTCTGGTATGGGGTGGCGTGATCGGCGTGGTGGCCTACCTGCTGTATGGCAGTTGGTCCCTGGGCGTGGTCATGACCGCGGCCATGACCCTTAACCTATTGCTGGCGGCACTGATGGGGGTATTGATCCCCATGACCCTGGCGCGCCTTGGGCGCGATCCTGCGATGGGGGCCAGTGTGATGATCACGGCCATGACCGACAGTGGCGGCTTCTTCATCTTCCTGGGCCTGGCGACGATCTTCCTGCTTTGAACCTACTGGGAGCCGGCACGCCGGCTCCTGCACAAAAGTAAAAATCCCGGGCAAAAAAAAGCCAGCGCAAGGCTGGCTTCAGCTTTCAGTTGCCGATTATTCGGCTTCTGCGGCTGCCTCAACGTCATGAGCAATCAGCGACACAAGCGCATTTTGCTGACGGTGGGACAGTTGGCGAAACCGCTGTAGCAGCTCGCGCTCGTGCAGTGACAGCTCCGGGCTGTCCATACGCATGCTCGGCTCATCACCCAACGCGCCTTCCTGAATAAGGCTTTGCTCCATGCGCGCGATGATTTCAGAGTTCATGCTGCGATGATGATTGCGAGCCACCTCGGCAATGCGTTCCCGCATTCCGTCTGGCAGACGTACGACGAACTTGTCAGCCGTACGGCTGGAATAAATTGCCTGTTTCAATGGGCGCATATATTTAACCGGTTAGTTCAGGGGAGCGGTTTTTGGAATTGGCCGCAACATGTGTGTTAGGACAAGGCTTGCGGACAAATGTTCAACCCGAATTGCAAAGAGGCCGCATCATGCCTCAGTTTTGCCGGTTCCTTGGCGTCAATTCTGTGACAAATATTGAGCTTCCTACAGGCTTTGTGCCAGTACTCATTTTCAAATTTGCGGACTGGTTGGAAAACTTTTCTGCGCAAGAACCGGGCCGCAGGCTCTCGCTAAGATGGGGTTTTCGGGCGCATATCCTATAGCAATGTGGCCTTTTGCCCTTAATTTTAAGACTAGTGGCAAATGGCCGATTTGCGAGCCGGGGCGACATAAGGTAGGGCGGTCAGGCGAGCAGGATTGAGACGGTGTCAATCTCTCGTCACAGGCAGGGTCAGCGCAGGATCGGGTCGAACTTGAAGCGACGCCCGACGACCATGGCGATCACCAGCGCGACTGTGAATAGGGCGCAGGCGCCCAGGCAAAGGGCTTGCCAGTCATTCGACGGAAGGTTGAGTCCCAGAATACCCGTGGCAATGGCCAGGATCAGAAATAGCCAGACTGACTTGGTCATGATGGGCTCACTTAGAAAATCAGGTGTTCAGAAGAGCTCGCGGCCTGTGCGCCCTGTGCCAGGTGCACCGATGATTGTCCATCGCCTGTCATCAGGGCCAGTTGAGGCCGTTGTTGAGCGTGGTAGCTGCCCGTTTGGCTGATCTGCGCGGAATCGCTGTCTTTGCCGGCCTGGAAGTGGAATGTCACCAGTACGGCCAAGGCCAGGGCGTTCAGAAGCAGAAGGGTGCTGTTCATGGGTGTTTCCCCGTGTTCACGTGCAGGACAGTTTTATAAGTACAAAGAGTGCAGTCATCATGCCAGCTATTATTTTGATTTAAATCCTTTTAAAACAATAACTTAAGTTGATCTCAAAAGTATGGCTCATTGCAATATGCAATGATGGCATTTCGTGCCAATGCATTTTGCACGATGGGCTCTGCAGGCTCGTGGGCAACGGCTTATCGCCGGTTGGGTGGGATGAAGGCTGACGCCTAAAAAGCTGACGGACGACATGACAAAACCCACCCTGACCGTTAACATGCACGCCGTCCGTCGCAACGCCATCTGGCCCTGCGCCTGTCATTAGTCCCAGTAGCTCAATTGGATAGAGCATCCCCCTCCTAAGGGGAAGGTTGGCCGTTCGAACCGGCCCTGGGACACCATATAATTCTACACCTCCAGCCAATGTATGTAGTTCTTGCACAGTCTCATGGGTGCATGATGGGTGCATACGCAATAATTTAGACTGAAAAAGCCGCAACAAAATCAGTTGAGGGCTGGGTGTACGTGGAGGTATGAAGAGCGGGGTGATAATTCTGCCACCATGAAAAAGTCGACAACAGGGAAGCAGTGATGCGAATTCTATTTTTTGCGATGTGCTGTTTGTTGATCACCGCCTGTTCAAGCAACCCAGCAGCACTCTTTGAAGAGCAAGTCAAAAACAGCACCACGCCGTTAGCACGGACCCCCTCTGAGGCCATGCACAACGCGCAAGCTGTGCCCATGCCGATCAACCCAGGATGGCGGCCACCCCAGTGGAAGATCACCGCTGCGGAACCGCGCATCCTGATCAGTGGGGTACCGTCGAACTATCGATTATTCAGCGTCGCGTTGACAAAGGACAAACCCTTTCATATTGACGTTAACTCCTGGTGCGTCAATGGGTGCCTGGGGTTCAGCAAGTACGCCCTGAACCCTTATTTGATCTTGATGGACGCCAAAGGCAACGTCCAGGCTGAAGGTTTTGGCAAGGCGACTGGCATAGTGGGAGTCATCAGCCAAGTGTTGAAGGGCACGGTGACAACCAGCGGCACTTACTACCTGATAGTCGCGGCGGATAACCGTGCGCCTGGGGAAACCATTGTCATCGACAACGTGCTGCTGATTGGGGCAGCGGCGAGCCCAATCACGCCGTTGCGGATTGGGATGGGTAGTTATCCGTTTGGGTCGGTTGGGCCGTTGTTGAATACGGAAGAGACGCCTTGAGGCTGTGAGGCAAGAGAGCGAACACGGCCGCTGCTAATACTGAAATAAAATCAGTGCTGGAAGAGGTGGAGAAAGTGCCGGGTTAAGCCCTATCTCTGATTCGTAATACTGTCGTAGTCGAGCAGTTAGCATGACGTGCTGTGGCACGTACACCAAGGCCGGCACCGAGCAGTTCGGTCACCCGCTTATGCAGGTCAATGTCGACGGGGCGGCCTTGATACTTGCCGGCGGCCTTGGCCTTCTCGATGCCTTGAGCCTGGCGCTCGCGCCGCTGCTCGTAATCCTTGCGCGCGATCGCGGCCATCATCTCCACCAGCATTGAGTTGATTGCTCCCAGCATCCGCCCGGTGAACTCATCACCCTTGGTGTCCTGCATTCCCTGGTGGCTGGTCGGAAGGTCGAGCGCGACGATGCGCAGCCCCTTGGAGTCGATCGCGGCCTTGAGCTTTTGCCAGTCCTCGACCGGGAGGCGGGATAGCCGGTCTATCGACTCCACCAGCAACACATCACCCTTGCGCGCATCTTTCAGAAGGCGCAGCAGCTCGGGCCGGTCGGCGGTAGCGCCGCTGGCGTTCTCCAGGTACACGCTTGCAATGACACTTGTTATGGTCGCTGGCGAACTGCTCGAGCGAGGCCCGGGCACGGCCGGCGTCTTGTTCGTCGGTGGAGGCTCGGAGGTATGCGCGGATGAACATGATGTGTGCCTGTATCAGTTAGGGCGTTCTACTAATACTGTTGCACTTTGGGTGTTACTTATAAAGCGGAAAGCCCGAAAAAGGCAAAATAAGCCTGTATCTGGATAGGCATACTCAAAAAGGAAACGAAGCGTCAGCATCCATAGGGTGTTAGGGGCTGCAGAACCTGCTTATCATCGTTTGGATTTGAAATTAGGAGCCTGATTATGGAACCGCCTAAGCAGTTGCCCGAGTTGGACCACCTCGCCGAGTGGAACAGGCTGAATATTCAAAATGCGGAAAATGGAATGGTCTCAGTGATTTTTGAGAACATTATTGAATCAACGCGATTTTTTGATAGCTACTCCACCTGGCTCACGGTCGGCACGGGTGCGGCGGCTGCGCTTCTTCTAACAAACGTAGGAACGATTCTTCCGTATTTGACTGCCGGAGGCTTCAAGCTGAGTGGCATTCTTCTGATTTTTTCGTTGCTATTTGGCATTTTATCCAAGTTTTTTGCTATTCAATGTCAGATTGCTGACGCCCAAAGTGAAGCGAAAACGAATAGAGTCGGAAATGCTTTAAAGACTTACTTTGAGGATGCGGAAAAAATTGAGGAGGCAGCGAAGTTGCAAGGACGGCAGCTAGTTACAGCGTTAAGTATAGAGAGAGTATTTACCACTTTCTTCGAGCCCTTTCCTAAGTTAATGCGTTGGTTTTTTCTCAAAAGGATGATTAAAGGCGCATCAAATCCGCACGCTGGATATTTGATACCGCTTCGTTTTTTCAGGTACCAATGTACGTCGATGATTTTGCAGCTTGTTTTCCTGTTCTCAGGGGCAGCCGCCGCATTTCTTCATGCTCAGTCCTTATAGCCGCGATGGTGTTTTGTTGTAGAGAGCTTGAGCGCATTGGAACGCCACAGTATGTAGGTTTCAACACGGTGGCGGATCAAAGGGAGGTCATACGAATATCGAGGCCAGCACTGCTGCCACCAATGCATGAAGGCTCCTTTTACGATGATGCAACAATGGTGCTGATCCAAGATCAGACTTGATCCTCGGCGTAAATCCCGGCACTGATGATCGCCCCGCCCCAGCGCCGGTACCCGCAGCAAAGAGGAACCGGGTTGCCTGATGCGGTGGTGTTTCGGGCGCTTCCAAACGCATACGATGGTGTGTTCTTCGGCGCGGCGCTGGTCTTGAGACCGCCGGCTTGGGGGCTGAGCATTTGGATCACACCGCCGGCGACCATACCCACTCCAGATGCAAATAAGCCGGCTGATACTGGAGGCGCCCAGAAGGTTAATAATGACGCGGCGATCAGCAGGGCGCCGAGGCAACTGCCATGATAACGCCGTGGCCGAGAGCTTTTTCCAACTTCTAAAGCGGGAACGGATCAAGCGGAGAATCTAGACCATGCGTGAAGATGCTCGTAGTGATGTGTTCGATTACATCGAGATGTTCTACAACGTAAAACGCCGGCATGGTTTCAACAATCAGCTGTCACCGAGCGCAGGCGTTGCGTCGAGCCGTGAGTCAGCGTATTGCTCGGGAATGTACCAAGAACTGCACACGAAACAGGGCATCAGGTGTTCGATGATGGACGGCTACGACTGTTACCAAAACGCCCTGGCAGAGCGGGTCAATGGGATATTGAAGACGGAGCTTTTGCTCCAGCGACCACAGGATTTAACGCAGGCGAGGAAGATGGTGAGCGAGTCGGTATCGATCTACAACCACGAGCGTCCGCACCTGTCTTTGAAATACAAAACGCCCGATGCGATGCATCGGGCGTTGGAATGAAACAGGTATAAACCTATTTCAGGACTAGACACCGCCCAGCCCCGCCAGACCCACATCCCACCCTGCCTTCAAATCAGCTCCTGCGGAGAAATCACCCAAACGCTGCAGGGCATCTTGTACAGCAGGTGTTCCACCGTGCTGCCGATTAATCGGTCCATGGCCCGATGGCCTATTCGTCCCATCACAATCACATCGGTTTCATAGGCACTCGCGTAGCTGGCAAGCACCTTGGCGGGGTTGCCCATGATCATGTGCTGGCGCTCCGGTGGAATACCGTTGCGCTCCGCCAGTTCGTGGAAGGCATCGGCCTGGGCATCAAACAGTGTCCGGGCTTTGCTGGAGGAGAAGAAGGTTGCGCCATTTTCGAAACCGAATTCATCGGCACTGATAGCTGAAAGGTCGTGGGCATAAATGACGTCTAGTTCTGCGTGACAGATGCTCGCCAGTTTCGCGGCCTCTTGCACAATGGTGTCGTTGAAATCTTTGTATTGCCCGTCGCGATGAAAAGGGTCTACTGCAGCGATGATCTTGCGGGGCAGCGCGTGGTGCATATGGCTGACGAAATGCAAGGGTACCGGGCATTCGCGCAACAGGTGGACATCCAGTGGCGTAAACATCAGGCGTGAAAGCAGCGATTCATGCTCTAGCGCCTTGATCAACACCGCCATGGGTTGTTCTTTGAGGTGGATGAGGATTTCCTGCAAGGGGTCGTTCACCCAGACCACTTCAGTGGTGACATGCACCCCGATTCTGCGCAACGGGCGGGCCTGGTCTTCCAACCATTGGCGATGGCGTTCGACATAGCCGATGCGCATTTGCTCCAGCGCTTGCTCGTTGACCAGCCCGGCCGTTGCCAGCCCCTCGAGATAGTCAAATGCCACGATGTGCAATGCCGCATCCGCAGCCTTGGCCAGGGCGGCGGCTCGATCGAAAGCGGGGCTGTTCTCCATCAAGGGTGGGACGACCAACATGAAGCGTGATTGATCAGACATGACATCTCTCCCGTAGGTAAATGCGCAGGTGCCCGCCCCAATCGCCGCGCAGCCATTGGAACCTGAAACCTCGCAATTAGAGTGTGGCGGACTGCGGGAGGCCGGGTTGATCTTTGTCAAACCCAGGGGGCAATCGGGTGGCAACCCGACGTGCGGTCGGTCAGCGACGAAATTGTTGACCATTATCAATCTTTCCAGTGTTTCCTCGGCGCAGTCTTATAGGCGTGCCGAACCTGGCGCACCCACAGTGGCGGAGGATCACCATGGCGACCATGAAAGCGGCTGTTTTCGTTGAAAAGAACCGGATCGTCCTGGAAGACAAACCCATCCCCACTGTGGGGCCCCTGGATGCCTTGATCCGTATTACCACGACGACCCTCTGCGGTACCGACGTGCACATCTTGCGCGGTGAGTATCCGGTGGCCAAAGGGCTGACGGTGGGGCATGAGCCCGTAGGGGTCATTGAGCAGTTGGGCTCGCAGGTGCGCGGCTTTGTCGAAGGGCAGCGGGTCATTGCCGGTGCCATCACCCCCAGCGGGCAAAGTTACGCTTGCCTCTGTGGCTGTGCTTCGCAGGATGGCCCGGACACCCGCCACGGTTTTCGCGCCACGGGTGGCTGGAAGTTCGGCAATAGTATTGACGGTTGCCAGGCGGAGTACGTGCTGGTGCCAGACGCCACCGCCAATTTGTGCCCGATTCCGGACGGCCTCAGCGATGAGCAGGTGTTGATGTGCCCGGACATTATGTCCACTGGTTTTTCCGGGGCAGAGCGCGCCGAGGTCAGCATCGGCGATACCGTTGCGGTGTTCGCCCTCGGGCCAATCGGCCTCTGTGCAGTGGCCGGCGCGCGTCTCAAGGGCGCGACTACCATCATTGGCGTCGATGCCGTACCTGCGCGGATGAGTGTTGCGCGGCGCCTGGGGGCGACCCATGTGGTCAACTTCAAGGACGGTAATGTCGTCGAGCAAATCATGGCCTTGACCGATGGCCGTGGGGTGGATGTGTCCATCGAGGCATTGGGCACGCAAGGCACGTTCGAGTCCGCTTTGCGGGTCTTGCGCCCCGGTGGTCGGTTATCCAGTCTCGGCGTTTATTCCAGTGACTTGCGCATACCCCTGGATGCCTTCGCCGCCGGGCTCGGGGACTACAGCATTGTCACGACCCTGTGCCCCGGCGGCAAAGAGCGTATGCGCCGGCTGATGGCGGTGGTTAACAGCGGCGGTGTGGACCTGTCGCCCCTGGTAACCCATCGTTTCAAGCTCGACGACATTGAAGCGGCCTATGAGCTGTTTGCTCACCAGCAGGATGGTGTGATGAAGGTCGCGATTACGCCGTGAAGATGGGGTTAGAGGGGGTCTGGAGGTCGTCAATGCTAATTGATATCACGCAGGAGCAGGCAACCGCATGCTGGGTTGTGCACATGGAAGGTGTCGCAGTGGAATTCAAAACCCTGGAAGGTGCGCAGGCATTCGTCAGGCGACTCCGGACGCGTATAGACGCGCCGCATGCCTGGCCGATCAATGTCGATCCGCCCCCTGTCCGGCGAGCGGCCCACGCAGCCCGATAGCCCGGCGACATGGTTGCAACGGTTCGGCCGACCTCGTGGAGTCACGAGTGGGTCGCAAGGCAAGGCCAGCATCGATGACAAAACCATGAATGAAACCCTCGGCATGGCAGGCGCGGCAACCGCACTGGGGATCGGTATGCTCATTGGGCTGGAGCGCGAGCGGCACAAAGGGCAGGGACAAGGCCGCGCCTGTGCAGGACTGCGCACGTTTGCGATCACCGCGCTGTTGGGTTACGTGGCGATGCAGGTCGGCGCTGGTCTGCTGGTCGGGATCGTGGCGATAACCCTTGGGTTGCTGGTCACCGTGGCGTACTGGCGCAGCCTGAGCGATGACCCGGGCGTCACCAGTGAAGTGGCATTGATCACGGTTTTGCTACTGGGGGCGATGTGCAGTACATCGCCCGAACTGGCGATCGCCATCGCCGTGGTGATCTCGGGCCTGCTGACCTATCGACAGAAGCTGCACTACTTTGCCCGTAACCAACTGACTGATGTGGAGGTGCGCGACGGCCTGGTACTGGCGACTGCCGCGCTGGTGGTGCTGCCGCTGGTCCCTGACCGCTTTATCGGCGCCTACGCCGCGATCAACCTGCGCACCATTTGCACGCTCACGGTATTGCTCATGGTAGTGGGGGCGGTGGGGCATATTGCTGTGCGCACCCTGGGCACCCGGTATGGGTATGCAATCAGTGCCATTGCTTCCGGATTTGCCTCCAGCACCGTGACCATTGCCGCCATGGGGCATATCGCCGCCAGGGAGCCGGACAACATCAAGGTCTTGAGTGCCGCCGCGATCTTCTCCAACCTGGCGACGGTCACCCAAGTCGGGCTGATCATGGGGGCGGTCGACAGCAGTCTGTTACGTCATATCTGGGGACCGCTGTTGTGCGGCGCCGCTGCCACAGCGTTGTATGGACTGTGCTTGATGTTTCCCCGGCCCGCGAATGGCGTGGGGCAACCGATCAAGGTCGGTGGCGCGTTCAATCTCAAGCTGGCGCTGGTGGTCTCATTGACCATGACCGGCATCACTTTCCTGTCGTCGGTGATGCTCAATCACTTCGGTGAAACCGGAGTCATGCTCACGGCGACCCTGTCCGGCTTCGCCGATGCCCATTCCTCGACAGCATCAATTGCGACATTGGCCAAGTCCGGTCAGTTGCCACTTAGCGCCACCACCATTCCTATACTGATTGCAGTCAGCAGTAACACGCTGAGCAAATGCCTGGTGGCGTGGATCAGCGGCGGGCGACGGTTCGCCGCTTACGTTATCCCGGGCCAGGTCTTGCTGACGCTGGCCATGTGGGCCGGGATCTTGCTTCTTTGAAACACATTCAACCTGGTACCTGATGAAGATCAAGTTGGCTGAGTCGGGTGCGTTCACTCTATAGGTGTCAGCAACCAAAAGGCCACGTGCCGAGGTGTCCCATGTCGCAGGCTCAGCGTTTACTGTTAATTGCCCCCTCAACCCTGACCCGTACACCCGCGTTCGAGCGGGCCGGCGCGTTGGCCAAGGCGATGCAAATGCCTTTGCACATTGTCGCATTTGACTACTTGCAGGCCTTGGCGGTGGCCGGCCTGTTCGCCCCTGAACAAATGAACCGGGCCCGTGACGGTTATTTGCAAAACCACAGGCAGTGGCTCACGGAGCAGGCGGGGTTGATCAGCCAGCACGGGGTGCAGGTCACCAGCGAAGTGGTGTGGGTGCAACACCCTTACGAAGAAATCATGCACTTTGTCAGTGAGATGCCACTGGCGTTGATCATCAAGGATGCGCAGGAAGAATCAGCCTTGCAGCGGATTTTTTTCGCACCGCTGGACTGGCAGTTACTGCGCGATTGTCCAGTACCTGTGCATTTGGTGACCAACGCGCTCAACCCTCGGCCGCGCAATATCCTGGCCATCGTCGATGTGCTGCGCGACGAGGAGCAGGACAATGTGTTCAACGACCAGATCATCAACGCAGCGGTAAAGCTGGCCAACGAGTGCGATGCCCACCTTGAATTGATGCATGTGTATGACTGGGCGGCGATTTACGTCCGGGACATGGGCTTTGGTGCCTTGCCCCTGGCCACTGGGATTTATGAGGCGCTGGGCACGACTCAGCGGGAAGTGTTTGCTGCCATGGCCGAACGCCATGGTGTACCGCCAGAGTATCGCCACTTCATCGAGGGCAACCCGGTGTTGAGTATTTGTGAGTTCGCTGCCGAGCATCGCACGGACATCATTGTGATGGGCACGGTTCAGCACAAGGGGTTGAACAAGTTGCTCGGGACCACCGCTGAACAACTCCTGCAGCGGGCGCCCTGCAGTGTGCTGGCAATCAAGCCCGGGCGGGTATTGCAATCCTGAGCAGGCAACGGCCCCGCGCTTGAGCGTTGAGCGCAGCAGCGCGGGGCCGTGGTTCTAGAGGTGCCGGCTATGGATCACTTGGTGGGAGTCACGGGGATCAATGCATGACTCGAAGCCCAGTGCTCTGACCAGGTTACGCATGGGGAGATTGCTGGCGGCATCCACCGAATACATCCGGCGGTAGCCATTCTTGCTGGCGGCGTTGATCAAATGTTTCATCAGTAGAGTACCCAGGCCCAGGTGCGCCCATTCATCGGCTACTGTCACTGCGCACTCACAGTCATCCTTGCCGGTAGCGGCGTAACGGCTGATGCCGATCTCGATCAGATGACCGTTTTCGTGCGCCAGCGCGATATAGGCCACTCGATGTTGATTATCGGTGTCCATCAACGTATTGAGCAGGCTGTCACTGGGCTCGTTGATCTGCGCCAGGAAGCGCATATGTCTCGATTCGGGGGACAAGCGTTTGATAAACGCATACTCACGCTCGCGATCCTTGTCCTCAAGCGGCCGTATCAGTACGTGGCGACCGTCCCTGAGCGCTTCGATCCAGTGTTCTGCGGTGACGGTGGCATAAACTGCCGCCGCCCGATCATTGTGGTCTTTGAAGGTGGGCATGGGTGAACCTCCATCTGATGTGAAAGGCCGGCGCGCGCAGATAAACCTCGCGGTGCTTCCTTTCTACGTCGTTGAGGGCTTTGGGCGCTGATCTGGATCAGCTACTTGTGTTGGCATCCTTTATTTTCGGACGACTGAGGTGGATTACGCGGCGGCCCTGGGCGGATCAGCCATTTGTGGAATTGGCGGCCCGTCACCCAGGCAGTTGTTTGAAATCAACTGCACCTGCGTCATTAAGAGCGATCAATGGCACTTGCCTTGAGTACCCATGGAGACGGCTATGCGTATGACATTTCTCGGTGCTGCGGGCACGGTCACCGGCAGTAAATACCTGCTGCAGCACCACGACCATCATGTACTGATCGACTGCGGCCTTTTCCAGGGCTATAAACAGCTGCGGCTGCACAATTGGGATGCGCTGCCGTTTCCGATTGGTGAACTCGATGCGATTGTGCTTACCCATGCCCACCTGGATCACAGTGGCTATCTACCGGTCCTTGTACGCAATGGCTATCGCGGGCCGGTCTATGCCACGCCTGCGACCTGTGACCTGCTGAAGATTCTGCTGCTAGACAGTGGTCGCCTCCAGGAAGAAGAGGCTGAGTTTGCCAATCGGCATGGCTTTTCCAAGCACAGCCCGGCGGCGCCGCTGTATACCGAACAGGACGCCGAGCGAGCGCTGAAGCTGTTACGGCCGATCGAGCTGCATAACAGGATTGAGATCGTCACCGGCATGACCCTCCAACTGCGCGGCGCCGGGCATATATTGGGCGCGGCCACGGTCGAGGTGGTCGCCGATGGCGTTACGCTTGTGTGCTCGGGAGACTTGGGGCGACCCGACGACCCCCTGATGTTCGCTCCGGAGACCATCGAGCAGGCGGACTACCTGTTGGTGGAGTCGACCTACGGTGACCGCAAGCACCCGGCCGAGCTGCCAGAGGAACAATTGGCCGACGTCATCACCCGCACCGCGCTGCGCCATGGCATTACCCTGGTACCTTCCTTCGCCGTCGGTCGGGCGCAGTTGCTGATGTATCACTTGTATCGGCTCAAGCAGCAACACTTGATTCCCGATGTGCCGATCTATCTCAATAGCCCCATGGCCACCGACGTCACCACGTTGTACCAGCGTTTTCGCAGCGAACACCGTTTGACCGCGCAGGAGTGCGAAGGCATGTGCCACGTCGCGAAGTTTGTGCGCACCACCGAAGATTCGATCCGCCTGGACCAGCAACGCACGCCGGCGGTGATTATCGCTGCCAGCGGCATGGCTACCGGGGGACGGGTGATCCACCACCTCAAGGCGTTGGCCCCCAACCCGATCAATACGTTGCTGGTTCCTGGCTTCCAGGCGGGCGGCACCCGTGGTGCGCAAATTGTCGCGGGGGCTCCTTCTGTGCGTATTCATGGCAAGGAGGTGCCCATCAGGGCCGAGGTGGTGCCGATGCAGTCCCTGTCGGCACATGCGGATGCCGATGAAATCATGCAATGGCTTCGCGGGTTCAAGCGGCCACCGAAACACACCTATGTGGTGCACGGCGAACCCAATGCCTCGGATGTGCTGCGCCGACGTATCAGCCTGGAGCTGGGCTGGTCGGTCTCGGTGCCGGAGTATCGCGATAGCGTCGAACTCAGCGCCACCGACCACCCTTCGAACACATCGGGCTGATAGCAAACAGTCCTTGCCGCTTTACGGCAGGCTCCAGACTGGACAAGCGGTTGACGCAGCCAGCCGCTGACGCTCGGTTTTTTTCCAGAAGCAGGGCCTCGTTAGCCGTTTGGCCAGTGCCGTCTGGCTGGTGGGCGCGATATATTGTGCAGACCTTGTACCTTGCCCCCGGTCTGAGTGCGTCTGACACGTAACTCACAGAAGACGGAACTGTTGGGTGTCGAGTTCATCGAAGGCTTCATGCTTCGATAAACCCGAAGTTGTCCCGCTTGTCGGATCAAAATATTCCCGGGTGCCTAAGGTGCCTGGGCTTAACGACGCTTCGCCTTCAGGCTATCGTGTAAATAGCCTGACACCCACTGCAAGGAGCCGCTCGGAACGCCGATGCGCCAAATCTGGAAATCTTTTCGAGCCCTTTATTTCGCCTCCTTGATGATGCTGATCGGCTCCGGCCTGCTCAGTACTTACCTGGCCTTGCGCCTGGCGGCGGATAACGTCGACAGCCTGTGGGTCGGTGCGCTGATGGCGGCCAACTATTTTGGCCTGGTGCTGGGGGGCAAGATCGGGCATCGCCTGATCGCCCGGGTCGGGCATATCCGGGCCTATGCCACGTGTGCCGGGATCGTCGGTGCGGCGGTGTTGGGCCATGGCCTGGTGGATTGGCTGCCGGCCTGGATCGTGCTGCGGATAATCGTCGGCCTCGGCATGATGTGCCAGTACATGGTCATCGAGAGCTGGCTCAACGAGCAGGCCGACGCCAAGCAGCGGGGCGTGGTGTTCAGCGGTTATATGATCGCCTCCTACCTGGGCCTGGTGCTGGGCCAGCTGATTCTGGTCATGCACCCCCAATTGGGGCTGGAGCTGCTGATGTTGGTGGCGCTGTGTTTCGCCCTGTGCCTGGTGCCGGTGGCCATGACTCGGCGTATTCACCCGGCGCCCTTGCACCCGGCGCCCATGGAGCCACGCTTCTTTATCAAGCGCGTGCCGCAGTCCCTGAGTACGGTGTTGGGTGCCGGCCTGATCGTCGGCTCCTTCTACGGTCTGGCGCCGCTGTATGCGGCCCAGCAGGGGTTGAGCACCGAGCAGGTCGGTCTGTTCATGGGTAGCTGCATTTTTGCCGGTCTGCTGGTGCAGTGGCCGTTGGGCTGGCTGTCGGATCGTTATGACCGTGCGCTGCTGATCCGCTGCTTCGCCCTGTGCCTGGCGGTGGCGGCATTGCCGCTGGCGATCATGACCCAGGTGCCGTTGGAAGTGCTGTTTATAGCCGGCTTCCTGTGCTCGCTGGTGCAGTTCTGCCTGTATCCGCTGGCCGTGGCATTTTCCAATGACCATGTCGAAGGTGATCGCCGGGTCTCGCTCACGGCGATGTTGCTGGTGACCTACGGGGTGGGCGCCAGTGTCGGGCCGTTGCTGGCAGGCGTGGTCATGAAGCTGTTCGGCAACCAGATGCTGTATGCGTTCTTCAGCTTGTGCGCCTTGATCCTGGTCTGGCGCATCCGCCCCAAGGCGGTGACCAATCTGCATCAGGTGGACGATGCGCCGCTGCATCACGTGGCGATGCCCGACAGCATGTCCAGCTCGCCCCTGGTGGCTGCCCTCGATCCGCGTGTGGATGAGCAAGTGGTGCAGGACCAGATGCAAACCACCGCGCCGGAACCTGCGCCCGAAGCCGAACCTGAAGTGGAGCCACAACCTGAGCCCGAGCCGCCGGAGCATCCGGACCCGGAAGACCACCCCCATGACCTGAGCCGGGCCCGTCCCTGAAACGAAAAACGGGCAGTTCCCCAAGGAACTGCCCGTTTTTTTGTGCCTGTGGTTCGGCGCTTACATATCGTCGTCTTTATCGAACCGGCGCGCCTCGCGCTGCAGTTGGTAGACAAAACGCTCAACCTGACGCTGCACCAGGCCGCTCATGTTGTGGAAACGCACACCGGCAAAGGTGGTGTTGATCCTTTCTTCAAAGTGCAGGTAACGCAACTCCACCGCCGTGGTCATGCTGCCGAAGGGCAGGGCGGCGATAAAGCGGTCGTAGACCTGGCCCAATTGCAGGCGCTCGGAGATATCACCTTCAAAGCGCAGCTTGCAGCCGGTGGCGGAGATATCCAGCAACTTGCCGCTGAGAGGCGCCTTGAGTTTCTCGCCGCCCAATTCGATATTCACCAGTTGCGCCAGTTTCAACGCCGCACGAAAGGCATTGCGGCGCTGATGGTAGACCACTTCTTCAGGCAGGCTGCCCTTGTAGATGCGGTGGCCGTCTTTTGTGCCGATGGTCAGGCTGCCATTGCTCTCCCAGGCCACGCGCACGCCTTCGTGGAAACCTTCGATGCGAAATGCTTCGCCATTTTCCAGATAGCGTTCACCTTCTGGCGGGATCATTTCGTCCAGGCTCAGGGTCTTGCTGTCCTTGTCGACATCCACCAGGTAGCTCTGGAAGCGCTGGTTGCGTTCGTGGAAGGTTATGATCAGCGGGTCGTGGCTCTCTTGCAGCAGCCGCAGGGTGCCGGCAATTTCCAGAGGGGTGGTGAGGACCTTGGGTGGCTGCGGAGCATCTTCCGCGTTGAGGGTGTTGAACACGGTTCTTCCATCTCCAGACAAAATACGACTACACGCAAGAACCGGCATTTTGCCAGTATGTGGCGCGCCTTGATAGGGCGCGCGATAAACCGGCGTCAGGCTTGGCTGAGGGTGCTGGGCTTGACCAGCCGTGAGGTGGAGCCCTGGGCGTTATACAGTGCTGGAGGTTCGCCACCGTGGAGGATGCGCAACTGGTTGGCGGTGGTGGCTTGCTGCAGTTGGATCGACTGGCCATTGAGCACATTGGCCTCCTGGCAGCTGATCAACAACTGATTGAGCGCTGCGCTCTGAGCCAGCAACTGGTCACCGATCGATGAATGGCTGGCGAGCTGTTCCAGGCCGCTGTGATCAGCGGGCAGGCCCAGGCTGAGCAGGATCTGGCTGCGTTTCTGGCCGTGTTGTTCAAGCAGGATGATCAGCGATTGCTTGCGTGCCAGGATGTCTTCCAGCACGCGCATATCGCGGCCGCACAGGGCCACGAATTCGTCTTGAAGCAGCTCCAGCAGCTGTTGCGCCGGAGCCAGGTCTTCATTGATCAGTTGCAGCAGATTTTCGTCGTGCATGGCTGGCCTTGGGGTTTAAGCGTCCAAAAGCCTGGCGCAGGCCTTGGCCTAGCGCTCGGCTTTGATGATTTTGCCGGCTAAACGGTCGTTGTCGATCTGATAGCTGCCATCGGCAATCGCCTGCTTCAATTCGGCCACACGGGCTTTATTGACCACCGGCTGATCGCGCAGCGAGTCTGTGATCTTCTGCAACTGTTGAGCCTCGTTGCTCAAATGCACCGATTCGCCACTCTGGGTCGAAGCGGTCTGTTCTGCCTTGGCAGGCTGTGCCGGGGCCTTGGCTTCAACGCTGTCCTTGGCCGCGTTGGTACGCGTGCCGCCGGGCGTTGCCTGGGCGCTGTTCAATCGGCTGAAATCAATGACCATGTTAAAAAACCTCTGGGTATTTGGACGCTTGCCATGTTTTCGGCCATACCCGGACAAACTTTAGGCGCGATCGACAATAAACCTGTACACCGCCAGATCATGCGCACAGTGTAGGAAAAGCCAGCGTCCCACGCCAGTGATCTATAGCGCCACCTCCACTTGGCCAGGGGCTGTTACCCGGGCCTTGATCACGCGCTTGGAGTTGAGGTTCTTCACGCGAATCTGCTCGCTCATCCCGCCATTGGCCAGGGCTTCCCCCGGCATTTTCACGTTCAGCCCGCCGCTGCTGGCGGATATCACCACTTGGTCGCCCTTGCGCACCACTTCTGCCTGTTCCAGGTGAACCAGGGTGATGACCTGGTCGGTGACCATTGGTCGGGTCAGTTTCTGCCCGACGGCCTGGTCCACGGAGGTGAGGTAACCCTGGCTGATCTGGCTGATGTCCCGTTCGCGCAGGGCCACGTCTTCAAAACCGATGATGCCGGTGCGCTTGAGCGGGCGGGTGACGGTCACCACGTCGCGATACAGGCGGACCTGGGCCGGCACGAACACGGTCCAGGGTGAACTGCCGTCGCAGCGCACGCGCACGGTCACGCGGCCAATGGGCTGGGCGGGGCTTTCCAGGGAGCCTGTCAATTCCTTGTCACACATGGGCATGCGCAAACGCGGGTCCAACTGGTTGACCTGGATTTCATAACGGCCCGGTGTCTGTGTGGTCGCCAGATAATCTTCTACAGTGAACTCAAGAAAGCCTTGAGTGACGCCGATAAGTAGATCAGGCAAGGTGACGTTGTCGGCACGGGCTGCAAGGCCGGTGCCCAAGGCAAACAACGCCGTCCAGGCGCAGAGCAATCTGCGGTACTGTGGCGAGCGAAGGCGTCGGGAAACTGTCGTTTTGATGTCCATGGCCAATAAATAGCAAAGCGCGTGCCGTTTTGTGTTGGGTACGCGTCGTACCCGTAAGTTTTGTAGCGTAGGAGTCTGGGCATGGCGGGTGTAATGGATTCAGTGAACCAGCGCACACAGCTGGTAGGGCAGAATCGCCTGGAGTTGTTGCTGTTTCGTCTCGATGGCAAGCAGCTCTATGGCATTAACGTCTTTAAAGTGCGGGAGGTGCTGCAATGTCCCAAGCTCACCATAATGCCCAAGTCCAACCCGGTGGTGTGTGGCGTGGCCAACATCCGGGGTGCGACGATTCCGATTCTTGACCTGGCGATGGCCACCGGCTCTTCCGGCTTGCAGGATCGTGAGAGCCCGTTTGTGATCATCACCGAGTACAACACCAAGACCCAGGGTTTCCTGGTGCGCTCGGTGGAACGCATCGTCAACATGAACTGGGAAGAGATCCATCCACCACCCAAGGGCACCGGGCGCGATCACTACCTCACGGCAGTGACGCGGGTCGATAACCAGTTGGTGGAAATCATCGACGTCGAGAAGATCCTCGCGGAAGTGGCACCGACGTCGGAGCAGATTTCGGTGGGGGTCGTGGATGAGCAGACCCAGCAAAAGGCCGTGTCCCTGCGGGTGTTGACGGTGGATGACTCCTCGGTGGCGCGCAAGCAGGTGTCCCGTTGCCTGCAGACCGTGGGTGTCGAAGTGGTGGCGCTCAATGATGGCCGCCAGGCGCTGGATTATCTGCGTAAGCTGGTGGACGAAGGCAAGAAGCCGGAAGAAGAATTCCTGATGATGATTTCCGACATCGAGATGCCGGAAATGGACGGCTATACCCTCACGGCCGAGATACGCAACGACCCACGCATGCAAAAATTGCATATCATCCTGCATACTTCATTGTCCGGTGTATTCAATCAGGCGATGGTCAAGAAGGTCGGTGCCGATGACTTCCTGGCCAAATTCCGTCCTGATGACCTGGCATCCCGGGTAGTCGACCGGATCAAATCTGCAGATCACGGCTAGGGGCTTTCTCCCTGGCGGTCACACGAGTTAAGAGGCGGTTTCATTGTCTACGGGTAATTTGGATTTCGAACAGTTCCGGGTATTCCTGGAAAAAGCCTGTGGCATATTGCTTGGTGAAAACAAGCAATACCTGGTATCAAGCCGTCTCAACAAATTGATGGAACAGCAGGGCATCAAGTCCCTGGGCGAGCTGGTGCAGCGCATCCAGGGCCAACCGCGCAGCGGGCTCAAGGAGATGGTGGTCGATGCCATGACCACTAACGAAACCTTATGGTTTCGCGATACCTATCCCTTTGAGGTGCTCAAGAACAAGGTATTGCCCGAGGCGATCAAGGCCAGCCCTGGCCAGCGCCTGCGCATCTGGTCGGCGGCGTGTTCGTCGGGGCAGGAACCGTATTCGCTGTCGATGTCCATTGATGAGTTCGAGCGGACCAACATGGGCCAGTTGAAGGCAGGGGTGCAAATTGTCGCCACTGACTTGTCGGGCACCATGCTGACCAACTGCAAGACGGGCGAATACGACAGCCTGGCCCTGGGCCGCGGTCTGTCGCCGGAGCGCCTGCAGCGTTATTTCGACCCCAAGGGGGCCGGGCGCTGGGCGGTCAAGGCGCCGATCAAGAGCCGGGTGGAGTTCCGCTCGTTCAACCTGCTGGACAGCTACGCCAGCCTGGGCAAGTTCGACATCGTGTTTTGCCGCAACGTCTTGATCTACTTCTCGGCTGAAGTGAAGAAGGACATTCTGTTGCGCATCCATGGCACGCTCAAGCGTGGTGGCTATCTGTTTCTCGGTGCTTCCGAGGCGCTCAATGGCTTGCCGGATCATTACCAGATGGTGCAGTGCAGCCCCGGTATTATCTACCAGGCCAAGTGATGGTTTGAGCCCGTTCTTCAGGACGCGGCAAGCCGTGCAAACAAGGGAGACCCGCAAGGGTCTCCCTTTTTTTTGCGCGGGATGTTCCCCCTTCTGGAACTTATGTTTCTCAGCTCGCCACGGATGGGTGGGCAAGTTCCGTTCGTTCAAAACGTAAACCGTGTTGACGAGGGCGCGAAGTCTTTATCGCCACGTTCACCGGAAGGAGGAGGGTATGGGAAACATTTCGACAGAGCATCGTCCGGGAGGTGCACGTTTTGCGTTCGATCCGGTTATTGAATCGCGGCGTGTGCAGGATCCCCCCGCAGGGGCGGCAAGGGGGTGGGCAGGTTCCAGCCCTATGCCTGGCACTCAGGCGTCCGGGGCGCCGAGCATCAGCTTTTCTCAGGTCAATAGTGGGGTTTCGAGACGGGCTTTTAGCTACGACTCTTTTGCCTCCAGTGACTCTATGCCGACAAACGATTTCTCTTCTTTTGGAGGGGGCGATTCAGTCCGTGCCGGACTCAAGGCCGGGAAAGATACCGGGGATGTTTTTGCAGGGTTTTTTCAAGGGCGAAATGGTAACTGCGCCACGGTTTCAGCCATCAAGGCAATGATGGAGCGCTATGGCAAGAAGGAGACCGACCTCTTCAAGGATGTGAAGGAAACCCAGAATGGCTACCACATCACGTTGAAGGACGGGAGTGAGGTGAATTTGACTCGCCAGGAGATGGAGGCGGCAGAGCGTCATGCCGGCTTTAAAGGTAATGATCCTGTGATGAAAAAGACCGCAGTCCTGGCCTATGCCACCAGTGCCAAGAAAGCACAGGAAGCCAACCATGAAAATTCGAAATATGACTTTTCCAAGGCCCTGGACTCTCTTGGCAATGGTGAGCACACCAAGGACGCCTTTATCCGGCTAGGCATGAAGGATCATATTCGGCAGGGGACCGTAAGCGATCTGCAGAATGGCCGGTTGGGCATCATAGAGAAGGACGTCGCGGGGCCCGGTACGGCCCATTCGATGGTGGTGGTTGGAGGGGTAGAGGACCACTGGGGGAGCAAGGGTGGCAGGGTCCAGAGGGGAACCATGACCGGAAACGGCGTCGTATTTAAGGAAAACGTAATCCTTCTGACTTGATGGCGCCTTCAAGGCACGTGATGCCGGCAGTGGAAACCTTGCAAGAAAAGACCTTTGGTTGCTCATCGTCAACCAAAGGTCCCCGGCAGTCATCGCTGGCGGCAACGCCATTGCTTATCTACCCGGCACAAAACGGCAACACCCATTGCCGCTTTCCTGACGTTTCGCGGTCAAGCGTTGCCGCTTTTCCGGCATTGCCACCGGCAATATCTCCCTAAGCCCTTGATTTATGGGGTCTGAAAAACCTGGCATGGCGCTTGCTATAACCCTGTTACAGAAAAGCAGGTCAGCCCCTAAAGGTTTCCGCCATGAGCATCAGCTTCGATAAAGCGCTCGGTATCCACGAACAGGCCCTGGGCTTCCGCGCCCAGCGTGCCGAAGTCCTGGCTAACAACATCGCCAACGCCGATACCCCGAACTACAAGGCTCGGGACCTGGACTTTGCCGCCGTGCTCGCCGCACAGAGCGACAAGACCAAGAACGGCTCCTTCGCCTTGAACATGACCAATAACCGTCATATCGAAGCGCAGGGCCTGAGCAGTGGCGATGAGTCGCTGATGTATCGCACGCCGATGCAGCCGTCGATCGACCAGAACACGGTCGACGCGCAGCTGGAACAATCGAACTACGCCGAGAACTCGGTGAACTTCCAAGCCAGCTTCACCCTGCTCAACAGCAAATTCAAAGGGCTGATGTCAGCCCTGCGCGGAGAATAAGCCATGTCTCTATCCAGTGTTTTCAATATTGCCGGTAGTGGCATGAGCGCCCAGACCACGCGTCTGAACACGGTCGCCAGTAACATTGCCAACGCCGAAACGGTGTCGTCGAGCATCGACCAGACCTACCGCGCCCGGCACCCAGTGTTCGCCACCATGTTCCAGGCCGGTCAGAACGGCGGCAGCGATTCGTTGTTCCAGAGCCAGGATGCCGCTGGCCAGGGCGTCCAGGTGCTGGGGGTGGTCGAAGACCAGAGCAACCTCGACGCGCGCTACGAGCCCAATCATCCTGCCGCGAACGAAAAGGGTTACGTGTATTACCCCAACGTCAACGTGGTCGAGGAAATGGCTGACATGATTTCCGCCAGTCGCTCGTTCCAGACCAACGCGGAAATGATGAACACCGCCAAAGCCATGATGCAGAAGGTCCTGACCCTCGGTCAGTGATAAGGGGCGCTAAAGCATGTCTGTCACTAACGATGTGTCGAGTAATTCGACGATCCAGAGTCTGTTCGACTCCAAGGTCAAGGATGCCAAGTCCACCCAGGGCAACCTGGCCGATACGGCCAAGGCGGCCTCGGGCAATCAGTCCTTGGGCAAGGATGCGTTCCTGCAACTGCTGGTTACCCAGTTGAAGAACCAGAACCCGCTGTCGCCCCAGGACAACGGCGCGTTCGTGGCCCAATTGGCGCAGTTCAGCAGCCTGGAAGGCATCAACACCTTGAACGACTCGGTGAACACCATCACCGGCAACTACAAGTCGTCGCAGGCGCTGCAAGCCTCGTCACTGGTCGGGCGTTCGGTAATTATCGAAACCAACAAGGCCATGGTCGACACCAGCAAGAGCTTCACCGGCTCGGTCGCCGTGGGTTCGTCGGTGGGCAACGTCACCGTCAAGGTCACCGACAAGGACGGCAAGCTGGTCAAGACCATCGATCTGGGTGCCCAGAGCGCCGGCAAGTCGGACTTTATCTGGGACGGTAAAAACGAAGCGGGCGAGCAGCTTGATTCTGGCACCTACACCTTCGCCGCCAGCACCAAGAATGACGCCGGTGATCCGGTCGCCCTGAAAACCTCGCTGCCGGCCACGGTCACCAGCGTGACCTTGAGCCAGACCGGCGGCGAAATGCTGCTCAATCTTTCTGGCGGCATGGGCAGCATCAAGCTGTCGCAAATTCAGACTATCGGTACATAGAGCCGGCTAAATACGGCAAGAGGAGAGAAACATGTCTTTTAATATCGGCCTTAGCGGCCTCTATGCGGCCAACAAACAACTGGACGTGACCGGCAACAACATCGCCAACGTCGCGACCACCGGTTTCAAGTCGTCCCGCGCAGAATTCGGCGACATTTATGCCGCGTCCCGCCTGGGCACCGGCAATAAAACCATCGGCACCGGCGTTAACCTGGCGGCGGTCTCCCAGCAATTCACCCAGGGTGAAATCAACGGCAGCGGCGGCGTGTTGGATATGGGCATCCGGGGCGGCGGCTTCTTCGTGCAGAAGGGCAGCGACGGTTCGCTGGAGTACACCCGTAATGGCTCGTTCCAGGCGAACAAGGACGGCTACATCACCAACAACACCGGCACCTCGCGCCTGCAGGGCTATGCTGCCGATGAAGATGGAAAAATCTCCAAGAGCGGCCTGACCGACCTGCGGATCAACCTGTCCAACTTGCCGCCCAAAGCGTCGACCAAGGTTGACTCCAGCAGCAACCTGAACTCCTCCAAGCCGGTGATCGACCAGACGACCAGCCCGTTTGACCCGACTGTAGCGAGCTCGTTTACCGAGCAGTACGGCACCACTTTGTATGACACTCAAGGCAATGCCCATGAGATGGTGCAGTACATGGTGAAAACCGGCTCCAATACCTGGAAGTCCTACACCCTGATCGACGGACGCAATCCTGACGGTACGCCGGTCAAGGGTACAGGTGCGGTTGCGCCGGTAGCCTCCACGGTGACATTTGATACATCAGGCACGCTGAAGGGGATCGTCACTCCGCCAAGCACCGTATCCAACACCACCCTGACCATCAGCAACTGGAAGCCGGGCGTCATGGATAATGGCGTGTGGAACCCTGACAACGGGGCTGCAGCCAACCCGGGCGGTATCGCGATCAACATGTCCGATATCACTCAGTACAACTCGGCCAGCTACCGTAACCCGCCGATCACTGATGGCTATGCCACCGGCGAAATCACCGGGCTGAAAATCGACGGCAGCGGTGTGCTGTTCGCCACCTTCAGCAACCAGCAGAGCAAGGCCATCGGCCAGATCTCCCTGGCCAGCTTCAACAATGAGCAAGGCCTGCAGCCTGCCGGTGGCACCACCTGGAAAGAAACCTTTGCCTCGGGCCAGCCTGGCTACGATGCACCAGAATCCGGGACCTTGGGCTCGATCGTGGCCAACTCCCTGGAGAACTCCAACGTCAACCTGACCAATGAGCTGGTGGACCTGATCAAGGCCCAGAGCAACTACCAGGCGAACGCCAAGACGATCTCCACCCAGAGCACCATCATGCAGACCATCATTCAGATGACGTGATGCGCTAGCGCTCGACAAGAAGCCCCTCGGAAGAGGGGCTTTTTTGTGGGCGTTGGAAAATCCCCCGCGACGCGTCAGGTAACGCGGTGAAATCCTTAGGAAGGAACACGTCGCTTCTGCCTTGCCACTGATTGGTCCAGAGCCCTGCGGGCTCATCAATCATGGGGGCTGAGAATGTGGAGTTCAGGGGTGTCTGCGCCAGGTGCTGGGCGCGCAATGTTTGTACCTGCAGCATCAAGCGTGCCATCGCCTGCCCAGTCCGTAAGCGCAGAGTCTACGGTCACGACGTCGCTGCGCCAGATGTTCGATGCTGAGCAAGGCGCCAGGACCCAGACGGTTCAGGATCTACGCGACAAGTTGAATGCGCTGCGCGAGAAGCTGGGTGACGAGAAATTCAAGGAAATTCTCAACAGTGAGATCAAAGACGCTGATGACAAGTTTCTTGAATTTCTCAAGCGGTTACTGGAGGAATGGTTTCCCGAGGATGTAGCACCACCGACCCCGCCATCGCCAAGAGGTGGCGGCGGGGGTGGCGGCGGCGGTGGCGGTAGAGTGAGTCCGGGTGGGTTTGGCCCCACCGAGTCCATGAGCAATAAGCCGATTACCGAAGGCTCAAAGTATTACAGCTACAAACCGGACAATAGTAACCCCGGGAAAAAACCGAGCAATATCTGGAGCGGCTTCAGCCAGGGCGATGATGGCAACTGCATTACCGTTTCGGCGATAAAGGCCGCCATGATGCGGTACGGCCAGAAACCTACGGACATCTTCAAGGAGGTGAAGGAGACGGCTAACGGCTATGAAGTGACCATGCGCGATGGGGTCAAGGTGTCTTTTACCAAGGACGAATTGAAGCAGGCGGCCACACACGCTCGTTTCAAGGGTGACGACCCTCAGATGTTGACCGATGCCAACTTCCTGTATGCCGCAAGTGCCAAGCGCGCACAGATGGAAAACAACGACGGCACGGCCGGACGCAGTTTCACGGCTGCGATGGACAGCCTCAACGATGGTGAATACTCCCGCGAGGGGTTGGATCGTTTGGGCCTGAAGGGGCTTTACCGGCCGGCGACCGATGCCGACTTGAGAAACAGCAAGGTGGGAACCGTGGAATACAACGGCCACTCAATGGCCGTGATTGATGGCCGCATCGAGTTGTGGGGGCGGCGAGGCGGTGTACCTCAGTCGGGCCTGGCGACTGTGTTGATCTAGCCTGGGCCGGGTTTCTTGCCAGGCAAAAAAAGCCCCCGATACACCACTGGGCATATCGAGGGCTTTTCAGCCTAGGGAGTTAAACCCAGGGCAGGCTCAGCTTATTGGCAAGCTTCGCAATCCGGCTCGTCAATCGCGCAGGCCTTTGGCACTGGTGCCGGGCCGGCTGGAGCAGCGAGTACCGAATCGTCACCGTGGTTGCCGCTGGATACAGCGTTCAGCTTGCCGGTGTTGATGGTCGACTTCTCGGTGCTGGTCGCGGCCAGGGCACGGAGGTAGTACGTGGTTTTCAGGCCACGGTACCAAGCCATGCGGTAGGTCACGTCGAGTTTCTTGCCCGAAGCGCCGGCGATGTACAGGTTCAGGGACTGGGCCTGGTCGATCCACTTCTGACGACGGCTGGCGGCGTCAACGATCCACTTGGTGTCCACTTCGAAGGCGGTCGCGTAGAGCTCTTTGAGTTCTTGCGGGATGCGCTCGATCTGCTGCACGGAACCGTCGTAGTACTTCAGGTCGTTGATCATTACCGAGTCCCACAGGCCGCGGGCTTTCAGGTCGCGGACGAGGTACGGGTTGATCACGGTGAATTCGCCCGACAGGTTCGATTTCACATACAGGTTCTGGTAGGTCGGTTCGATCGACTGCGATACGCCGGTGATGTTGGCGATGGTCGCGGTCGGTGCGATGGCCATGATGTTGGAGTTACGAATGCCTTTCTGCACACGGGCACGTACCGGTGCCCAGTCCAGGGATTCGTTCAGGTCAACGTCGATGTACTTCTGGCCACGCTGCTCGATCAGGATCTGTTGCGAGTCCAGCGGCAGGATGCCCTTGGACCACAGCGAACCCTGGAACGTCTCGTAGGCGCCGCGCTCGTCGGCCAGGTCGCAGGAAGCCTGGATCGCGTAGTAGCTGACCGCTTCCATGGACTTGTCGGCGAACTCGACCGCAGCATCCGAACCGTAAGGAATGTGCTGCAGGTACAAAGCGTCCTGGAAGCCCATGATGCCCAGGCCGACCGGACGATGCTTGAAGTTGGAGTTCTGCGCCTGTGGCACCGAGTAGTAGTTGATGTCGATCACGTTATCGAGCATGCGTACGGCGGTGTTGACGGTGCGTTCCAGCTTGGCGGTGTCCAGCTTGCCGTTGACGATGTGGTTCGGCAGGTTGATCGAGCCCAGGTTGCAGACGGCGATCTCGTCCTTGTTGGTGTTCAGGGTGATCTCGGTGCACAGGTTCGAGCTGTGGACCACGCCCACGTGCTGCTGCGGGCTGCGCAGGTTGCACGGGTCTTTGAAGGTCAACCATGGGTGGCCGGTTTCGAACAGCATCGACAGCATCTTGCGCCACAGGTCTTTGGCCTGGATGGTCTTGAACAGCTTGATCTTGCCTGGGTACTGGGACAGGGCTTCGTAGTACTCGTAACGCTCTTCGAAGGCCTTGCCGGTCAGGTCGTGCAGGTCCGGCACTTCGGATGGCGAGAACAGGGTCCACGGGCCGTCATCGAAGACGCGCTTCATGAACAGGTCAGGGATCCAGTTGGCGGTGTTCATGTCGTGGGTACGACGACGATCATCACCGGTGTTCTTGCGCAGCTCGATGAACTCTTCAATGTCCATGTGCCAGGTTTCCAGGTAGGCACATACCGCGCCTTTGCGCTTGCCGCCCTGGTTCACTGCGACGGCGGTGTCGTTCACTACCTTGAGGAACGGCACGACGCCCTGGGACTTGCCGTTGGTGCCCTTGATGTACGAACCCAGTGCACGCACCGGCGTCCAGTCGTTGCCCAGGCCGCCAGCGAATTTGGACAGCATGGCGTTGTCGTGGATCGCGTGGTAGATGCCCGACAGGTCATCCGGCACGGTGGTCAGGTAGCAGCTCGACAGCTGTGGACGCAGGGTACCGGCGTTGAACAGGGTCGGGGTCGACGACATGTAGTCGAAGGACGACAACAGGTTGTAGAACTCGATGGCACGGTCTTCTTTGTTCTTCTCTTCGATCGCCAGGCCCATGGCCACGCGCATGAAGAACACTTGCGGCAGTTCGAAGCGGATCCCGTCCTTGTGGATGAAGTAACGGTCGTACAGGGTTTGCAGGCCCAGGTAGGTGAACTGCTGGTCACGCTCGTGGTTGATCGCCTTGCCGAGTTTTTCCAGGTCGAAGGTGGCCAGGATCGGGTTGAGCAATTCGAACTCGATACCCTTGGCGATGTAGGCAGGCAGGGCCTTGGCGTACAGGTCGGCCATTTCGTGGTGGGTCGCGCTCTCGGCGACTTTCAGGAAACCCAGGCCTTCGGCACGCAGGGTGTCCATCAGCAGGCGGGCGGTGACGAACGAGTAGTTCGGCTCACGCTCGACCAGGGTACGGGCGGTCATCACCAGGGCGGTGTTGACGTCGGTCAGGGCCACGCCGTCGTACAGGTTCTTCAGGGTTTCACGCTGGATCAGGTCGCCGTCGACTTCTTCCAGGCCTTCGCAGGCTTCGGTGATGATGGTGTTCAGGCGGCCCAGGTCCAGCGGCGCGAACGAACCATCAGCCAGGGTGATGCGGATCGACGGGTGAGCTTGCACGGCTTCGGCGGACGGCGCGTGTACGGCACGTTCCTTGGCGCGCGAATCACGGTAGATCACGTAGTCGCGGGCCACTTTCTGCTCGCCGGCACGCATCAGGGCCAGTTCGACCTGGTCCTGGATTTCTTCGATGTGGATGGTGCCGCCCGAGGGCATGCGACGCTTGAAGGTCGCGGTGACTTGTTCGGTCAGGCGGGCAACGGTGTCGTGGATACGCGACGAAGCGGCAGCGGTGCCGCCTTCAACTGCAAGAAACGCTTTGGTGATGGCGACGGTGATTTTGTCATCGGTATAAGGAACGACAGTGCCGTTACGCTTGATCACGCGCAATTGGCCGGGCGCGGTGGCGGACAGATCCATATTCGAATCAGCGGCCTGCGGCACGGAGCCTTGCGGGTTCTCGCGAGTTGTGTCGGTTTGCATGGGGGGGTGTCTCCACATTCTATATTTATTTGGGCACCATCACGGTGCCCACCGTTCCGTCCTGAAGCACTTACAACAGGCCTTGGCCTGGCATAACAACCTCGGGACAGGAGGAAGGGAGCTGTTCGCGCCGCTTCCATGCCGAAGTCTTCGGTTCCGAGCCTTAAGCTCTTTGCCGTATTCCTGAGTGGGTGTTGCTTGTATTGCAACACCCGTACCGCTTTCTCCCATTCGGGGTTGGAAAACAGCAGCCATCCGCGTGCGCGGTTTGGGCTTTCGAAAAAGGTTTAAGTTCCACCAAACAGGAGCAAGAAAGGGCTTGAGTTTCTTGTCTGATTTGTGTTTGGTCTTTTCGCTTGAAACCCTACATGTAGGGGTTTTTTAGCGACGAGGTACAAGATAATGCGTTTTGGAAGGCTTAGCAACGCACTACCTGTGGATAACGCTGTGGGTAAAATGTGTATGAAAGGTGGAACCGCCGTGTAGGCCGCAGTACTGCTGCATCGCGCCGTTTGTCACCGAATATGCCAAGCCGAAAACACCCGCTTGGATTTTTGCGGGCGCGAACCCTATCACAAAAAAAGGCGATCACCGAATGCATTTCCTGGCTTGTGTTTGAGGGCGGGGCCATGGCTACAATCGGCCTTCATTCCTACACGATTATGCCCTTTGTGCATGACAAATTAGGTACGGCTGGCGAAGATCAAAATAGGGGGGCTGGCTTGCCCGCTGCCACATTTGAACCTGCGCAGTCCTGACAGATCGCTTATAAAAACGAGGACCACCCGTGGAGCAAGAAGCCTGGCAGGTATTGATTGTCGAGGATGACCAGCGTCTGGCTGAGTTGACCCGTGACTACCTGGAAAGCCACGGCCTGCGGGTCTCGATAGAGGGCGACGGGGCCCAGGCGGTGGCGCGGATCATTGCCGAGCAGCCGGACCTGGTGATCCTCGACCTGATGCTGCCCGGCGAAGACGGCCTGAGCATCTGCCGCAAGGTGCGCGAGCGCTACGACGGGGTGATCCTGATGCTCACCGCGCGAACCGACGACATGGACCAGGTCCTGGGCCTGGACATGGGCGCCGACGACTATGTGTGCAAGCCGGTGCGCCCGCGCCTGCTGCTGGCGCGGATCCAGGCCTTGCTGCGGCGCAGCGAAAGCCCCGAGCCCGCCGTCCCGGAAAAGCAGCGGCGCCTGCAGTTCGGCCCGCTGGTAGTGGACAACGCCCTGCGCGAAGCCTGGCTGCACGACGGCGGCATCGAGCTGACCAGCGCCGAATTCGACCTGCTGTGGTTATTGGTGGCCAATGCCGGACGTATCCTGTCCCGCGAAGAAATCTTCACCGCCCTGCGCGGCATCGGCTACGACGGCCAGGACCGCTCCATTGACGTGCGCATCTCGCGGATCCGCCCGAAAATCGGCGACGACCCCATCCACCCGCGCCTGATCAAGACCATTCGCAGCAAAGGCTACCTGTTCGTCCCCGAAGCTGCTGCCGATATGCTGTCGTGAACTCGATCTTCCTGCGCATCTACGGCGGCATGTGCGCGGCGCTGATCCTGGTGGCGCTGCTCGGCGTCCTGGCCCTGCACCTGCTCAATGAGGTGCGCAGCGGCCAGTACCGCGAACGCCTGGCCCACGGCACCTTTGCCCTGATGGGCGACAACCTGCAACCGATGAGCAGTATCGAGCGCCAGCGCGCCCTGGCGGTGTGGGAGCGGTTGTTGGGGATTCCCTTGCAATTGCAGGCGGTGGCGGATGCCCGCCTGGACCTGAGCCAGCGCAATCGCCTGCAACGCGGCCAGGTCCTGGTGGAGCAGACCGGACCCCATGCGGCGCGGGTCTTGCGCCTGGTCAGTGAGAAAGAGGAACTGCTGCTCAGCGGCGAAGTGCAGCAGATCAGCGAGCAATTGGCCCGGGCCACCATTTATTTGCTGGCCGACGAACTGGTGCGGTTTCCGGTGGCCGAGCAGCCGCAACGCTTGGCTGACCTGAAAGAGGCCAAGGGCTTCGGCTTTGAGATGCACCTGCTGAAGCTGGACGAAGCCGACATGGACGAGGACCAGCGGCGTCGCGTGGCCGAAGGCGACACGGTGATGGCCCTGGGCAAGGGGGGCGACTCGATCCGCGTGTTTGCCGGCATGGTCGGCACGCCATGGGTTCTGGAAATCGGCCCGCTGTACCAGATGAACCCTTATCCGGCGCAATGGCTGGTGCTGATTGCCCTGATCGGCCTGACCCTGATCGGCCTGATCGTGTACTTGCTGGTGCGCCAACTGGAGCGCCGCCTGCGTGGCTTGGAAGCGGCCGCCACGCGCATCGCCAAAGGCAACCTGGAAGCCCGGGTGCCGGCACGCGGGGCTGACTCGGTAGGGCGTCTGGCGGCGGCCTTCAATGGCATGGCCGAGCACTTGCAGCGCCTGCTGGCGATCCAGCGCGAACTGGTGCGCGCGGTGTCCCATGAGCTGCGTACGCCGGTGGCGCGCCTGCGTTTTGGCCTGGAGATGATCGGCGACGCCGCTACGCCCGAAGCCCGGCGTAAATATATGGAAGGCATGGACAGCGATATCCAGGACCTCGACGGCCTGGTGGATGAGATGCTGACCTATGCGCGCCTGGAGCAGGGCTCGCCGGCCCTGAGTTTCCAGCGGGTCGACCTGAGTGCCTTGCTCGATCAGGTGATCGAGGAACTGGCGCCGCTGCGGCCGGGGATCGAAGTGGCGCGGGGGGTGTGCCTGTCATCGGCCCATCTGGACGCTGCCTGGGTCGATGCCGTGCCGCGCTACCTGCACCGCGCCCTGCAAAACCTGGTGAGCAATGCCATGCGCCATGCCCAGTCGCGGGTGCTGATCAGCTACCAGGTGGGCCAGGTGCGATGCCGTATCGACGTCGAAGACGATGGCCCAGGGGTTCCGGAAAGTGCCTGGGAGCGGATCTTTACCCCATTCCTGCGCCTGGATGACAGCCGCACCCGCGCCTCGGGCGGGCATGGCCTGGGCTTGTCGATTGTGCGGCGGATTATTTACTGGCACGGCGGGCGGGCGTTGATCAGCAAGAGCAATAACCTGGGTGGCGCCTGCTTCAGCCTGAGTTGGCCTCGGGACCAGGACAAAACTTGAGCCTGCGATAGCTATCTATCAGGCGCCGATAGCCACCAAACTCAACAACTGCCCCTCATGCACCGCAAACTGCGCCTCCAGCTCCTTGCCATAACACCACTCACTGGACAGGTCCGTCAGCAACCGCAGGCGCAGCGAGCCCGCTTCAGACCACTCCAGCACCTCGGCATGTTCAAAATAGAAGCGCTTCTGCACGATCGGGTAGAGCGCCTTGAACAGGCTCTCCTTGGCCGAAAACGTCAGCGTCACCCATTGCGCAATCTGCTCTCGTGGCCCGGCGGCCATGCGTTGCAGTTCATCCGGGGTGAGGATTTCCCCGGCCAGGCGCTCGGCCCGTTCAAGGGACAGCAGGTTTTCCAGGTCCATGCCCAGCCCGCGCCATTGCGACTTATGCCCGACGATGGCCGCGGCATGCCCGGTGCTGTGGGTGATCGAACCGCTGATATGGCCTGGCCATACCGGGGCGCGGTCCTCGCCGATGGCGGGGATGCAGTCCAGGCCTTCGAGCTGTTGCAAGGCGGCGCGGGCACACAGTCTGCCGGCGAGAAACTCGGCCTGGCGCTTGGCCACCGAGCGCTGGATACTGGCCGGTGGCGGCACGGCGCAGCGCTGGAAGTCGCCGGCCTCAAGCAATTTAGGCTCGAAGCGGGTGCTCAGGAACACCGTGCCGGGCAACGTGTCGGGCAGCGGCCAATGGTCATCAAGTGGGGTGCAGCAGGCGGGTATCGGGTTCATGCCGGCTATTCTGCACGGGGCGGCACACACCTGGGTAGCCCGCCGGTTCAGACTGTGTTCAGTTCAACGGCCGTAAACTGCGCAAGCATACCTTCAGGGCCGCTATCATGTTTCCCTGCAGGACAGTGGATTGGCCTTGGAGAGTGTTATGAAATTGCTGGTTGTCGAAGATGAGGCGTTGTTGCGCCATCACCTGTTGACCCGTCTTGGCGACAGCGGTCACGTGGTCGAAGCCGTGGCTAACGCCGAAGAAGCGCTGTACCAGACCGGGCAATTCAATCATGACCTGGCGATCATCGACCTGGGCCTGCCAGGCATGGGCGGCCTGGACCTGATCCGTCAACTGCGGGCCCAGGCCAAGACCTTCCCGATCCTGATCCTCACGGCACGCGGCAACTGGCAGGACAAGGTCGAAGGCCTGGCCGCCGGGGCTGACGACTATGTGGTCAAGCCGTTCCAGTTCGAAGAGCTGGAAGCACGAATGAACGCACTGCTGCGCCGCTCCAGCGGTTTTACCCAATCGACCATCGTCGCCGGCCCGTTGCTGCTGGACCTCAACCGCAAGCAGGCGTCCCTCGACGAGCAGCCCCTGGCGCTGACGGCCTATGAGTACCGGATCCTCGAATACCTGATGCGCCACCACCAACAAGTGGTGGCCAAGGATCGGTTGATGGAACAGCTCTATCCCGATGACGACGAGCGCGATCCGAATGTGATCGAAGTGCTGGTCGGCCGCCTGCGTCGCAAGCTCGAGGCCCCGGCCGGGTTCAAGCCCATCGACACCGTGCGCGGCCTGGGCTACCTGTTTAACGAGCGCTGCCGTTGATCCGTTCGCTCCGTGTGCGCCTGATGCTGGCGGCCACCACCCTGGCCGTGTTGTTCATGCTGGGGCTGTTGCCGGCGATGCAGGGCGCGTTCAGCCTGGCGTTGCAGGATTCCATCGAGCAGCGCCTGGCGTCGGATGTGACCACGCTGATTTCTGCCGCGCGGGTCGATAACAACCGCTTGCTGATGCCGGCACAGTTGCCTGATGAGCGCTTCAACCTGACCGACAGCCGCCTGCTGGGCTACATCTATGACCGCGAAGGCCATCTGGTCTGGCGTTCGCGGGCCACCAGGGAAGAAAACATCAACTACCGCCCGCGTTACGACGGGCGCGGTAACGAGTTTGCGAAGATTCGCGAGGCCAACGGCCAGGAATTCTTCGTGTATGACGTCGAGGTCAAGCTGCTGGGGGGCAAGAGCGCGGCGTTCAGTATCGTTGCCCTGCAACCTGTGCGCGAATACCAGGTGACCCTTGAAGGGTTGCGGGAAAACCTCTACCTGGGCTTCGGCGCCGCCTTGCTGGTGTTGTTGAGCCTGTTGTGGATCGGCCTGACCTGGGGCCTGCAAGCCTTGCGCCGGCTCAGCCAGGAACTGGATGAAATCGAAGGCGGCACCCGCGAAAGCCTCAGCGAGCAACACCCACGGGAGCTGCTGCGCCTGACCGGCTCCCTCAACCGCCTGCTGCACAGCGAGCGCGAGCAGCGCACCCGTTATCGCGACTCCCTGGATGACCTGGCCCACAGCCTGAAAACCCCGCTGGCGGTATTGCAGGGCGTGAGTGAAGACATGGCCCAGCGCCCCCAGGACCTTGAGCAGGCGCGGGTGCTGCAGTCGCAGATCGAGCGCATGAGCCAACAGATCAGCTACCAGTTACAGCGTGCCAGCCTGCGCAAAAGCGGCCTGGTGCGTCACCAGGTGCGCCTGCGCCCGGTGCTGCAGAGCCTGTGCGACACCCTGGACAAGGTCTACCGCGACAAGCGGGTGCGGGTGTCTTTTGCGTTGCCGGAGCAATGCGATGTGCCCATCGAGCAGGGCGCTTTGCTGGAATTGCTCGGCAACCTGCTGGAAAACGCCTACCGCCTGTGCCTGAGCGAGGTGCGCGTGACCCTGGATGAAAGTGCCGATGGCGTGCGCTTGTGCATCGAAGACGATGGCCCCGGCGTGCCACCCGACCAGCGCGCGCGGATCCTGCAGCGCGGCGAACGCCTGGATCGCCAGCATCCAGGGCAGGGGATTGGGTTGGCGGTGGTCAAGGACATTATTGAAAGCTATGGCGCGCGGTTGACCCTGGGGGACTCTCCTTTAGGGGGCGCGGCGTTCAGGATTCATTTTCCGGCACTGTGACCTTTATTGATTCGCCGGCCCCATCGCAGGCAAGCCAGCTCCCACATTTAACTGTGTTCACACATCAAAATGTGGGAGCTGGCTTGCCTGCGATGGCGCCCGTCCAAACACTGCATCTTCAACTCTCCTGCGCCCGATAAGCCCCCGGCGTCACCCCCGTCCACTTCTTGAACGCCCGATGAAACGCCGACGGCTCGGAAAACCCCAGTTGCTCGGCAATTTCCTGCAACGACAAATCCGCCCGCCCCAGATGAAAAATCGCAATATCGCGGCGCAATTCATCCTTGAGTGCCTGGAAACTGGTGCCTTCCTCCCGTAAATGCCGGCGCAGGGTCTGCGGGCTGATGTGCAGGTGCTGCGCCACGGCTTCCAGGTCTGGCCAGGGTGTGCGGTCGCGGCTTAGCAGGCGACGTAACTGGCTGCTCAGGCTGTCGCCTTCGTCTGGCCGGGACAGCAGGTCGGCGGGGGAGCGTTCGAGGAAGTGTTTGAGGGTGCGTTCATCCTGCAACAGCGGCAGGTTCAGGTAGCGACTGGGGAACACCAGGCTGCTGCTGGCCGCGCTGAACACCAGCGGGCAAGGGAACAGCAGGTCGTATTCGCTGGCATGGGCCGGCATCGGGTAGCTGAAGGTCGCTTGCTCGAGGCGGATACGCTGGCCAATCAGCCAACTGCCGAGGCGATGCCAGATCACCAGCAGGGACTCGCTCAAAAAGTGATCCGGATCCCACAGGTGCGAGTCATCCAGGCTCAGGCGTGCCATGTCGCCTTCACGGCTCAACCGCCAGCGCGGCCCCTGGGGGAACAGGCTGTAGAACAACAATCCGCGCTCCAGCGCTTTCTCCAGGGTGCGGCAATGAATCAATGCGTGGCACATCATGGCGAAAGTCCCGCGCTTGCTCGGTCCATCGGCAAAGCCCAGGTACTCGTCATCCAGCGCCTGCCACAACCGCTGCAACAGCTGCGTGAATTGCTCTGGCGCGATGCGCGCACGGGGTTCTGCCAGCAGTTCCGGGGCAATCCCCAGCTGCTGCAACAGGCTCGAGTAATCGTAGCCGGCCCGGCGCGCGCCGCCCAGGGCAGCGCGGGCGTAATGACTGGCGATGGTGCGTTCGCGCATGCAGGGGCCTCGTCCATTGAGTGGCCGATGGTAGCCATCGCGCCTGGGGCGGACAAGGCGGATATCCGCCAAATTGTAGGACGAGATTGGAGTGATGGGCGGATATCCGCCACCTGACTCAACCAAGAATGCTGCCGGTGCACAGCCGACAGGCCCATGGTTTGTGGGCTCCAGGGCTTTTGCGGAAAGTGGCACGCCGTTTGCGATAAGGAATACAGATCTGCCAGCCAGCAGCTCGCCAAAACAAATCCCTCCAGTGCAGGAGGGTTCGCAATTCAAGTGTCGTGGGCAATGGCGGATATTTGCCCCACGGGACTCTTGAGGAAACTTTGCAATGACGACTCGTCAGCCGTTCTACAAAACCCTGTATTTCCAGGTAATCGTTGCCATCGTTATCGGTATCCTGCTCGGTCACTTCTACCCGCAGACCGGTGTGGCCCTCAAGCCATTGGGTGACGGCTTTATCAAGCTGATCAAAATGGTCATCGCCCCGATCATCTTCTGTACCGTTGTCAGCGGCATCGCCGGCATGCAGAGCATGAAGTCGGTGGGCAAGACCGGCGGCTACGCGCTGCTGTACTTCGAAATCGTCTCCACCATCGCCCTGCTGATCGGCCTGGTGGTGGTCAACGTAGTGCAGCCAGGCGCTGGCATGCACATCGACGTTGCGACCCTGGACGCTTCGAAAGTCGCAGCCTACGTCACTGCCGGTAAAGACCAGAGCATCGTCGGCTTTATCCTCAACGTGATCCCCAACACCATCGTCGGCGCCTTCGCCAACGGCGATATCCTGCAAGTGCTGATGTTCTCGGTGATCTTCGGTTTCGCCCTGCATCGCCTGGGTGCCTACGGCAAGCCAGTGCTGGACTTCATTGATCGCTTCGCCCACGTGATGTTCAACATCA
The DNA here is from genome assembly GCF_012985645.1 of Pseudomonas sp. WS 5410. Classification (NCBI taxonomy): domain Bacteria; kingdom Pseudomonadati; phylum Pseudomonadota; class Gammaproteobacteria; order Pseudomonadales; family Pseudomonadaceae; genus Pseudomonas; species Pseudomonas sp. WS 5410. Next base: position 261,711 of record NZ_JAAQWS010000005.1, on the reverse strand, counting down.
TCAACATGATCATGAAGCTCGCGCCAATCGGTGCCCTGGGCGCCATGGCGTTCACCATCGGTGCCTACGGTGTTGGCTCGCTGGTGCAACTGGGCCAGTTGATGATCTGCTTCTACATCACCTGTATCCTGTTCGTGCTGGTAGTCCTGGGTGGCATCTGCCGCGCCCACGGCTTCAGCGTCCTGAAGCTGGTGCGCTACATCCGTGAAGAGCTGCTGATCGTACTCGGGACTTCCTCCTCCGAGTCCGCACTGCCACGCATGCTGATCAAGATGGAACGCCTGGGTGCGAAGAAGTCGGTGGTGGGCCTGGTTATTCCGACTGGCTACTCCTTCAACCTCGACGGTACTTCGATCTACCTGACCATGGCTGCCGTGTTCATCGCCCAGGCGACTGACACCCACATGGACATCACCCACCAGATCACCCTGCTGCTGGTGCTGCTGCTGTCCTCCAAAGGCGCTGCTGGCGTGACCGGTAGTGGTTTCATTGTACTGGCTGCAACCCTGTCGGCGGTTGGCCACTTGCCGGTTGCCGGCCTGGCGCTGATCCTCGGTATCGACCGCTTCATGTCCGAAGCCCGTGCCCTGACCAACCTGGTCGGTAACGCCGTAGCGACCATCGTTGTGGCCAAGTGGGTCAAGGAACTGGACACCGACAAGCTGCAAAGCGAGCTGGCTTCCGGCGGTACCGGTATCTCCGAAACCCGCGAACTGGATGACCTGGGCGTGGCCGAAGGCCCGGCACCAGCGCTTAAGTAAACGCTGACGCAGCACTGAAAAACCCATCTTCGGATGGGTTTTTTTATGGGCGCACGAGCACAACGGTCACTGTCGATGATGCTTACGGTGATTGCCGCTGCCGCGAAAGGTTGCCTACTCTGTGTTCCATCGAATCGGAATCGGAGCTCCCATGTCAGGCCCCTTGGCGTCCCTCAAAGTGCTGGATTTCTCGACCTTGCTGCCGGGGCCTTTTGCTTCGCTGCTGTTGGCAGACATGGGCGCCGAGGTGCTGCGCATCGAATCCCCCACGCGCATGGACCTGCTGCGGGTGTTGCCGCCCCACGACCGTGGCGTGTCGGCCAGCCATGCCTACCTCAACCGCAACAAGCGCAGCCTGGCCCTGGACCTCAAGCAGCCCGAGGCGCTGGAGATCGTGCGGCAACTGGTGGCGGAGTACGACATCGTGCTGGAGCAGTTCCGCCCCGGGGTCATGGAGCGCCTGGGGTTGGGGTATGAAGCGTTGAAGGCGATCAACCCGAAGCTGATCTATGTGTCCATCACCGGCTATGGCCAGACCGGCCCCTACAAGGACCGCGCCGGGCATGACATCAATTATCTGGCCTTGTCCGGCGTCGCCAGCTACACCGGGCGCCAGGACAGTGGCCCAGTGCCCCTGGGCGTGCAATTGGCGGATGTGGGCGGCGGCTCGTTGCATGCCGTGGTCGGCCTGCTCGCGGCGGTGATTGCTCGTCAGCACAGTGGGCTGGGGCAGTACCTGGATGTGAGCATGACCGACTGCGCCTTCAGCCTCAACGCCATGGCCGGCGCGGCCTACCTGGCGTGTGGCGTGGAGCCTGGGCGCGAAGACCAGGTGCTCAATGGCGGCAGCTTCTACGATTACTACCGCTCGCGGGACGGGCGCTGGCTGTCGGTGGGTAGCCTGGAGCCGGGGTTTATGCAGCAATTGTGTACTGCGCTGGGGCGCCCGGAGCTGGCGGCCCAGGGCTTGTCGCCCAAGCCCGAACAGCAAAAGGCCCTCAAGCAGGCGCTGCAAGTGGAGTTTGAGCGGCACAGCTTCGAGGAGCTGTGTGCGTTGTTTGCCGGGGTCGATGCTTGCGTCGAGCCGGTGCTCAGTCTGGGCGAAGCCCTGCAGCACCCGCAGTTGCAGGCCCGCGAGCTGGTGAGCCAGGTGCCCCGCGGGGATGGCTCGTTCCAGGCGCAGATGGCCTGCCCGCTGAAGTTTTCCGAAGGGGTGCCGGAGCCGAGGCATATCGGTGCTGCGGTGGGGGCGCACAGTGATCAGGTGCTGGGGGAGTTGGGTTTCAGTACTCAGCGGATAGCCGAGCTGCGGGGGGCCAAGGTGGTGGGGTAGTGGCTGTTCGGGCCCCATCGCGGGCATGGGTATCTAGACAACTGTTTTATCTAGTGCTGATTGGGTTTGTGTACATATCCGTTGCTGCGGTTACGGCGGCTATTGGTTCCGCCCTTACGGCGGCTCACTTTGGAGAAGCGCCAAAGTAAGCAAAGCGCTCTTGCCCCACCACTCGGTGCCTCGCCTAGGCTCGGCATGCCCGCAGTCAGGCATTGCTCCGTGGGCCCGCCGCGATCGGCCATCCCTGGCCGTGTCGCGGCTACCCCGGCATCCATGCCGGGGTGCCCACTGCGCAATACCTGCCTGCGGCCATCGTGGTTTAACGGGGCGCCTAAGATCAAAAGCCAGATCAAAAGCAGAGCAACAGCAACAGCAAAGCCGGGGCGCGAAGCTGCATTCCCCCCTGTGGGAGCTGGCTTCGACGATCAGGTCGGCTGTCAGGCCGCCTCGCTTTGCTTTTGATCTGAGGCGCCCCGTTAAACCACGCTGGCCGTCATCCGATTTTGATTTGGGGGGTAAACCGGCAGGACGCCGGTTTAGCAGCGCTGGGCCATGGATGGCCCATCGCGGCGGCCCCCCAAATCAATGTCGGATGACGGGCACACCGAGCCTAGGCGAGGTGCCGAGTGGTGGGGCAAGAGCCCTTTGCTTACTTTGGGGCTCTTCCAAAGTGAGCCGCCGTAAGGGCGGAACCAATAGCCGCCGTAACCCCAGCAACGGATATGTACACAAACCTAAGAATCACTAAAAAGATGTGTAGATACCTATGCCGCGATGGGGCCAGTGACCCCCCCCAAAAAAACCTCACTCCACCCGAGTCTCCCCGGTAAACACCAACGTCCCCCGACACTTGCGGCACAAGTACCGCCGCCCCTGGTTCACCAACCCATGGCGCTGGGCCGAGAACGGGAAGTCACTGTCGGCACACGGGCACCGATAGATATAGCGGGTCACCCGCCGACGCTGAATCTCATAGGTATGGCAGCGATCGGGCGGCAGTTCGTAGACCCCGCGCATGATCAACTGCCATTCCTCACCATGGGGCTGGATGCGCTCGCCGAACAATTGGTGGGCGATCAGGTGCGCCACTTCGTGGGCCACCGTCTGTTTGAGGAAGTGTTGGCTGTTTTCCCGGTACAACTGGGGATTGAAGCGCAGCAGGTTCTCGTGCAAATGCGCGACACCGGCTTTCTGCCCACGCAGCTTGAGGCTGACCTGGGGGCGTTTGAAGCTTCGTTTGAAAAAGGATTCGGCTTGCAGGAAACAATCTTCGACGCGGGTATTGAGTTGCTCGGGCATGCTGTACATATCTCCAGAGATGTCCAGTATGCCGCATCCAGGAGTGTTTCCGAATCGGTCAGGCGCCGAATGGTCATGCATAACGCAAAAGCCACCTTGCGGTGGCTGTTCCTGCGCTGAAAAGACGGCTAGTTGGTGTAGATCGGACCGACGCCCAGGCCCCAGACAATCACGGTAAACGCCATGATCGCCACCAGGACCACCAGGCCTACCGCCAGCACCGAGCTGGAAAACAGGAAGCCTTCATCGGGGTCGATGCTCATGAAGGTCGGCAGCCCCACATAGAGCAGGTACACCGTGTAGCAGATGGCGGCCGTACCGACGACCATGCCCAGCCACATATGCGGATACAGCGCTGCCAGCCCGCCGATAAACAGGGGCGTGGCGGTATAGGTAGCGAACGCCACGCAGCGCGCCATGCTGGGGTTGGCGTCATAGGTGCGCGCCATCCAATGGATGAAGGCGCCCATTACCGCAACGCCGCCGAGCATCGCCAGGTAGGACATGATGGTCATCCACAGCGCACTTTCCTGGGTCAGCATGACCGGGGAGCGATTGCCGATGACCCACCCGACCTGGGTGGTGCCGATAAAGGCTGATACGGCGGGGATCGCCGCGAGAATCAGCGTATGGGTGAGGTACATGTGGCCGATGCTTTCTTCTTTATCGCCACGAATTTCCCGCCATTCCTGGTCGGGATGGGTGAAAAGCCCCACGACGTGATGGATCATGCCAGTCACTCCTGTCGTTATTGCCATCGCCCCCCAAGCGGAGCGCCCGCCGGCCAAGTGGCCTGAAAGGTCTGGATATGTGTGCGACCTTATGTCGCAGTATAGGAAGTCATGACCGGAAAAAGTGTGGGGCTTTAGAGCAAATTGCGCTGTAAACACTGGGCTTAATCGCGCCTGGGTCTGTGACGTGGAATGCAGCCCCCTGTGGGAGCTGGCTTGCCTGCGATGGCGGTGGGTCAGCCATGCATTTGTCGACTGACCTACCGCCATCGGGCGCAAGCCCCTCCCACATTGGAACTCGGTCGTTCATATCGTTAAAATACCCGGCTTTTCGTCCCACACCTTTTCGCGGATCCAAGCGCCATGGGCACCCTTACCGTCAATCAGAACAAACTGCAAAAACGCCTGCGGCGCCTGGCCGGTGAGGCTGTCGCTGACTTCAACATGATCGAAGAGGGCGACAAGGTCATGGTCTGCCTGTCCGGCGGCAAAGACAGCTACACCATGCTGGACGTGCTGCTGCACCTGCAAAAGGTCGCGCCGATCAAATTCGACATAGTGGCCGTCAACATGGACCAGAAGCAGCCCGGGTTTCCCGAGGACGTGCTGCCGGCCTACCTCAAGACCCTGGGTATCGAGTACCACATCGTCGAGAAAGACACCTATTCGGTGGTCAAGGAGCTGATTCCGGAAGGCAAGACCACCTGCTCGCTGTGTTCGCGCCTGCGCCGTGGCACGCTGTACACCTTTGCCGATGAAATCGGTGCAACCAAGATGGCCCTGGGTCATCACCGCGATGACATCGTCGAGACCTTCTTCCTCAATATGTTCTTCAACGGCTCCCTCAAGGCCATGCCGCCCAAGCTGCGCGCCGACGACGGGCGCAACGTGGTGATCCGCCCGCTGGCGTATTGCAACGAGAAGGACATCCAGGCCTACTCCGATTTCAAGCAATTCCCGATCATCCCCTGCAACCTCTGCGGCTCCCAGGAGAACCTGCAGCGCCAGGTGGTCAAGGACATGCTCCAGGAGTGGGAGCGCAAGACGCCGGGGCGTACCGAAAGCATCTTCCGCAGCCTGCAGAACGTGATCCCCTCGCAGTTGGCCGACCGCAACCTGTTTGACTTCACCAGCCTGCGCATCGACGAAACCGCGGCTTCGCGCTTCGTCAACATTGTGAACCTCTGAGCCTTTTCCAGGCTCTGACAGACGGCGCTGATGGGCGCCGTTTTCATTTCAACCCGTAGGAGAGGGCATGCGCGATTACAAATGGCTGCACGAATACTGTCTGAACCGTTTTGGTTCGGCAGCCGAGCTGGAAGCCCACCTGCCCGCGCCCAAGACCCCGGCGCAACTGCGCCAGATCAGCGACGACCGCTACCTGTCGACCCTGTCGCTGCGGGTGTTCCGCGCCGGGCTCAAGCACAGTGTGGTGGACGCCAAATGGCCGGCGTTCGAGCAGGTGTTCTTTGGCTTCGATCCCGAGAAAGTCGTGCTGATGGGCGCCGAGCACCTTGAGCGCCTGATGCAGGACACGCGGATCATCCGCCACCTGGGCAAGCTCAAGAGCGTGCCGCGCAACGCGCAGATGATTCTCGACGTCGAGCAGGAAAAGGGCAGCTTCGCGGCATTGATCGCCGACTGGCCGGTGACCGACATCGTCGGCTTGTGGAAATACCTGAGCAAGCACGGCCACCAGTTGGGCGGGCTGTCGGCACCGCGCTTCTTGCGCATGGTCGGCAAGGACACGTTTGTACCGAGTTATGACGTGGTTGCGGCATTGAATGCGCAGGAGATTGTCGACAAGGCCCCCACCAGCCTGCGGGACCTGGCGACGGTGCAGGCGGCGTTCAACCAGTGGCATGCCGAGAGCGGGCGGCCGATGTGCCAGTTGTCGATGATGCTGGCGTTTACCGTCAACCATTGAGACCGCGATGGGGCCTGATCGGCCCCACATAATCCTCAGGCTGGCTGACCTTCCCCCGCCAACCGCCGATTCAGCTGGAACCGCCAGCGCACATACAGCAGCGCCGTGCAGAACACCGCCAGGCTTGCCAGCATCTCCAGCACGCCAAACCACTGGCGGTTCGGGTCATAGGCCGCCAGGGCGCCTTTGATGAAATACAGGTTCACCACAAAGCACATCCACGAATGCCCGCGCGCACTGCCCATCAGCATGCCCGGCGCGAGGATCAGCAGCGGCACCAGTTCGATCAGCAGGATGACCCAGGGCCGTGCGCCATGCAGGTCGGCGATCAGCAGGTAATACACGCAGAGCAACCCCACCAGGCCGAAAAACGCCAGCAGGCTCAAGGCCCGTGCCACTTTGACCCGGGGCTCCAGCCAGGCCTGGGCCGGCAGGACTTTAGGCTTCTTGGCCACGGCCACTCTCCAGTTTCGCCGCAGTCTTCGCCAGGCGCAGGCCCAGGGCACGGCACAGGGCGATTTCATGGGGGTCCAGGGCACGTTTGCCATCGGCGCCGGAATGGTGGCTGGCGCCGTAGGGCGTACCGCCGCCCTGGGTGTCGAGCAGGGCCTGTTCGCTGTAGGGCAGGCCGGTGATCAGCATGCCGTGGTGCAGCAGCGGCAGCAGCATCGACATCAAGGTGGTTTCCTGGCCGCCGTGCAGGCTGGCGGTCGAGGTGAAGACCCCGGCCGGCTTGCCGACGAGGGCGCCGGTCAGCCACAGGTTGCTGGTGCCGTCGAGAAAGTACTTCAAGGGCGCGGCCATGTTGCCAAAGCGCGTCGGGCTGCCCAGGGCCAGGCCCGAACAGTTCTTCAGGTCGTCGAGGCTGGCATACAGCGCGCCTTCGGCCGGGATGCTCGGGGCGATGGCTTCGCACTCGCTGGAGATCGCCGGCACGGTGCGCAGGCGCGCTTCCAGGCCGCCTTGCTCGATGCCTCGGGCAATCTGCCGGGCCATTTCACTGACCGAGCCGTTGCGGCTGTAATACAGCACCAGGATGTAGGGCGCGCTCACGGCAGAAGCTCCAGGATGTTTTCCGGCGGCCGGCCAATCACGGCCTTATCGGCAGTGGCCAGGATCGGCCGTTCCATCAGCTTGGGATGGGCGGCGATGGCGGCAATCAATTGCGCCTCGCTGAGGCTGGCGTCGGCCAGGTTGAGGGTCTTGTATTCGTCTTCGCCGGTGCGCAGCAATTGCCGGGCGCTGATCCCCAGCTTGCCGAGCAGGGCTTCAAGCTGCGTGGCGTCCAGCGGGGTTTCCAGGTAGCGCACCACGTTCGGCGTGAGGCCACGGGCTTGCAGCAGTTCGAGCGCACCGCGGGATTTCGAGCAGCGCGGGTTGTGATAAAGCGTCAGATCGGTCATGTGCGGGTCGCATCTTGCGTAAGGTGGCGGGTATTCTACCTGCGCTGCGGCGTGTCCTTAAACCGTAAGAGGCGATCGGCCGCAGCCCACGTTCATTTTTGCTAAGGATTACCCCATGACACGGCGACTGATAGGCGCACTGGCAGTTATCACCACACTCCTGCTCAGCGGCTGCGGCAATGATTATGGCGTTGACCAATACGGCCAGAAAGTCGCGTCCGAGCGCGTCGACAAACAATGGTTGGTGATCAATTACTGGGCCGAATGGTGTGGCCCGTGCCGCATCGAAATCCCCGAGCTCAACGCCCTGGCCGAGCAGCTCAAAGGCCAGCCGGTAAGCGTGTTCGGCGTCAACTTCGATAATGTGCAGGGCGAAGAGCTCAAGAGCGCCAGCGAGAAGCTGGGCATCAAGTTCACGGTACTGGCACAGAACCCCGAGGCGATTTTTGATATCCCGCGCAGCGAAGCGTTGCCGGTGACCTACATCATTGATGACAAGGGCAAGGTGCGGGCGCAGATGTTGGGCGAGCAGACGGCGGCGGGGGTATTGGCCAAGCTCAAGGAACTGCGCGGCTAAACGGTTGCTCGCTGGCGATTGCGGTATGCCCGGCACACCGCAATCGTCAACGGATCAGCCTTCTTCCAGCCACAAACGCAGTGGCTTGCCCTCGGCAGGCCAGAAACGGGTCTGCTCGATGGGCGAGATGTCCCAGCGCTGCACGGTTTCCAGGGCCTTGAAGAAGCGCTGTTCCTGCTCCATCAGGGCTTCGGCACACAGCTTGCGGGTGCTGCCGATCTTGCCGAAGCTGAGTTTGTCACCCTCCAGGCTGTACGGCGCGAACCAGTGGTTGCAGCCGCCATTGCCATAGGCCCGGCCATCGGCACCGAGGGTCACGGTCAGGTGGGCGTAATCCATCAGGGGCCGTTCGCCGATCCACTCCACGATGTAGCTGTGATCCTGCTTGAGCTTGACCTCGTCGCTGGCGCAGCCGGCAAGGCCTGCGCCCAGCACTGCGATCATCAGCAGGCTCTTCATGGCGCGGCCTGCTGGCATTTCGGGCAACGGTGCTTGTCGCCGACGGTGGCCCAGCCCAACTCGGCAATGCGCGCAGTGGCGGCCGGTTGCAACGGTTCCTTGGTCAACTTGGTTTCCACCGCGAACTCAAACTCCAGCACGGCGTCGCAGCTGTCGCAATTGACCTTCCAGGTGTGAATCTCCAGCTCGCCGAACTTCGGCCCTTGCGCCATGGCAACCCATTGCCCGGCCGGGCGGATGGAGTAGCGCGCATCGCCTTCGACGGTCAGGCGCATCGACAGGGTCTTGCTGCCGCGCAAAGTGACGATCAGCACGTCGCCATGCTTGATCGAGCCACCATTGCCGGTGACTTGATAACGACCGGGCACCAGGGCGCGGCATTCGATCAGGGTGTGTTGTGGGCTCAGCAAACTGAAGCGGAAATCGTGTTCGGCCATGGATCCTCCAAATAGGCGCGGCATCCTATCACGCTCGCCTGTTCACCATGCGCGCGGTAGATGACCGTTGATCATCCCTGTACCAGGTTTTGCGCCTGGCCGTTGGCCCAGGCCTGGATATTGGCCAGGGTGGTCCCGGCAATCGCCGCCAGGGCCTCGCGTGTGAGGAATGCCTGGTGCGCGGTAATGATCACGTTGGGGAAGGTCAGCAGGCGTGCCAGCACATCGTCCTGCAAGGGCAGGTCCGAACGGTCTTCAAAAAACAGCTGGGCTTCTTCCTCGTACACATCCAGGCCCAGGTAGCCCAGCTGTCCATCCTTGAGCGCTTCGATCAATGCCGGGGTGTCCACCAGGCCGCCGCGCCCGGTGTTGATCAGCATCGCTCCCGGCTGCATATGGGCCAGGGATTGCGCATTGATCAGGTGCTTGCTGTCGGCGGTCAGCGGGCAGTGCAGGCTGATGATCTGTGCCTCGGCCAACAACTGGGGCAGGCTGACATAGCGCGCGCCAAGGGCTTCGACCTGCGGATTGGGGTAGGGATCGTATGCCAGCAAGCTGCAGCCAAAGCCGGTCATGATCTTGGCAAAGGTCGCGCCGATCTGCCCGGTCCCCACCACACCCACGGTCTTGCCCACCAGGTCGAAGCCGGTCAGGCCGTGCAGGCTGAAGTCGCCGTCGCGGGTACGGTTGTAGGCGCGGTGCAGGCGGCGGTTGAGGGCCAGCACCAGGGCCACGGCATGTTCGGCCACTGCATGGGGCGAGTACGCGGGCACCCGCACGATGGTCAGGCCCAGGCGCTTGGCGGCGGCCAGGTCCACATGGTTGTAGCCGGCCGAGCGCAGGGCAATCAGTTGTGTGCCGCCGGCCGCGAGGTGTTCGAGCACCGGGGCGCTGAGGTCGTCGTTGATAAAGGCACAGACCACTTCGTGCTTATCGGCCAGGGCCACGGTGTCGAGGTTCAGGCGTGCCGGTTGGAACTGCAACTCCATGCCCGCGGGCAAGGGTTCGGCGAGAAAGCTGTCGCGGTCATAGGTCTGGCTGCTGAAGAGGATGATGCGCATCAAGGGGCTCCCTGCAAAATAGCGTGTGGTGACACAAAACCTGTGGGCGCCGGCTTACCGGCGCCCACAAGAGATGTTGCCCGTCATTGGCGTTGGGCGTGTTGCTCTGCATCAGGCGTTGACCCGGGCCTCGCTGGCAAGGCGGGCGATGGCCATGTCCAGTTCATCCAGGGCAGCCATGGCCTTGGCGTCATCCTGCTTGAGCAAGGTTTCGGCGCGTTGGCAGGCTGCGCGCAATTGCGGCACGCCGCAGTAGCGGGTGGCGCCGTGCAGGCGGTGGACCCGTTCGATCAGGGCATTGTTGTCGTTGGCTTCGCGGGCGACGCAGACGGCCTCACGGTCAGCTTCCAGGGACGCCAGCAACATGGCCAGCATATCGGCGGCCAAGTCCGCCTTGCCGGCCGCTAGGCGCAGGCCCTCTTCATGGTCGAGTACCGGCAGTTGCGCGGCAGGGCCATGGCCTTCGACTGCGCGTTCCGGGCCTTGATTGCGCAAGGCCAGGCCGGTCCATTTCAGCACCACCTGGGCCAGTTGCCGCTCGCTGATGGGCTTGGTCAGGTAGTCATCCATACCGCTTTGCAGCAGGGCGCGTTTTTCATTGGCCATGGCGTGGGCCGTCAGGGCGACGATAGGCAGCGGCGTGCCGTGGCGCTCGCTTTCCCACTGACGAATCGCCTCGGTGCTCTGGCGCCCGTCCATGCCGGGCATCTGCACGTCCATCAGCACCAGGTCGAAGGCTTCTTTCTTCACCGCTTCGATAGCGCTATAGCCGCTTTCCACGGCCTGGACCTTGGCGCCCATGTCTTCGAGCAGGGTCTGTACCAGCAGCAGGTTGGCCGGGTTGTCGTCGACACACAGCACCCGTGGCGCACGGCTGGACAACGGCTCGCCCGGTTCACTGCGCAAGGGGCGCGGGCTGATCAGGTCGGACAGCGCCCGGCGCAATTTACGGGTGCAGGCCGGCTTGGCCTGCAACTGGCTATTGGGGTTGGGCACCGACAGGTTGAACAGCATCTGCTCGGTGGTCGGGCACAGCACCAGCACTTTGCAGCCCAGGTGCTCAAGGTCCCACAGGTGTTGGTTGAGGCGCTCCGGCGGAATATCGTTGGCGGTGATGCCCAGTACCGCGAGGTCGATGGCCTGCTCGGTCTGGTGTGCGCTGGTGATGCCGTTGGTCAGGTTCTCCAGGCTGTTGAACGGCGTGACCTCCAGGCCGCAGTCTTCCAACTGGTGTTGCAGGGCCTGGCGCGCCAGTTCGTGGTTCTCCAGCACCGCCACACGCCGGCCCAACAGCGGCGGGGCGGGCAAGTCTTCGATATCGTCGCGGGTTTTTGGCAGGTTGAGGCTGATCCAGAACTCCGAACCCTCGCCTGGCGTGCTGTCGACGCCGATTTCGCCGCCCATCTGCTCGATCAGGCGCTTGGAAATCACCAGCCCCAACCCGGTGCCACCGGGCTGACGGGACAAGGAGTTATCCGCCTGGCTAAAGGCCTGGAACAGGGCGCGCACATCCTGGTTCGACAGGCCGATGCCGGTGTCCTGCACGCTGATGCGCAGTTGCACGCTGTCTTCCTGCTCGTCTTCGAGCATGGCCCGGGCGACGATGGTGCCTTCGCGGGTGAATTTGATGGCGTTGCTGACCAGGTTGGTGAGGATCTGCTTGAGACGCAGCGGGTCGCCCACCAGGGACAGCGGAGTATCGCGGTAGACCAGGCTCACCAGCTCCAGCTGTTTGGCATGGGCGGCCGGGGCGAGGATGGTCAGGGTGTCTTGCAACAGGTCGCGCAGGTTGAACGGGATACTGTCGAGCACCAGCTTGCCGGCTTCGATTTTCGAAAAGTCGAGAATCTCGTTGATGATGCCCAGCAGGTTGTCGGCGGATTTTTCAATGGTGCCCAGGTAATCCAACTGACGGGGCGACAGTTCGCTTTTCTGCAACAGGTGGGTGAAACCGAGGATGCCATTGAGCGGTGTGCGGATTTCATGGCTCATATTGGCCAGGAACTCCGACTTGATGCGGCTGGCCTCCAGGGCCTCCTTGCGGGCCAGGTCCAGCTCGATGTTCTGGATCTCGATGGTTTCCAGGTTCTGGCGCACGTCTTCGGTGGCCTGGTCGATGCTGTGTTGCAGTTCTTCCTGGGCGTTTTGCAGGGTTTCGGCCATGCGGTTGATGCCGGACGCCAACTGATCCAGCTCCTGGCTGCCCAGGGGCGGCAAACGGGTTTCCAGGTTGCCGTCCTTGAGCTGCGCCACCGCTTGTTTGATCTGGCCGATAGGCGAGTTGATCGTGCGGCTGATGCGCAGGGCCAGGGCCGCCGTGCAGATCAGGCCGATGGCAATCAACAGCAGGCTGGCGAACAGGCTGCGATAGCCGCGCAGCAGCATGCCGTTGTGGGACAGTTCCAGCTCGACCCAGCCCAGCAGGCGATCGGCTTCGTCGGGAATCAGCTCGCCGGCGAGATTGCGATGGCGGCCGAACACCGGCAGCAGGTAGCGGGTGGCGTCATTGCCGGTGCGTTGCAGCAGGTGTGAGCTGTTGCCGATGGGCGGCTGGTTGAGCATGGTCGGGCCGGCATGGGCCAGGGCCGAGCGGTCGGGCGCCAGGAAAGACACGGCCCGCACGTCGACTTGCTCCAGGGACTGGGTGGCGATGCGTTCCAGCAGGTCGGTGTTCTTGTTACCCAGTGCCGGTGCCACCAGCGGCGCCAGCTGTTCGGCGATCATCTCGCCGCGATTGAGCAGTTGGGTTTGCAGCTCCGAGAGCTGCATCCAGGTGAAATATCCGCCCAGGAGCAATGCCATCAGGCTGGTAGGCAACAAGGTCAGCAACAGTACGCGGCCTTTTATCCCCATTCTTCTTAGCACGCCACTCTCCTGCTACCACACTGATGTCGAGATTCTACGCAGGCATCCGGCCTGCGCTACCTGCGCAGTGTAGCCATATGAGGGGCTTGGAATCTTGCAAAAGATGCTTGAGGGGGGTGATGGCGGGCTTATTGAACCCATATCCACTGCTGCGGTGCTCACCGGGACACCGCGGGTTGTCAGGCAGACAAACCAGCTCACAACAGGGGCGTTCGCCGACTACCGATTACGTTGCTGCCGTTTTTTCCACTGATGCCCCACCCACCACCGCCAATACACCATGGTCATGCAGTACGCCAGTGCGCCCAAGACCAGGCCCAGCACCACCGAGCCCAGGAGGAACGGCTGCCACATGGTCGACAGTTGCCCGCTGATCCATTCCCAGGTCAGTTCATCGGGCAGGGTGCGGGCGGGGATGTTCATCAGCCAGGTGCCGGTCATATAGGTGCAGAAGAACACCACGGGCATGGTAATCGGGTTGGTCAGCCACACCAGGCTCACGGCGATGGGCATATTGCCGCGCACGGAAATGGCGAGGAAGGCCGCCAGCAACATCTGCAAGGGTATGGGAATGAAGGCGGCAAACAGGCCGACAGCCATGGCCCGGGCAACTGAATGCCGATTGAGGTGCCAGAGGTTGGGGTCATGGAGCAGCGTGCCGAGAAAGCGTAAGGACTTGTGTTCCCGAATGCTGGTCGGATCGGGCATGTACCGTTTGAATAAGTGCCGTGGCATAAGGGGTCCAGATCAGTTCGAGGGTCAAGTATGCCCGTATTCTACGAACGGGAAATTCAGACTTTGTGACAAAAAATCATAGTTCGCCCTGAACCACTCGGCTAACACTCAATGGGTCACTCTCAAGGAATGATCCATGCGTACAGGGATGTTTGCGCTGGCGTTGGGGCTGCTGGCGTTGCGCCTGCTGCCCGTCTTGCCGCCGGTCGGTTGGTTGCTGGTGTTGCCGGTGGTGGCGTTGATGCTACTGCCGTTTCGTACTTATCCGCTGGCATTTTTCCTGTTGGGCCTGGCGTGGGCCTGTTTCAGCGCGCAACGGGCGCTTGACGACCGGCTCATGCCCGCGCTGGACGGCCAGACCCGCTGGCTGGAAGGGCGTGTCAGCGGGCTACCGCAGCAGAGTAGTGGGGTGGTGCGCTTCGAACTGAGCGACAGCCGGTCACGCCAGGACCGGCTGCCCCAGCGCATCCGTGTGAGCTGGCAGGGCGGCCCTCCTGTGCGCAGTGGTGAGCGCTGGCGTTTGGCCGTGACCCTCAAGCGACCCTCCGGCCTGTTGAATTTCCAGGGCTTCGATCAAGAGGCCTGGCTGTTGGCCCAGCGCGTGGGGGCGACGGGGTCGGTCAAGGATGGCCAGCGCCTGGCGCCGGCCCGACATGCCTGGCGCGATGGGGTCCGCCAGCAGCTATTGGCGGTAGACGCCCGGGGGCGTGAAGCCGGGCTGGCCGCACTGGTGCTGGGCGATGGCTCCGGCTTGGCCGCCGAGGATTGGCGCATTTTGCAGGACACCGGCACCGTGCATCTATTGGTCATTTCCGGCCAGCATATCGGCCTGTTGTCGGGGTTGATCTATGCCTGGGTGGCCGGGCTGGCCCGCTACGGCTGCTGGCCCAGGCGTTTGCCCTGGCTGCCTTGGGCCTGCGGCCTGGCATTTGCCGCAGCGCTGGCCTATGGCTTGCTCGCCGGCTTTGCCGTGCCAGTGCAGCGGGCCTGTGTGATGGTGGGGCTGGTGTTGCTGTGGCGCCTGCGGTTTCGCCACCTGGGGATCTGGTGGCCACTGCTGCTGGCCCTGAATGCGGTGCTGCTCCTCGAACCCCTGGCCAGCCTGCAACCGGGTTTCTGGCTGTCATTTGCCGCCGTGGCCGTGTTGCTGCTGGCCTTCAGCGGCCGCCTGGGGCCCTGGCGGGCGTGGCAGGCCTGGACCCGTGCCCAATGGCTGATCGCGATTGGGCTGTTTCCGCTGCTACTGATCCTCGGTTTGCCGATCAGCTTGAGTGCGCCGCTGGCCAATCTGTTTGCAGTGCCGTGGATCAGCCTGCTGGTGTTGCCGCTGGCGCTGGCGGGCACGCTGTTGCTGGCGGTGCCATGGCTGGGCAGTGGCCTGTTGTGGCTGGCGGGGGGCGCGCTGGATTGGCTGTTCAAGGCCCTGGCCTGGCTGGCCGGGCACGTGCCAGCCTGGATGCCGGCCGAGGTGCCTGTGGGCTACTGGTTGCTCAGTCTGCTGGGCGCGGTGCTGTTATTGATGCCCAAGGGCATTCCCTTTCGCCTGCTGGGTTGGCCCCTGTTGCTGCTGGCGGTGTTCCCGCCCCGTGAGTCGATCCCGTTGGGCCAGGTGGCGGTGGAGCAACTGGATGTCGGCCAGGGCTTGTCGATCGTGTTGCGCACCCGCAACCACGTGCTGTTGTATGACGCCGGGCCACGGGTGGGGGATTTCGATCTCGGCGAGCGCGTGGTATTGCCGGCGCTGCGCAAGCTGGGGGTTGGCCAGGTGGACTTGATGCTGCTCAGCCATGCCGACGCCGATCATGCCGGTGGCGCGGCGGCGGTGGCCCGTGGGTTACCCGTCCTGCGCGTGGTGGGCGGGGAAACCCGGGGGTTGCCGGCGTTCCTCGGCACCCAGGCCTGTATCAGCGGTGAGCAGTGGGAGTGGGACGGCGTGGTGTTCCAGCTGTGGCAATGGGCAGATGCCCGCAACGGCAACGCGAAGTCGTGCGTGCTGCAGGTCCAGGCCAATGGCGAGCGGTTGCTGCTGACCGGCGATATCGACCGCGAGGCCGAGCGGGCCTTGCTGGCCACGCCCCTGGCGGTCGCCACGGATTGGCTGCAAGTGCCCCATCATGGCAGCCGCAGTTCCTCGTCCTGGCCGTTTGTCCAGCAACTGGCCCCCAAGGCGGTGCTGATCTCCCGTGGGCGAGGCAATGGTTTCGGTCATCCGCACCCGCAAGTGATGGCGCGTTACCAGTATTTGCGCAGCACCCTTTATGACAGCGCCGAACAGGGCGCGGTGCGTCTGCGCCTGGGGGCTTTCGAGGCGCCGGTCATGGCACGCAGCCAGCGCCGTTTCTGGCGCGCGCCTGTCATCGACAGTTACCAAAGGCCGGTGCCTGCGACATGATGGCTGTCGGCCGGCAGGCCCTTCCTCGCCAGCCTATATGCTAAAGTGGCGCACTTTTTCGAGGGGACATTCACTGTGTGGGAATTGGTCAAATCCGGCGGCTGGATGATGTTGCCGATCATTCTGAGCTCCATCGCCGCACTCGGCATTGTTGCCGAACGCCTGTGGACCCTGCGCGCCAGCCGTGTAACCCCTGATCATCTGCTGGGGCAGGTCTGGCGCTGGATCAAGGACAAGCAACTGGACAAGGAAAAGCTCAAGGAACTGCGGGCCAATTCCCCTCTGGGCGAGATCCTCGCTGCGGGCCTGGCCAACTCCAAGCACGGTCGCGAGATCATGAAGGAGTGCATTGAAGAAGCCGCCGCCCGGGTAATCCACGAACTGGAGCGCTATATCAATGCCCTGGGCACCATCGCGGCAATGGCGCCATTGCTGGGCTTGCTCGGTACCGTGCTGGGCATGATTGATATCTTCAGTGCCTTCACCGGGTCCGGCATGACCACCAACGCCTCGGTATTGGCCGGGGGCATTTCCAAGGCCCTGATCACCACGGCGGCGGGCCTGATGGTGGGTATCCCAGCGGTGTTTTTCCACCGATTCCTGCAACGCCGCATCGACGAGCTGGTGGTGGGCATGGAGCAGGAAGCCATCAAGCTGGTGGAAGTGGTCCAGGGCGACCGTGATGTCGACCTGGTCGAGGGCAAAGCGTGAAATTTCGCCGCAAGCCCCGGGAAACGGTCGATATCAACCTGGCGTCGTTGATTGATGTGGTGTTCATCCTGCTGTTGTTTTTTGTCGTCACCACCACCTTTACCCGGGAAACCCAACTACGGGTCGAACTGCCGGAAGCCGTCAGCGGCTCGCCGGCCGAAGACCAGCAGCTCAAGCAACTGGAGATCACCATCAGCGCCGAAGGGGTGTTTTCGGTGAACAACCAGTTACTCGAGAAAAACGACGTGACCAGCGTGATGGATGCGCTGCAGAAGGAGTCCGGCGGTGATACGCAAATGCCGCTGTCCATCAGCGCCGATGGCAAGACCCCACACCAGGCTGTGATCACCGCGATGGATGCAGCCGGCAAGCTCGGTTTCAGCCATTTGCGCATGACCACCGTCGAGGCGGCGGGGCAACCCTGATGGCCTTGTCCGATCGTTTGCTCAAGGCCTGGTATGACGGCCACCCGGCGCTCAAGCTCCTGCAACCACTGGAGGCACTCTATCGCCGGGTGGTCAGGCGCAAGCGCGAGCGGTTCCTGGCGGGTGAGGGCACGATCTACCAAGCGCCGGTGCCTATAGTAGTGGTCGGCAATATCACTGTGGGTGGCACGGGCAAGACGCCGTTGATCCTGTGGTTGATCGAGCATTGCCAGCGCAGTGGCCTACGTGTCGGTGTGGTCAGCCGTGGCTACGGGGCCAAGCCTGCGCAGTTGCCATGGCGGGTGCAGGCCAGCGACAGCGCGCAAGTGGCCGGCGACGAGCCCTTGTTGATCGTGCAGCGCAGCGGCGTCCCGCTGATGATCGACCCCGATCGCAGCCGGGCGGTGCAGGCCCTGTTGGCCAGCGAGACCCTGGACCTGATCCTGTCCGACGATGGCTTGCAGCATTACCGTCTGGCCCGTGACCTTGAGTTGGTGCTGATCGACAACGCCCGCGGCCTGGGCAATCGCCGCTGCCTGCCTGCCGGGCCGTTGCGCGAGCCGGTCGAGCGCCTGCACAGCGTCGATGCTCTGCTATATAACGGCGCCGGGGCTGATCGCGAGGATGGCTTTGCTTTCCGTCTGCTGCCGACCACGTTGGTCAACCTGCTGACCGGCGAGCGGCGGCCGCTGGACCATTTTCCCGTGGGGCAACGGGTGCATGCGGTCGCGGGCATCGGCAACCCGCAACGTTTCTTCAATACCCTCGAAACGCTACACTGGCTGCCGATACCCCATGCGTTTGCCGACCATGCGCCCTACAGCGCCGAGGTCCTGAATTTTACGCCGTCACTGCCGCTGGTCATGACCGAAAAGGACGCGGTGAAGTGCCGCGCCTTTGCCCAGGCACACTGGTGGTACCTTGCAGTCGATGCCGCACCGTCACCGGCGTTTATCGCCTGGTTCGACACGCAACTGATGCGTCTGCTGCCTGCTCGACTTTTGCCTTAAAACGTTTTTATCCAGGAAACCCCCATGGACACCAAACTGCTCGATATCCTCGCTTGCCCGATCTGCAAAGGCCCGCTCAAGCTCAGTGCCGACAAGACCGAACTGATCAGCAAGGGCGCCGGCCTGGCGTACCCGATCCGCGACGGCATCCCGGTGATGCTGGAAAGCGAAGCCCGCACCCTGACGACCGACGAGCGCCTGGATAAATGACCACTGCCTTCACTGTTGTCATCCCCGCGCGCTACGCCTCCACCCGCCTGCCCGGCAAACCGCTGCAGATGATCGGCGCCAAGCCGATGATCCAGCTGGTCTGGGAACAGGCCTGCAAAAGCAGCGCCCAACGCGTAGTGGTGGCCACTGATGATCTGCGGATCATTGAGGCCTGCAAGGGTTTTGGCGCCGAAGCGGTACTGACCCGTGAAGATCACAACTCCGGCACCGACCGCCTAGCCGAAGTGGCCACGCACCTGGGCCTGGCGCCGGACGCCATCGTGGTCAATGTTCAAGGCGACGAGCCGCTGATCCCGCCGTGTGTCATCGACCAGGTCGCGGCCAACCTGGCCGCCCACGCCGAAGCGCGCATGGCGACCCTGGCCGAGCCTATCGAAGATCTCGAGACCCTGTTCAACCCGAACGTGGTCAAGGTGGTCAGCGACATCAATGGCCTGGCCCTGACCTTCAGCCGTTCGACCCTGCCCTGGGCGCGCGACGAATTCGCCAAACAGCGTGATGTGTTGCCGGCGGGCGTGCCGTATCGCCGCCATATCGGCATTTACGCCTACCGCGCCGGCTTCCTGCATGACTTCGTCACCTGGGGCCCGTGCTGGCTGGAAAACACCGAGGCCCTGGAGCAATTGCGGGCCCTGTGGCACGGCGTGCGTATTCATGTCGATGATGCGATGGAAGCGCCGCCGGCCGGTGTCGATACGCCGGAAGACCTCGAGCGCGTGCGTCGGTTGCTGGGGGCTTGATGGAAGTCCTGTTTGTCTGCCTGGGCAATATCTGCCGCTCGCCCACCGCCGAGGGCGTGCTGCGCCACAAACTGCGGGCCGCCGGGTTGGCGGACCAGGTCGAGGTGGCGTCTGCCGGTACCGGTGAATGGCATATCGGCAAGGCCCCGGACAAGCGCAGCCAGCAAGCAGCGCTGCGTCGTGGCTACGACTTGTCGGCCCAGCGCGCCCAGCAGGTGTCGCGCGCCGACTTTGCGCGCTACGACCTGATTCTGGCGATGGACCAGAGCAACCTGCGCAACCTCAAGGCCATGCAACCGGCCCAGGGCAAGGCCGAGCTGGACCTGTTCCTGCGCCGCTACGATGGGGCGGTGGATGAAGTGCCGGATCCGTACTACGACGGCGAGCAAGGTTTCGAGCAGGTCCTGGACCTGATCGAGGCCGCTTGTGATTTGCTGGTGATCGAATTGAAGGGGCGGTTATGAGTCTGGATGTGCAGCCCCAGGTTTCCCTGAAGGCCTTTAACAGTTTTGGCATTGATGTGCGTGCGCAATGGTTCGCCGAAGCCCATAGCGACGCCGATGTGCGCGAGGGCCTGGCCTATGCGGCCGCACAGCAGTTGCCGTTGCTGGTGATCGGGGGCGGCAGCAACCTGCTGCTGACCCAGGATATCCCGGCGTTGGTGTTGCGCATGGCAACCCAGGGGATCCGAGTACTGCACGACGACGGCCAGCAGGTGCTGGTGGAAGCCGAGGCGGGCGAGGCCTGGCATCCGTTTGTGCTATGGACCCTTGCACAAGGGTTCTCTGGCCTGGAAAACCTCAGCCTGATTCCCGGCACTGTCGGGGCGGCACCGATGCAGAACATTGGCGCCTACGGTGTTGAGATCAAGGATGTCTTCGCCGGCCTGACCGCCCTCGACCGCCAGACGGGCGAGTTGCGGGATTTCAGCCTGGAGGAATGCAACTTCGCCTACCGCGACAGCCTGTTCAAGCACGAAGTGGGGCGCTGGCTGATCCTGCGGGTGCGTTTTACCCTGAACCGCGTCGCACACCTGAAACTCGGCTATGGCCCGGTGCAGCAGCGCCTGGCGGAGCAGGGCATTGCCCAGGCGACCCCGAGCGATGTCAGTCGGGCCATTTGCAGTATCCGCAGTGAAAAGCTGCCCGATCCTGCGGTCTTGGGCAACGCCGGCAGTTTCTTCAAGAACCCACTGGTCTCCCAGGAGCTGGCGGCGCAGTTGCAGCTGCAATATCCCGATCTGGTGGCCTATCCCCAGGCCGACGGCCAAGTGAAACTGGCGGCCGGCTGGTTGATTGAAAAGGCCGGCTGGAAGGGCTTTCGCGAGGGGGATGCCGGTGTGCATCGCTTGCAGGCGCTGGTGCTGGTCAATTATGGCGCGGCCACCGGCCTGGATATTTCCAGCCTGGCCCTGCGCATCCAGCGCGATATCGCCGAGCGCTTCAAGGTCGACCTGGAAATGGAGCCCAATCGTTATTGAGCTACGCTTCTAGCGTGTTGAACCAAGCCCTGCATTGCAGGGCTTTTTTGTTAATGCTGGGTTAACTTAGCAGGCTAACGATGCCTGTTTATTGTTCGATAGACCCTGTTTATCAAAGGCCCGGTGAAGACCTGTCTTCACAAGAGAGCCCGATTAGCCTGAGCCATCTGCGTGTACCGACTCCGCTCCCTTGAAAGCGGCAGATAGCTCGACCCCATAATCCAATCACTATGCGGGCGTGCCCATGATTACTCTGAAACTCAACGGTCAAGATCATCCACTGGATGCCACCGAGGATATGCCTCTGCTGTGGGCGATCCGTGATGTCGCGGGTTACAACGGCACCAAGTTCGGTTGCGGCATGGGCCTGTGTGGCGCCTGCACCATCCATATCGACGGTGCGCCGGCGCGCAGTTGCATCACGCCCATCGGCTCGGTCAAAGGGCAGAACGTCAGTACTATCGACAACCTGCATAACGACCCGATTGGCCAGGTGGTGCAGCAGGCATGGCTGGATACGGCGGTGGCGCAATGCGGCTACTGTCAGGGCGGGCAGATCATGTCGGCCACGGCCTTGCTGAAAACCAACCCCAACCCCAGCGATGCACAGATTGAAGAAGCCATGGTCGGCAATATCTGCCGCTGCGGCACCTATAACCGCATCAAGACGGCGATTCGCCAGGCCGCGACTCAGTTGCAGGGGGTCAAGGCATGAGCCAGTTACCGAGCAATTTCGCCCTGAGCAACCTTAGCCGGCGCGGTTTCCTCAAGGGCGTCGGCGCGACCGGCGCCCTGGTGGTGGCTGCCAGTTGGGGCTTGCCCCAGGCCTTTGCCGACGAAGTGAAGCAATACGGTGGGGCCGCGATGCCCAATGGCCTGGTTGATGATCCCAAGGTCTATGTCAGCATCGCCAGCGATGGCACCGTCACCGTGATCTGCAACCGCTCGGAGATGGGCCAGGGCGTGCGCACCAGCCTGACCATGGTGGTGGCCGATGAACTGGAGGCCGATTGGGCGCTGGTGAAGGTTGCGCAGGCGCCGGGCGATGAAGCGCGTTTTGGCAACCAGGATACTGACGGTTCGCGCAGCATGCGCCATTGGTTCGAACCGATGCGCCGCTGCGGCGCCGCCGTGCGGACCATGCTGGAACAGGCCGCTGCCGAGCAGTGGAAAGTCCCGCTGGCCGAATGCCGTGCACAGTTGCATAAAGTCATTCACCAGCCCAGCGGCCGCGAACTGGGCTATGGCGCCCTGGCCGCTGCCGCCAGCGCGTTGGCAGTGCCGGCGCGCGACAGCCTGCGACTCAAGCAGCCCTCGGAGTTTCGCTATATCGGCAAGGAAGCCACCAAGGCCATCGACGGTGCCGATATCGTCAACGGCCGGGCGGTGTACGGCGCCGATGTGCATTTTGACGGCATGCTGTTCGCGACCATTGCGCGGCCCAAGGTATACGGCGGCAAGGTCAAGTCGTTCGATGCCAGCGCGGCGCTGAAAGTCCCCGGGGTGATCAAGGTCCTGCAAATCGAAAGCCGACCCATACCCTCGGAATTCCAGCCATTGGGTGGTGTGGCGGTGGTTGCCAGCAATACCTGGGCGGCGATCAAGGGCCGTGAGGCGTTGCAGATTGTCTGGGACGACGGCGCGAATGCTGGCTACAACTCCACCGACTATCGCAAGACCCTGGAGGCGGCGGCGCTCCAGCCCGGCAAAGTGGTGCGCAATACCGGCAGTATCGAGCAGGCCCTGAACGATGCCGACAGCACCCTCGAAGCCACGTATTACTTGCCACACCTGGCGCAGTCGCCGATGGAGCCGATGGTGGCCGTGGCCCGTTATCAAGACGGGCGATGCGAGGCCTGGGCTCCGAGCCAGGCACCGCAGGTCACGCGGGAACGGGTGGCCGAGCGCCTGGGCTTGCCGTTCGATAACGTCACGATCCACGTCACCCTGTTGGGCGGTGGCTTTGGGCGCAAGTCGAAACCGGATTTCATCATCGAAGCTGCGCTGCTGGCCAAGGAATTCCCCGGCAAGGCCGTGCGGGTGCAGTGGACCCGTGAAGACGATATTCATAACTCCTACTTCCATACCGTCTCCGCCGAGTACCTCAAGGCCGGCCTGAACAAGGACGGCCTGCCCTCTGGCTGGCTGCACCGCACCGTGGCACCCAGCATCACTGCGCTGTTTGCGCCGGGCATGAACCACGAGGCAGCGTTCGAGCTGGGTATGGGCTTTACCAACATGGCCTACGCCATTCCCAATGTGCGCCTGGAAAACCCCGAAGCGGCTGCCCACACCCGCGTGGGTTGGTACCGTTCGGTGTCGAACATCCCCCATGGGTTTGCCATTCAGAGCTTTGTCGATGAACTGGCCCATAAGGCCGGCCAGGATCCGCTGAAATATCAACTCAAGCTGCTGGGCCCGGATCGTCAGATTGATCCGCGAACCTTGAGTGAAGAGTGGAACTACGGCGAGTCCCCCGAGCGTTATCCGATTGATACCGCGCGCATGCGCGGCGTGCTGGAAACCGCCGCCAAGGCCGCCGGCTGGGGGCGCACGCTGCCCAAGGGGCGCGGCCTGGGGCTGGCGGTGCACTACAGCTTTGTGACCTATGTGGCGGCGGTGATCGAGGTGGAGGTCAAGGATGATGGCACGCTGATCGTGCATAAGGCTGATATTGCGCTGGACTGCGGACCGCAGATCAACCCGGAGCGCATCCGCTCACAGTTCGAGGGCGCCTGCGTCATGGGCTTGGGCAATGCGGTCCTGGGAGAAATCAGCTTCAAGGATGGCAAGGTCCAGCAGGACAACTTCCATATGTATGAAGTGGCGCGTATGTCCCTGGCCCCCCGGGAAATCGCCATACATTTGGTCACGCCAGAAGGAGAGGTGCCCCTGGGAGGCGTCGGTGAGCCAGGCGTACCACCGATTGCGCCGGCGCTGTGCAACGCGATATTTGCCGCCACCGGCAAGCGTATCCGCAGCTTGCCCGTGCGTTATCAACTGCAGGGCTGGCAACAGGCGGCGAAAGCCTGATGGACAGCGTGGATCTGAACGTCCTGCGCAGCGTGCTGGAGTGGCGCCGCGCGGGGCAGCGGGTGGTGCTGTACAGCGTGGTCCAGACTTGGGGTAGCGCGCCACGGCCGCCGGGGGCGATGCTGGCCCTGCGCGGCGATGGGGTGGTGATCGGCTCGGTTTCCGGTGGCTGCATTGAAGATGACCTGATCGCTCGGCTTTACGATGGTCGCTTGCCTGACGAAGGGCCGCCGGTGCAACTGGTGACCTATGGCGTGACCCGGGATGAAGCGGCGCGCTTTGGCCTGCCCTGCGGCGGCACCTTGCGCCTGACGGAGGAGCGGGTAGGTGATCCTGCCTGGGTCGCCGAGTTGCTGGCGCGTTGTGAGGCCCATGAAATAGTGGCCCGGGAGTTGGACTTGGCGACGGGCACCGTGCGTCTGAGCGCGGCGAGCCAGTCCGACATTGTCAGTTTTGATGGTGAGCGCTTGCGGGCCATCTACGGCCCGCGCTGGCGCCTGTTACTGATCGGTGCGGGGCAGCTGTCGCGCTATGTGGCAGAAATGGCGCGGCTGTTGGATTTTGAAGTGCTGATCTGCGATCCACGCCAGGAGTTTGTCCATGGCTGGGAAGAACAACACGGGCGCTTTGTGCCGGGAATGCCCGATGAGGCCGTGCTCAATATTCAGACGGACGAGCGCACGGCCATTGTGGCCCTGACCCACGATCCGCGCCTGGACGACATGGCGCTGCTGACCGCGTTGAACTCCCGAGCGTTCTACATTGGTGCCCTGGGCTCGCGGGCCAATAGCCGCAAGCGTCGGGAGAACCTGGCGGTGTTGGGGCTGGGAGCCGAGGCGATTGCGCGGCTGCATGGTCCGATCGGTCTTCATATCGGCAGTCATACGCCGGCAGAGATTGCCTTGTCGTTGATGGCGCACATCGTCGCGATCAAGAACGGTGTGGAACTGTTGCAAGCAAAACCGGTGCGGGAGGTGGTCAGTTGACGAGCACCATTACCGCCATCGTCCTGGCGGCGGGGCAGGGCAGTCGGTTCCGCGCGCGAACCGGCCAGGACAAACTGCTGGCCCCTTGTAGGGGGCGAGATGGAGTGACACGGCCGGTCTTCGAGCAGGTGTTGGTCAATTTACCGACCTGTATCACCCGGCGCTGGGTCATCACCGCGCCTGCGCGCAGCGAGGTTATTCGCCTGGCCAGGGCATACGGTTGCGAAGTGCTGCTTGTGGATTCGGCGGGCATGGGCGACAGCATTGCAGCCGCCGTTGCCGCCAGTGGCCCGGCGGCGGGTTGGCTGGTGGTGTTGGGGGATATGCCGTTTATCCAGGCGGCGAGTATTGAGCGGGTGATAGAGCGGGTGGAGGGTGTCAGTGTGCCGGTGCATGCTGGTCAGCAGGGCCATCCTGTTGCGTTTGGCCCGGCACTGGGGCCTGCCTTGATGGGGTTGACTGGGGATCGTGGGGCCAGGGCTGTGTTTGCCCTGGCTGAGGTGCGGGAAGTGCAGGTGGATGATCCTGGGGTGTTGTGGGATGTGGACGTGCCGCAATCACTGGAATTCAGGTAGGGGCTGGAAGAGCTGGTCGGGGTGTCAGGTATTTATCCGTCATCGTTAACGACCATCGCAGGCAAGCCAGCTCCCACATGTCGCATAAAAAAGCCCCGCCTGATTGCTCAGGCGGGGCTTTTTAATTGCCGTTGGAATCAGGCGAGGGGTTTAGGCTCGTGCTCTTCTTCCAGGGCTTTTGGGTTGTGCTCTACCACTTCTTCAACGGAACGCAGGTTCTCGTCGATGGTTGGGGCAGTGTGCTCAACTTCTGCTTCGATGGCCGGTGCTGGCGCAACCGCTTCGACGACGGCCGGGGCCGCCGCCGCTGCTGCTTCGGCTTCTTTCTGCAGACGCTCGGCTTCACGCTTGCGACGACGCACTTCACGCGGGTCGTTAGGCGCACGGCCGTTTTCGGTCAGGGCGCTGACAGGGGCTTCAACCACTGGGGCGACCACTTCGGCAACCACTGGGGTTTCCACAACCACCGGAGCAGGCTCGGCAACCACAACCGGTTCTGCAACCACCGCTGGTTCGGCGATAACCACTTCAGCAACCGGTGCTGGAGCTTCTTCTACCGGTGCCGGGGCAGGTGCTTCGGCGACGACGGCCGGCTCGGCAGTCCACTGGAAGGCGGTCTGTTCTTCGCGAACTTCACGCACTTCTGGGGTTGCTTCAGCGGCTGGCGCGTCGACAACAGCTTCGACCACAGGCTGGGGCTCAACCACGATTGCAGGTGCAGCCACTACTTCGGCTTCAGGCTGGGCTTCGCGGACCGGTGCAACTTCCACTTCTACAGCGGCAGGTGCTTCGACCACGGTGGTGGCTTCGACAACCGGTGCTTCAACTGCGGCAGTTTCCTGCACGGCAGCGGTGGCACGTTCGGCCTGCTGGTTGGCTTCGGCTTCGGCAGGTGCACTGATGACCGAGCTGGCAACTGCAGCGGTAACGGCCAGGCCAGCAGCCAGTTCGGTGCTGGTCGGTTCGTTGTTGGCGCTTTCTTCAGCGGCTTCGCCGGTCTCTTCCGAGCCTTCGATCACATTGCCGTTGGCGTCACGCTGACGCTCACGGCGGTTGCTGCGGCGACGCTGGCCACGGGAGCGGCGGCGTGGACGATCGCCTTCGGCGTTGTCCTGGCCATCTTCCTGTGGCTGTTCGTCGTTGTTCAGCAGTTCTTCTTCGCTGGCTGCGGCAGCCTGCTCGGCGCGTGGTTGACGCTCTTCACGCGGTGGGCGTGGAGCGCGTTCTTCACGGGGCTGGCGGGCCGGGCGTTCTTCGGTCGCGACATCAGTTGCTACGGCGGCAACAGCTGGGGCAGCGTCCAAAGGTTCACGCAGTTCACGTACACGCTCTTCACGCTCGCCACGTGGCTTGCGATCTTCACGCGGGGCGCGAGGGGCACGCGGTGCGCGTTCTTCACGTGGTGCACGCTCTTCGCGCGGAGCACGTTCTTCACGGGCTACGGCCGGGGTTTCTTCACGGGCTTCGCGCGGCTGGCGCTCTTCACGGGGGGCGCGTTCTTCACGCGGTGCACGTTCTTCGCGAGGCTTGCGCTCTTCGTCACGGCGACCGTTGCGGTTACGGCTCTGCTGGCGACCGTTGCGACGCTCTTCGTTGCGGGCAGGGCGTTCAGCGGCTGGCTTCTCGACCACGGCTGGAGCAACAGGCTCTTCCTTGGTGGCGAACAGGCTGACCAGCGACTTCACCAGGCCCTTGAACAGGCTTGGCTCCGGCAGGACGGCAGGCGCGGCCACCGGGGCGGCGACTTCAGTCGGTACCGGTGCGTTGGCACGGGCCGGTGCGGTCTTGACCGCGGCTTCCTGGCGCACCAGGGTGCGGGTTGCGGCGGCTGGCTGGACTTCTTCGACTTCGGCAGCGGCAGCGGCGATTTCGTAGCTGGACTGGCCGCTGTGGGCTTCCGGGCTGTCATCACGCAGGCGCTGGACTTCGAAGTGCGGCGTCTCGAGGTGATCGTTCGGCAGGATCACGATACGGGCACGGGTGCGCAGTTCGATCTTGGTGATCGAGTTGCGTTTTTCGTTGAGCAGGAAAGCTGCAACCGGGATCGGCACTTGTGCGCGGACTTCGGCGGTGCGGTCTTTCAGGGCTTCTTCTTCGATCAGGCGCAGGATCGCCAGGGACAGCGATTCAACGTCACGGATGATGCCGGTGCCGTTGCAACGCGGGCAGACGATGCCGCTGCTTTCGCCCAGGGATGGACGCAGGCGCTGACGGGACATTTCCAGCAGGCCGAAGCGCGAGATACGGCCAACCTGTACGCGGGCGCGGTCGGCTTCCAGGCATTCGCGGACTTTTTCTTCCACGGCGCGCTGGTTCTTGGCCGGGGTCATGTCGATGAAGTCGATCACGATCAGGCCGCCGATATCACGCAGGCGCAGTTGGCGCGCGATTTCTTCGGCTGCTTCCAGGTTGGTCTGCAACGCGGTTTCTTCGATGTCGCTGCCTTTGGTGGCACGCGCCGAGTTGATGTCGATGGACACCAGGGCTTCGGTCGGATCGATCACGATGGAGCCGCCGGACGGCAGTTCGACCACGCGCTGGAAGGCGGTTTCGATCTGGCTTTCGATCTGGAAGCGGTTGAACAGCGGTACGCTGTCTTCGTACAGCTTGATCTTGCTGGCGTACTGCGGCATCACCTGGCGGATGAAGGTCAGGGCTTCGTCCTGTGCTTCAACGCTGTCGATCAGCACTTCGCCGATGTCCTGGCGCAGGTAGTCGCGGATGGCGCGGATGATCACGTTGCTTTCCTGATAGATCAGGAATGGCGCGGAGCGGTCCAGGGATGCTTCTTTAATAGCGGTCCACAGTTGCAGCAGGTAATCGAGGTCCCACTGCATTTCTTCGCTGCTGCGGCCAAGGCCGGCAGTGCGCACGATCAGGCCCATGTCGGCCGGAGCGATCAAGCCGTTCAGCGCTTCACGCAGTTCGTTGCGCTCTTCGCCTTCGATGCGACGGGAGATGCCGCCGGCACGCGGGTTGTTCGGCATCAGGACCAGGTAACGGCCAGCCAGGCTGATGAAGGTGGTCAGGGCGGCGCCCTTGTTGCCACGTTCTTCTTTTTCGACCTGGACGATGACTTCCTGGCCTTCGCTCAGGACGTCCTTGATGTTCACGCGGCCTTCAGGGGCTTTCTTGAAGTATTCGCGGGAGATTTCTTTGAGGGGCAGGAAGCCATGGCGCTCAGAGCCAAAATCGACAAAGGCAGCCTCAAGGCTTGGCTCGATGCGAGTAATCCGGCCTTTATAGATGTTGGCCTTCTTCTGCTCGCGTGCACCGGACTCGATGTCCAGGTCGTAGAGGCGTTGGCCATCTACCAGTGCAACACGCAACTCTTCGGGTTGAGTTGCGTTAATCAGCATTCTTTTCATGTTGTACCGTCGGTTTCCGGGCTGCCGGAAACGGCGTTCGGCACACACGACTTCTCACGGTCGGTGTCAGGTGCGTCAAGAGTGGTTGGCCACTCCAGTGTCCAGCAATACCGGCCAATTGGGCTGGTATCGCGACTTACGCGTCCTGCTTGCTGTGGTGACTTAATAAGCACTCAGTCAGGAGGAGGAATCAACCGGCGACTGTGGACGAGATGAAGCGTCTAAATATAAGCCTAGTGCTACACAGTCCGACGGTTGTGCATCTCCACCCTACACGTATCCCTGATAATTCGGGTGCTGCCGCGCGCAGAATCCGCAGCGGGTTGGCATTTACCGTGTTCTCCAATGGGGAGTTCACGCTCATGGCTAATAACAGGCGTTGTTTCCGAAGCATTCGCCGTGGTCTGGTACAAGACTGACTGCACTTTGTGAACTGGCCGTAAATATCGGCGCAAGAGACGAGTAATCACTCTGTTTCTTGCACTCGCTTCAGGCCTCATGTCACCTGCGCTTGTTACAATCTTGAGCCTTCCAGTGTGGCAAGAGCCCCGTAGGACGGCCTCGCGTCCTGATGAATTGCGATGGTCAGGGGCGGCAGTTTGCCGCGAGTCCTCTGTCCAGGCCGCTTTTGGCGGCGTTCGCGACTATAGCAGCAATGATTAAGTGCTTCAATTCCATAAAAAATTGTTATCATTCCCGACATGACGACTACCACCCCCCCGACCCCCAGCGTCCAGCTGCTTGAGGTCTCGCCGGAATATGCCGGCCAACGCATCGACAATTTTCTTCTGACCAGGCTCAAGGGCGTGCCCAAGACCTTGATTTATCGCATTTTGCGTAAAGGCGAAGTGCGGGTGAACAAGGGCCGGATCAAGCCTGAGTACAAGCTGCAGGCGGGCGATATCGTCCGGGTGCCGCCGGTTCGCGTGCCTGAGCGTGACGAGCCTGTGCCGCTGGCCCAGGGCCTGTTGCAGCGCCTTGAAGCGTCGATTGTCTTCGAAGACAACAAGCTGATCGTGATCAACAAGCCGTGCGGCATTGCGGTGCACGGCGGTAGCGGCCTGAATTTCGGGGTGATCGAAGCCTTTCGTCAGTTGCGTCCGGATGCCAAGGAGCTGGAACTGGTCCATCGCCTGGACCGCGACACCTCCGGCCTGTTGATGATTGCCAAGAAGCGCAGCATGTTGCGTCACCTGCATACCGCCCTGCGCGGCGATGGTGTGGACAAGCGCTATATGGCCCTGGTACGTGGCAACTGGGCGTCCTCGATCAAGAGCGTGCGGGCACCGTTGCAGAAGAGCAACCTGCGCTCCGGCGAGCGCATGGTCGAGGTAGACGAGGAGGGCAAGGAGGCGCTGACCCTGTTCAAGGTGCTGCGGCGCTTCGGTGACTTCGCAACCATGGTCGAGGCCAAGCCGGTGACCGGGCGTACCCACCAGATTCGTGTGCATACCCTGCATGCGGGTCACTGTATTGCGGGCGATACCAAGTACGGCGACGAGGGTTTCTCCAAGGAGATTCGTGACCTTGGCGGCAAACGCCTGTTCCTGCATGCCTACATGCTGACGGTGCCGTTGCCCGATGGTGGCGAATTGAAATTGCAGGCCCCTGTGGATGAGATGTGGGCCAAGACCGTGGAGCGCCTGAGTGTCGCGCCCTGACTACAAGCTGCTGATTTTTGACTGGGATGGCACCCTGTGCGATTCCATTGGTCGGATTGTCGAGTCCATGCACGTGGCCTCGACCCGTTCCGGCTTCGAGCTGTGCAGTGATCTGGCGGTCAAGGGCATTATTGGCCTGGGGTTGCCCGAAGCCATTCGCACCTTGTACCCGCAGATCGCTGACAGTGAGCTGGTGGCGTTTCGCGAGCATTACGCCGATCACTACATTGCCCTTGAGTCCGAGCCTTCGCCTTTGTTTGAGGGGGTGGTGCAGTCGTTGGCGGCATTGCGTGAGCAGGGCTATCACCTGGCCGTGGCCACCGGCAAAGCCCGGCGTGGCCTGGATCGGGTGCTCAAGGCCAATGGTTGGGAAGACTATTTCGACGTCACCCGCGCTGCCGATGAAACCGCGAGCAAGCCCCATCCATTGATGCTGGAGCAGATCATGGCTCATTGCGGCGTGTCTGCCCGTGAGTCGTTGATGGTCGGCGATGCTTCGTTCGATCTGTTGATGGCGCGCAATGCCGGCATGGACAGTGTTGCCGTCAGCTACGGCGCCCAGTCCCCTGAAGCCTTACAGGCTTACGAGCCGCGACTGACGATTGATCGGTTTTCGCAATTGCACGCCTGGCTCAACCAGGCCCATTAAGTTTTTGCTGGGGTAGATGGCATGACCGATGAGTGGAAGGCACCGACCAAGTCCGGTGCTGACAATGGGGATGATAAAAGCTGGAAGTTGTTGGAAAAGACCCTGCTGGCGGGCGTCCAGGAACAGCGCCGCGCCCGGCGCTGGGGGATCTTCTTCAAACTCCTGACCTTCACCTACCTGATTGGCATGCTGGTGTTGTTCAGTCCTTTGGTCGATATGGAAAAAAGCGCCGCCCGCAGTGGTAGTTATACCGCGTTGATCGAGGTGAGCGGGGTGATTGCCGACAAGGAGTCGGCCAGTGCCGACAATATCGTCAGCAGTTTGCGCACGGCCTTCGAGGATCCCAAGGTCAAGGGCGTGGTGTTGCGCATCAATAGCCCTGGCGGCAGTCCGGTGCAGTCGGGTTACGTCTATGACGAGATTCGCCGGCTGCGTGCCTTGCATCCAGAGACCAAGCTGTACGCGGTAATCTCTGACCTGGGCGCCTCGGGTGCCTATTACATCGCCAGCGCCGCCGACCAGATCTACGCCGACAAGGCCAGTCTGGTGGGTTCGATTGGCGTGACGGCGGCCGGCTACGGTTTTGTCGGGGCAATGGAGAAGCTGGGGGTTGAGCGTCGTACCTACACCTCCGGGGAGCACAAGTCGTTCCTTGACCCGTTCCAGCCGCAAAAGGCTGACGAAACCCAGTTCTGGCAGAGCGTGCTCGACACCACTCATCGCCAGTTCATTGCCAGCGTCAAGCAGGGGCGCGGTGAGCGGCTCAAGGATAAAGAACATCCGGAGTTGTTCTCGGGCCTGATCTGGTCGGGTGAGCAGGCATTGCCGCTGGGCTTGATTGATGGTCTGGGCAGTGCCAGTTCAGTGGCGCGGGATGTGATTGGCGAGAAGGAGTTGGTGGACTTTACCGTCCAGGAATCGCCGTTCGACCGTTTCTCCAAGAAGCTGGGGGCCAGTGTGGCGGAGAAACTGGCGCTGTACATGGGCTTCCAGGGGCCGGCCTTGCGCTGATCTCGCGATTGGCATAGCTCAAAATGTGGGAGCGGGCTTGCCCGCGATTGCGGTGGGTCAGCCAGCCAATGGGTTGCTGACAGGCCGTCATCGCGGGCAAGCCCGGCTCCCACATTGGTTTTTGTGGGGTTCTCAGGGGATTTGCACGCCTTCGGCCAGCAACATATCCACCAGGCGGATCAGCGGTAGGCCGATGAGGCTGGTGGCGTCCGGCCCTGCGGTGCTCTGAAACAGGCTCACCCCCAGTCCCTCGGCCTTGAAGCTGCCAGCGCA
The DNA here is from genome assembly GCF_012985645.1 of Pseudomonas sp. WS 5410. Taxonomy (NCBI): domain Bacteria; kingdom Pseudomonadati; phylum Pseudomonadota; class Gammaproteobacteria; order Pseudomonadales; family Pseudomonadaceae; genus Pseudomonas; species Pseudomonas sp. WS 5410. The sequence goes on along the minus strand of NZ_JAAQWS010000005.1, from coordinate 229,578 downwards.
ATTGTAGGGCTGCTCAATCCGCAGGTAGCGCTCGATCTGTGCCGGCGCCAGTTGGCGCATTGTGACGGTGAAGGGGATGCAGTCCACCTGGCAGTGCCCGGTGTCGCTATTGAGCAGGGCCAGGCCGGTCAGGAAGCTGACCTGTCTGCCGCTGGCTGCCAGCAATTGCTCGCGGGCCTTTTCAAAGGTGTGGGGCTTGCCGATGATCTGGCCGTCCAGGGTCGCCACCTGGTCCGAGCCGATGATCAGGTGCCCTGGATGACTACCGGCCAGGGCGCGGGCTTTCTCTTCGGCCAGGCGCTTGACCAGGTCGATCGCGGACTCATTTATGCGATGGCTTTCGTCGATATCCGGAGAGCTGCAGATGAACGGCAGATGCAGGCGGTTCAACAGTTCTCGGCGATAAACCGAGCTGGAAGCGAGTAATAAAGGCAACATGTGGCTCTCCTCAAGGCAGTCGCGGATTCTAGCGAGCGGACAGTCTGGCGCACAGGGCTGAATTTCCTTTGACATGGGCGGGTGCATCCCTATAATGCTGCGCCTATGTTGAATGACCCGATTCCACCTCACGTTGACCCGCGCAAATTGGCTGATCGTGGCACCACCCTCCAAGGTGAAGTGTTGCTGGCCGATTTGGAGAGACTCTGCGACCCGCTTTCCGACACTGTCGGTACGGTGCAGGCTAAATTCGTTTTTGAGCGAGATGAACGTAAATCTGTGGTAATCCACAGTTTTATCGACACCGAGGTCAAAATGGTTTGCCAGCGTTGTCTTGAGCTGGTCACCCTGCCGATCCACAGCGAATGCAGTTATGCTGTGGTGAAAGAGGGTGCGAATACCCAGTCGTTGCCGAAAGGTTATGACGTGCTGGAACTGGGCGAAGATCCTTTGGATCTGCATGCACTGATCGAGGAGGAGCTTTTGCTCGCCTTGCCCATTGTGCCTGCTCATCATCCGGAAGAATGCCAGCAGCCGGCGGGGCTCGATGACGAGTCCGAACCGAGCGAGGACGAGGTAACGCGGTCCAACCCGTTCAGTGTATTGGCGCAGTTAAAGCGTGACCCAAACGTTTAGGAGTTAATCAATTATGGCTGTTCAGCAGAACAAAAAATCCCGCTCTGCCCGTGACATGCGTCGTTCGCACGATGCCCTGACGGCAAGCACTCTGTCTGTAGAAAAAACCACTGGTGAAGTTCACCTGCGTCACCACGTATCGCCAGAAGGCGTATACCGTGGCCGTAAAGTGATCGACAAGGGCGCTGACGAGTAATCACTTGTCTGCTCAAGTCATCGCGATTGACGCAATGGGCGGGGACTTCGGTCCCCGCAGCATTGTCCAGGCATGCATTGCCAGCCTGTCTGCTACGCCCTCGCTGCACCTGACCCTCGTCGGTCAACCTTCCCTTCTTGAAGAACTGATTGCCAGTCATCCGGCTGTGGATCGCGCGCGCCTGACAATAATGCCGGCCAGCGAAACCATCGGCATGGATGAAAAGCCGGCCCAGGCCCTGCGTGGCAAACCTGATTCGTCAATGCGCGTGGCGCTTGAGTTGCTGCGCGATGGCAAGGTCCAGGCCTGTGTCAGCGCTGGCAATACCGGGGCCTTGATGGCGCTGTCGCGGCATGTGCTGAAAACCCTGCCGGGTATTGATCGGCCGGCGATGGTCGCGGCGATTCCGACGCAGGGTGGCTATTGCCAGTTGCTGGACCTGGGGGCAAATGTCGATTGCAGCGCCGAGCACCTGCTGCACTTTGCCCTGATGGGCTCGGTCGCGGCCGAGGCGCTGGGTGTGGTGCGGCCACGGGTGGCCTTGCTGAACATCGGCACCGAGGATATCAAGGGCAACCAGCAGGTCAAGTTGGCCGCTAGCCTGTTGCAGCAGGCGCGGGGCTTGAATTACATCGGGTTTGTCGAAGGCGATGGGTTATATCGTGGCGAGGCCGATGTGGTGGTTTGTGACGGGTTTGTCGGAAATATCCTGCTTAAGTCCAGCGAAGGCCTGGCTACGATGATTGCTGCGCGGATCGAGGCGTTGTTCAAGCGCAATCTGGCTTCGCGGCTGGTGGGTGCCCTGGCGTTGCCGTTGATGCGGCGCTTGCAGGCGGACCTGGCCCCGGCGCGGCATAACGGCGCAAGCTTCCTCGGTCTGCAGGGTATTGTGGTAAAAAGCCACGGTTCTGCAGGTGTCCAGGGCTTTCAGAGTGCTATTGCGCGCGCGCTGATCGAGATCCAGGAGAACCTGCCGCAACGCTTGCATGGCCGTCTTGAGGATCTGTTGCCTTAGGCGAATCGGGCCGGGAATGCTTAAATGTGACCGGCCAGTTCAATTGACCATCCAATCTGTCAGTTTCTTGCGCTCCCAGCTGTGGGGCGTCAATTCACCGACGACCAGATCATTAGGGGCTTGTTACATGTCTACATCCCTCGCATTCGTCTTTCCAGGGCAGGGTTCGCAGTCCCTCGGCATGTTGGCCGAGCTGGGCGCGCAATACCCGCTGATCCTGGAAACATTCAAGGAAGCTTCCGCGGCCTTGGGCTACGACCTCTGGGCATTGACCCAGGACGGTCCGGAAGAACTGCTCAATCAAACCGATAAAACCCAGCCGGCCATCCTGACGGCGTCCATCGCGCTGTGGCGCGTTTGGCTGGCCGAAGGCGGCGCACGCCCGGCTTTTGTTGCCGGTCACAGCCTGGGCGAGTACAGCGCCCTGGTTGCGGCAGGCAGCCTGACCCTCGCTGAAGCGGTCAAGCTGGTAGAGCGCCGTGGCCAACTGATGCAAGAGGCGGTTCCGGCCGGGCAGGGCGGCATGGCCGCGATCCTGGGCCTGGACGACGCGGTGGTGATCGAAGTCTGTGCCGAAGCGGCCCAGGGCGAAGTGGTCAGCGCGGTCAACTTCAACTCCCCTGGCCAGGTGGTGATCGCCGGTGCCAAGGCTGCAGTTGAGCGTGCCATCGAAGGCTGCAAGGCCCGTGGGGCCAAGCGTGCCTTGCCGCTGCCGGTCAGCGTACCGTCCCACTGCGAACTGATGCGCCCGGCGGCCGAGCGTTTTGCCGAGTCCGTCGCCGCCATCAACTGGCAGGCACCGCAGATCCCGCTGGTGCAAAACGTCAGCGCCGACGTGGCACCGGACCTGGAAACCCTCAAGCGCGACCTGCTGGAGCAACTGTACAAGCCGGTGCGCTGGGTTGAATCCGTGCAGACCCTGGCTGCCAAGGGCGCGATCCAACTGGTTGAGTGTGGCCCGGGCAAAGTCCTGGCCGGTCTCAACAAGCGCTGCGCCGAAGGCGTGTCGACTTCCAATCTCAATACCCCGGATGGCTTCGCAGCCGCCCGCGCCGCACTGGCCTGAACTAAGGAGAAGCCTGCATGAGTCTGCAAGGTAAAGTTGCACTGGTTACCGGCGCAAGCCGTGGCATTGGCCAGGCGATTGCCCTGGAACTGGGCCGTCAGGGCGCGGTAGTGATTGGTACTGCCACCTCCGCCTCGGGCGCCGAGCGTATCGCCGCGACCCTCAAGGAAAACGGCGTGCAGGGCACCGGCCTGGAACTCAACGTGACCAGCGATGAGTCCGTGGCTGCCGTGCTTGCCGAGATCACCGCACAATTCGGTACGCCGGCTATTCTGGTGAACAACGCCGGTATCACCCGTGACAACCTGATGATGCGCATGAAAGACGACGAGTGGTACGACGTGGTCGATACCAACCTGAACAGTCTGTTTCGCCTGTCCAAGGGTGTTTTGCGCGGCATGACCAAGGCGCGTTGGGGGCGAATTATCAATATTGGCTCCGTAGTGGGTGCCATGGGCAACGCAGGCCAAGTAAACTACGCCTCTGCCAAGGCCGGCCTGGAAGGTTTCAGCCGTGCCCTGGCGCGTGAAGTCGGCTCGCGGTCGATTACGGTCAACTCGGTGGCTCCAGGGTTCATCGACACCGATATGACCCGCGAACTGCCAGAAGCGCAGCGTGAAGCGTTGCTGACGCAAATTCCGCTGGGTCGTCTGGGCCAGGCTCAAGAGATCGCCAATGTGGTCTCTTTCCTGGCATCTGACGGTGCGGCATACGTGACTGGGGCTACAATCCCGGTGAACGGCGGGATGTACATGAGTTAAATTGTGACGGATCGCTTCAAAAAAATGTCATACGAGCTGTCTAAAATCCGTTATAAAGCTGCAATCTATTTATAGACAGGTGGTCGGTAGGGTACGAGGGTGAAGCTTTCAGTTGAAAAGCTGAAAAGCCTTTCTATACACTTACCCACTGGCCAGCTGCCTGAATTTGTCCATTAGGAGTGAAAACAAGGTATGAGCACCATCGAAGAGCGCGTCAAGAAAATCGTTGCCGAGCAACTGGGCGTTAAAGAAGATGAAGTGAAAAACACTTCTTCCTTCGTTGAAGACCTGGGTGCCGACTCCCTTGACACCGTTGAGCTGGTGATGGCTCTGGAAGAGGAATTCGAGACCGAAATCCCGGACGAAGAAGCTGAAAAAATCACTACTGTTCAAGCTGCTATCGACTACGTTACTGCTCACAACGACAAGTAATTTGTAGTCGTCGCTTGCTGTTGGGAAAAACCGCACTGCTATAACGGCGTGCGGTTTTTTCTTTAGGTTTGATGCAAAGTGTCGTCATCAAGAAAAAGGAGAGTGCTGTGTCGCGTAGACGCGTCGTAGTCACCGGTATGGGTATGTTGTCGCCACTGGGCACGGATGTGCCGAGCAGTTGGCAGGGCATTCTGGCTGGCCACAGTGGTATTGGTCTGATTGAGCATACGGACCTTTCTGCCTATTCCACCCGTTTTGGCGGCTCGGTAAAGGGCTTCAATGTCGAGGAATATCTCTCGATCAAGGAATCCCGCAAACTCGACCTGTTCATTCAATACGGCCTGGCAGCCGGTTTTCAGGCAGTGCGTAATGCTGGCCTGGAAGTCACCGATGCCAACCGTGAGCGCATCGGCGTGGCCATGGGTTCGGGTATTGGTGGTTTGACCAATATCGAAGAAACCAGCCGCACGCTGCACGAATCCGGCCCTCGTCGAATTTCACCGTTCTTCGTTCCGGGCTCGATCATCAATATGATTTCCGGTTTCCTGTCCATCCATCTGGGTGCCCAGGGGCCTAACTACGCCATTTCCACGGCGTGCACCACGGGCACTCACTGCATCGGCATGGCGGCGCGCAATATCGCCTATGACGAGGCGGACGTGATGATTGCCGGTGGCGCCGAAATGGCCGCCTGTGGCCTGGGCATGGGCGGCTTCGGCGCGTCCCGTGCGCTGTCGACGCGCAATGACGAGCCAACCCGCGCCAGTCGTCCGTGGGACAAGGGCCGTGATGGCTTTGTACTGTCCGACGGTGCCGGTGCCCTGGTCCTCGAAGAGCTGGAGCACGCCAAAGCGCGCGGCGCAACGATCTATGCCGAGTTGATCGGTTTTGGCATGAGTGGTGACGCGTATCACATGACGTCGCCACCCGCCGACGGCGCAGGTGCTGCGCGCTGCATCAGCAATGCGTTGCGCGATGCGAAGATCAATGGCGATCAAGTGCAGTACATCAATGCCCACGGCACCTCGACACCCACTGGCGATCTGGCGGAAGCGCAGGCCATCAAGTCGGTGTTCGGCGAGCACGCCTACAAGCTGGCGGTCAGTTCCACCAAGTCCATGACCGGTCACCTGCTGGGTGCGGCAGGTGCGGTTGAGGCGATCTTCAGCGTGCTGGCGATCAAGGACCAGGTCGCACCGCCGACCATCAACCTGGATGAGCCGGATGAAGGCTGCGACCTGAACTTCGTACCTCACGAGGCGCAGAAAATGCCGATCGACGTGGTGCTGTCCAACTCGTTCGGCTTTGGCGGTACCAACGGTTCCCTGGTGTTCCGCCGGTTCGCCGAGTAATGCGCAGCTGGGTCGACGGTCAGCCAGCGGACGCAGTGCCGCTCAAAGATCGCGGCCTGGCCTACGGCGATGGTTTGTTTGAAACCCTCGCGGTCAAGGCCGGGCAGCTCGTGCTGCTCGACCGCCACCTGCAACGCCTCGACGAGGGTTGCAGGCGCCTGGCGCTCGTTGCGGATCAGGCACTGATCCGCGACGAGTTACTGGCCTATGCGGCGGCCCTCGGTGACGGCGTGCTCAAGTTGATCCTGACCCGGGGCGATAGCCTGCGGGGGTATGGCATCAACGCAGGCGCACCCGTGCGCCGTATCCTGCAAGGCAGCCCGCCGGCTACCTATCCCCCGGCCCACGGTTCATCAGGTGTACGCCTGTTCCCATGCGCCACGCGTTTGTCCGAGCAACCCTTGCTCGCCGGCCTCAAACACCTCAATCGCCTTGAACAGGTGCTGGCTCGCGCCGAGTGGCAGGATGCCGATCACGCGGAAGGATTGATGCTGGATATGTCCGGGCGCGTCATCGAAGGCGTGTTCAGCAACCTGTTCCTGGTGGATAACGGCCAGTTGCTGACTGCCGACCTGAGCCGCTGTGGTGTGGCTGGCGTCATGCGGGCCGAGCTGTTGGCCCGTGCCGAGGCGTTGGGGGTCGTCACGACCGTGACCGATATCAGTCTTGCGCAGCTGCAGCGGGCTGACGAAGTGTTTGTCTGCAATAGCGTATATGGCATTTGGCCGGTGCTTGGATGTGGGCCAATGAGCTGGTCGGCCGGGCCGCTCACCCGTAAACTGCAAGGCATTGTTCGCGCGCTATTGGGTGTTTGATTTGAGACGTAAAATTGTATTGCTGCTGGAGATCGGTCTGGTCCTGGCGGGTTTGCTATTGGGTTTTTCCGCCTGGAAGCTGAACTCGGCCTTGAAGCAACCGCTGAATCTGCCCCAGGAGCAATTGCTGGATGTAGCTGCTGGCGCGACCCCTACGGGTACTTTCAATCGTCTGGAAAGTGACGGTGTGCTGGAGGATGCCTTTTGGCTGCGTCTCTACTGGCGCTTCAACCTTGACGGCCAACCGCTGCACAGTGGCGAATACCGCATGACGCCAGGCCTGACGGCCCAGGGCCTGATTGGCCTGTGGCAGCGTGGCGAAGTGGTGCAGTACAGCCTGACCCTGGTGGAGGGCTGGAACTTCCGCCAGGTACGCAGTGCCTTGGCCAAGCATGAAAAGATCGAGCAGACCCTGTCGGGCTTGAGTGACACTGAGGTGATGGAAAAAATCGGCCATCCCGACGTGTTCCCCGAAGGGCGGTTCTTCCCCGATACCTACCGTTTCGTGCGCGGCATGACCGATGTCGAATTCCTGAAGAAAGCCTATAACCGCCTGGACGACGTACTGGCCCAGGAATGGCAGCGACGTGCCCCGGATGCGCCCTATACCGACCCCTACCAGGCGCTGATCATGGCGTCTCTGGTCGAGAAGGAAACCGGCGTGCCTGAAGAGCGTGGGCAGATTGCCGGGGTGTTTGTGCGGCGCCTGAAGATTGGCATGCTGCTGCAAACCGATCCCACGGTGATCTACGGCATGGGCGAGCGCTACAACGGCAAGTTGACGCGCGCGCACCTGAAAGAAGCCACACCCTATAACACCTACATGATCAGCGGCCTGCCGCCGACGCCGATTGCCATGGTTGGCCGCGAGGCGATTCATGCCGCGTTGAATCCGGTACCGGGCAGCAGCCTGTATTTCGTGGCCCGGGGCGATGGCAGCCATATTTTTTCCGATAGCCTGGACGCCCATAACGCGGCGGTGCGCGAGTACCAACTCAAGCGCCGCGCCGATTACCGCTCCAGCCCGGCACCCGCGCCGACCACCGTTGAGCCTGCCGCGCCTGACGCTGCGCCCGCGCAAAGCCCGCAATGACTCTGACTAAGGACTGCCTGTGACTGGCTTGTTTATTACCCTGGAAGGCCCGGAAGGCGCTGGCAAGAGTACCAACCGTGAATACCTGGCCGAGCGCTTGCGGGCTGAAGGTATCGAGGTGCTGCTGACCCGCGAGCCTGGCGGCACGCCCCTGGCCGAGAAGATCCGTGAGGTGTTGCTGGCCACTGGCGACGAGGTCATGCACCCGGACACCGAGCTGTTGCTGGTGTTTGCCGCCCGTGCCCAGCACTTGGCCGAAGTGATTCGCCCGGCGCTGGCCCGGGGCGCGGTGGTGATCTGCGACCGCTTCACCGATTCCACCTACGCCTATCAGGGCGCTGGCCGCGGCCTGTCCCTGGAGCGCATTGCGACCCTGGAGACCTTCGTCCAAGGCGACCTGCGCCCGCACTTGACCCTGGTCTTCGACCTGCCGGTAGACATCGGCCTGGCCCGGGCCAGCGCCCGTGGTCGCCTGGATCGTTTCGAGCTGGAAGGCCGAGCCTTTTTCGAGGCGGTGCGTGCGGCCTATCTCAAGCGTGCCGAAGCCGCGCCGTCGCGCTACTGCCTGCTGGATGCCGCTCAGCCCCTGGAACAGGTGCAGCGGGCCATCGATGAGCTGCTCCCCAAACTGTTGGAGCTGTACCGTGGCTGAAGCCTATCCGTGGCAGGACAGCCTCTGGCAGCAATTGGCCGGGCGTGCCCAGCACGCCCATGCCTATCTGCTCCATGGGCCGGTAGGCATCGGCAAGCGTGCCCTGGCCGAGCGCTTGATGGCCCGCCTGCTCTGCCAGCAGCCGGCAGGGCTGGAGGCGTGCGGGCACTGTAAGTCGTGCCTGCTACTCAAGGCCGGCAGCCATCCGGACAACTACGTGCTGGAACCGGAGGAGGCGGACAAGGCGATCAAGGTCGACCAGGTGCGCGACCTGGTGAGCTTCGTGGTGCAGACCGCGCAGATGGGCGGGCGCAAGGTGGTATTGATCGAGCCGGTGGAGTCGATGAATATCAACGCCGCCAACGCCTTGCTCAAGAGCCTTGAGGAGCCTTCTGGCGATACGGTGTTGTTGCTGGTGAGTCACCAGTCCAGTCGTCTGCTGCCGACCATTCGCAGTCGCTGCGTGCAACAGGCCTGCCCACTGCCAAGCGAGGCCATGAGCTTGCAGTGGCTGGGCCAGGCCTTGCCCGAATGCACTGAGCAGGAGCGGGTCGAATTGCTGACCCTGGCAGCCGGCTCGCCCTTGGCAGCGGTCAGCCTGCAGGCCCAGGGCGTACGCGAGCAGCGTGCGCTGGTGGTCGACGGGGTGAAGAAGCTGCTCAAGCAGGAGCAGTCTGCCACGCAGTTGGCCGAAGGCTGGAAAGACGTGCCGCTGTTGCTGCTATTTGACTGGTTCTGCGACTGGTCCAGCCTGATCCTGCGCTACCAATTGACCCAGGACGAAAACGGCCTGGGCTTGATGGACATGCGCAAGGTGGTGCAATACCTGGCGCAGAAAAGTGCCCAGGACAAGGTATTGAACATCCAGGACTGGATCCTCGCCCAACGCCAGAAGGTGCTGGGCAAGGCCAACCTGAACCGGGTGCTGCTGCTTGAGGCCCTGCTGGTGCAGTGGGGCGGGCTGCTCGGTCGACGTTGATATTTTCGGGGCCGAAGGATGTTTTGTCGGCCAGACACTTCCTGTGACGCAAGTTGTAACTTCTTATGCTCGTAGATTCCCATTGCCACCTTGATCGCCTCGACCTCGCCGCCCACAACGGCTCCCTGGACGCTGCCCTCGACGCTGCGCGTCAGCGTGGCGTCGGGCACTTCCTGTGCATTGGCGTCAGCGCCGAGAACGCCGCCGACGTCAAGGCCCTGGCCGAACGCTATGCCGATGTGGATTGCTCTGTGGGCATCCACCCCCTGGACCTCAAGCCCGGTGAAGCCCCGGCACTTGAGTGGCTGCTGGACGAACTCAATCACTCGCGGGTGGTGGCTATTGGCGAGACCGGCCTGGACTACCACTACGAGCCGGAAGCCGCCGAGTTGCAGCAAGCCTCGTTCCGCCTGCACCTGCAAGCGGCGCAGCAGACCGGCAAGCCGGTGATCGTGCATACCCGTGGCGCCCGCGCCGACACCCTGGCCTTGCTGCGTGAAGCGGCGCTGCCCCAGGCGGGTGTGTTGCACTGTTTTACCGAGGACTGGGAGATGGCCAAGGCGGCCCTCGACCTGGGGTTCTATATTTCCTTGTCGGGCATCGTCACCTTCCGCAACGCCGAGGCCCTGCGGGACGTGGCGCGCCAGGTGCCGGCCGATCGCTTGCTGGTCGAGACCGATTCACCCTATCTGGCGCCGATCCCCCATCGCGGCAAACCCAACCTGCCGGAATATGTGCGGGATGTGGCGGATTACCTGGCAATGCTGCGCGGCGAGTCGGTGGAGCGTTTTGCCGAGCAGACCACCGCCAACTTCAAGCGTCTGTTCCCACTGGCCCACGTTCGCTGAATCCCAGGCAAAAAAAACCCGGGTTCTGGGGGGTGAATCCGGGCTAAGACCATTAGGAGTAAACAAGGATACGCGGTCCGTTGGTACCCATATCGGTGTGTCACTTGGGGGAGATGTCACACCGACAGATGAAGTATTGATCAGTATCCCGTGCAGTCCAGCCGCTTCTGGTCGTTTTTTAAACAGATTTGGAATACATCCGCTTCGCTTGAGTTCTCATGGGGCGGCAGTACATCGTGCGAATCTATGCTTTATTTCTGACCGATAGCGCCTGATTCGTTGGCGTGCTGTAAGTTTAGTGTATGGGTTGTTCATATAGACGTTGCCCAACGACCGTGCAGTCGGGATAATCCCTCGCACCGGGTAAAACGTTCCGTCATCGGCACGCTCATCCCTTCCAATACTGACCTCTGCAGACCTCTTTCTATGCACAAAGAACCCCGTAAGGTCCGTGAGTTTCGCCGCCGTGAGCAGGAAATTCTCGACACCGCGCTCAAATTGTTCCTCGAACAGGGTGAAGACAGCGTCACCGTCGAGATGATTGCGGATGCCGTGGGTATCGGCAAAGGCACGATCTATAAGCACTTCAAATCCAAGGCCGAGATTTACTTGCGCCTGATGCTCGACTACGAGCGCGATTTGAACGAGTTGCTGCATTCGGCCGATGTCGACAAGGACAAGGAAGCCCTGTCCCGGGCGTACTTTGAGTTCCGCATGCGGGACCCGCAGCGTTACCGCCTGTTTGACCGCCTGGAAGAAAAAGTGGTCAAGGGCCACCAGGTGCCGGAAATGGTCGAGGAACTGCACAAGATCCGCGCCTCGAACTTCGAACGCCTGACCCTGCTGATCAAAGGCCGGATCAGCGAAGGCAAGCTGGAAGATGTGCCGCCTTATTTCCATTACTGCGCCGCGTGGGCGTTGGTGCATGGCGCCGTGGCGCTGTACCACTCGCCATTCTGGAGCAATGTGCTGGAAGATCAGGAAGGCTTCTTCCAATTCCTGATGGACATCGGCGTGCGCATGGGCAACAAGCGCAAGCACAGCAGCGACCAGCCTAACCCCGAGACGCCTGCCACCTAAGGCATTCATCCGGGCAATGGCCGGCTGATTTACTGCCGTATGTGATAACCCAGGAATATACTCAGGCAAGGACCTTGCTAAAATCTGATTTATGAGTCAGGTTTTAGCGCGCCCGAATTATCCTCTGCCGGAGTGATCCATGATCGTTGATCGTCAAGGCAGGCGTTTTCGCAATTTGCGGATCAGCCTGACCTCAGCCTGCAATTATGCCTGTACCTACTGCGTGCCCAACGGCAAGCGGCTGGTGGCTGCGCAGGACGAACTCTCGGCCGAGGCCATGGCGCGTGGCGTGGCCTACCTGATCGAGGCAGCGGGCATTGATCGCCTGCGGATCACCGGCGGCGAGCCGCTGGTCAGCCCCAAGCTCGAAACCTTTATGCAGGCCGTCGGGCAGATGGGCTTGAGTGATATCAGCCTGACCACCAATGGCCAGTTACTGGCGCGCAAGTTGCCACTGCTGGTGGATGCCGGCATTCGTCGTATCAATGTGTCCCTCGACACCCTGGATGCCGATGCCTTTCGCGGGATTGCCCGGGGCGGCGACCTGGCCACGGTGCTCGATGGCATGGACCAGGCGCGTGCGGCGGGGATCAAGATCAAGGTCAATATGGTGCCGCTGCGCGGGCAGAACCTCGACCAGGTGATGCCGCTGCTGGAGTATTGCCTGGCGCGCGGTTATGAATTGCGTTTTATCGAGTTGATGCGCATGGGCCACCTGGCCAGCGACTCCAACGCCTTCCTGCAGCAATTTGTCAGCCTGCAACAACTGTTGAGCCTGATTGGCGAACATCACGAATACCTGCAGGCCGACGCCCCGGTGGATGCCACGGCCGTGCGCTATGAAATTCCCGGCCAGGGCTACTTCGGCGTGATCGCCAATGAAAGCGTGCCGTTTTGCCGAACCTGTTCACGCCTGCGTCTGTCTTCCACAGGTTGGCTGCACGGCTGTCTGTCTTCGAGCAACCGCCACTATGTCGGCGACTTGTTGGACAAGCCGCGTCATCAGGCCTTGCCGGCGTTACAGGGCTTGCTGGTCAAGGCCTTGGGCGATAAGCAGGAAGTGGCGTTTTCGGGCGGGGCGACGGTGATGAAGATCATTGGCGGCTAGCCAGGCAAGCTGGCGCAAAATCTGCATCTCGTGCCCATTCGCCGGTTTTCCGTCACCGGCTTCTGGAGGATAGGATGCGTAGTCTGGTTTTGTTGCTGGCGTCGTTTGCGCTGGGTGGCTGCATGACAGTCAGCGATATGGCCGAAGGCACTCGCTATCAGATGAGCGATGCCGGTTTGCTGGACCACAGCGACACACGTCGTTCCAACTCGGTTCGCATTCAGCCCGATTCCTTTGTGTTTATCGCCCAGGGTGCGTTCACGCCGCCGGGCAGTGCCTACCCGCGACCCAATGTGGTGGCCGAAGAGGCCTTCAACGGTTTTATCGAATACTTCCCCATGGTCCGCCGCGCCCGCGCCCCGGAAGGTTTGGAGCAGGCCATGGCCGAAGCCCGTGAAGCAGGTGCCCATTACCTGTTGTACACGCGGTTCGCCAAGGCTGATGATCGCATTGGCAATGCAGATGAATGGGCCGACCAGGAAGCCCTGGACCGGCTGGGTGTCGACAGTGGCGTGATCCAGATTATGTTGATCGAGACCAGCACCCAATATTTGATTGATACTGCACGGATTCGCAGTCGTGGCGGTTTACTGACGTTCCACGACAATAAACCCGAAGATTTGCTTGGCCCACCGTTGCGGCAATACGCCCGCAGCCTGCTGGGCATGAGCGACCAGTAATTCAAAGGAGAACAGCATGACGGGTTCGGCCAAGGCCAATGATTTGTTGGCACAGTTGCCCAAGGGCAAGGGACCGGCTCCGGTTCATCTGTGGAACCCGGATTTCTGTGGCGATATCGACATGCGTATCGCCCGCGACGGCACCTGGTACTACCTGGGCACCCCCATCGGGCGTAAACCGATGGTCAAGCTGTTCTCCAATATCATCCGCCGCGATGGCGATGATTACTTTTTGATCACTCCGGTGGAAAAGGTCGGGATCAAGGTAGATGACGCGCCATTTGTGGCGGTGTCGATGGAGGTCGAGGGGCAGGGCGAAAGCCAACTCCTGCGGTTTACCTCCAATGTCGAAGACGTCATCGAAGCCGGCCCCGAACACCCGTTGCGGGTGGTGATTGATCCGCAGACCCAGGAACCGTCGCCCTATGTGCGGGTGCGCAACAACCTTGAAGCACTGGTTCATCGCAACGTGTTCTACCAGATGGTGGAGCTGGCGGTGACGCGCCTGATCGACGGCGAGAGTTGGCTGGGCATCTGGAGTGGCGGGGTGTTCTTTCCGATAGGCCTGGAACCCAGGGATTGATACCGCCGTGACGCAGAATATCTACGATACCCCAGCCTTTTTCGCGGGCTACAGTCAAATGGGCCGCTCCCTGCAAGGGTTGGCAGGTGCGCCGGAATGGCCCGCGTTGCAGGCGTTGTTGCCGCTGATGCAGGGATTGAAGGTGGTGGACCTGGGCTGTGGTTATGGCTGGTTCAGCCGCTGGGCCCAGGAACAGGGCGCCGAACAGGTGCTGGGGCTGGACGTCTCACAGAAGATGCTGGCGCGGGCGAAGGAAATGACTTCATCCTCGGCCATTACTTATGCCATTGCCGACCTCGAGCAGCTTGATCTGCCCGATGCGGCTTATGACCTGGCCTACAGCTCGCTGGCCTTTCACTACATCGCCGATCTACCCGGGCTGTTTGCCCGAATTCATAAAGCCCTGAAGCCGGGAGGACGGCTGGTTTTCTCCATCGAGCACCCGATCTTCATGGCGCCCCGGCAACCGGGCTGGCAGGTCGATGAGCAAGGGCGTAAAAGCTGGCCGCTGGACAGTTATCAACTGGAAGGGCCACGGGTCACCGACTGGCTGGCCAAGGGTGTGATCAAGCAGCACCGTACCCTGGGCACGCTGCTCAACATGTTGATCAAAGCAGGCTTGAGCCTGAGCCATATTGAAGAATGGGGCCCGAGTGCCGCGGACCTTGTGGCCCGGCCTGAGTTGGCGGAGGAGCTGGAGCGGCCGATGATGTTGCTGGTGGCTGCGCAACGCCCAACGCTGTAGGTGATGCCTGGCGAAAGGGCGAGCACTGCGCACTCAAGCGCAGCCTCGCCAGGGCTCGACAGCCGCTACGGCTGGCTTTCCAGCTTGCGGGCGGCGTCCACGCCAGAGGCCGTCAGTTTGATCGGCAGGTGCAGCGCGTGTTCGCCGGCCTCGTTGCAGGTCACGTGGCCTTCCTTGATCAGTCCACGCTCCTGAAGAGTGGCCAGGGTGCTGGCCACGATTTTTTCGCCCCGGTAGTTATCCAGCACCTCCTTACCCAAACCGTTCGGGTGCGCGTGCAGCAGGCGGGTGAGGACTTCTTTCTCCAGGTTTTTATCGACGTTCATGCATACCTCTTCAGGGTCAGTGGTGGGGTAGTGTTCGTCTGTCGGTCAAGGGGTCAAGGTTGTTTCGGTGCGCCGGGCAGGTTGTCATCGTTGCCGCTCGGAGCGGCGTTCTTGCCGGGGCCGATCTTGCCGTTCTCCACATCGGTACCCAGGCCCTGGCGGTTGCCGTCATTGCCTTGGGTGCGTGGGTCGGCACCGTTCTGGATGATGGCTCCGCCATTGGTATCCAGGCCGGTGCCCATGGAGTCTTTGCTCTCTTGGGTGGCAGGGTTGGGCGGGCTGCCAATCGGGTCGGTCTTGCCGGTGGAAGGGTCGGACGCGGCGAAGCTGCCCAGGGAAACCGCAGACAGCAAACCGGCGAGGGCGAGGGCAGTCACTTTGGAAGTATTCATGGTGGAGCCTCCATAGGAATAAAGTCCTTACCTTAGGTTGGTCCGCCCGCCCATATTGTTGGTGCCTGGATCACGACGAACGGTGTCAGCTCACCTGTAAGATTTTGTGTTTGGCAACCCGGCGCCAGATCAGGCGCGCCAGCGTAATCAGCCAGTTGAGCAAGGCGATGCCCAGTACGCTCGCCAGTAGGGTCGGTACGCCTTGCTCGACGATCAGCTTGCCGGCCAGCAGCGGGAAGCCGAAGACCCCTATAAAGTACGACAGGCTGAACAGCAGCAAGGCCTGAGACGTGCTGGCGCTCGGCGCTTCATTGGCGGCCAGGCCGTTGATCACCGAATAGGTCAGGCCGTAACCGACCCCCAAGGTAGCGGCCGCCAGCAAGTAGCTGAAGCTGTCATGCACGCCGAAGCTCAACAGCAGGATCGACACCACCATCAACCCAGACAACACACAGGCCGACCAGTACGCATCGCGCCTGACCACAAAGCTGGCAATCAACAAACGACTGGTGATTGCCGCCCCCATGAAGCCCAGAAAGAACAGCGAATAATCCAGCCCATGGCTTGCCGCGTAGCTGGTCTGGAAACTCGACAGGCCGCCAAATACACAGCCGCCCAGGCCGACCATGATGATCGCGAATACCGCCTTGGAGCCCAGCACACGGCGGGTGCTGGCCCAGGAGATTTTCGAGACGGCGCCGGCGCCCAGCGAGTTGGGTTGTTGCTGGAGATGGCTGCCCAGGCGCCAGAAGATCAGCACGCCCACGAGGCTTGCGAGGGCCGCGATATAAAACGCGGTTTCCAGGGGCAGGCCCAGGGCGCTGGCCGCCCGTCCCAACAAGGGGCCCGAACCGATGCCGGTCATCATGCTGCCCGACAGCCAGGCGAAATATTTGGCTCTTTGGCTGGGCTGCACCAGCATCGCCACGATGATCGGGCCCAGGGTATAGAACACACCCCAGCCCAGCCCGAGGGCCAGGCCGAACAGCATCAGGCCCTGGCCAAAACCCGGCGTCAGGGCAAAACCCAGGCAGGCGGCCACCAGCAGGCTCCCCAGGCAGGCAATCGCGCGCGCGGCACCCAGGGCGTCGGCCAGGTGCCCGGACACAATCACCGCGATAAACGTACTGAGCATCGCCATGGAGATCACGCTGCCGGCGTCATGCTCGTTGCCGCCTCTGGAATCAATCAGCAGCGATAACAAAAACGTCGAACCGTACGACAATGACAGCAGGTAGCTGGCAAGGCACAACAAGGCGAAGAGCTTTCCGCCAACCGGAGCAGTGGGGTGCATGGGCAAACCTGGGCGTCTGTTGGATTTATGGCGGACTTTTTACCATGCGCTACCGCCCGGTTTGTTCTGTGGTTACCGGTGCCAACATTGCTACAGGACGGAGTAATCACCTGCATAAAACCCTGCAAGCGGTCATCAAAGGGCCTTAGTATGTGTCCTTTCTTTTTTAGCCGCAGGCCTGTTCATGACCATCGAGATTCGTCCCGCCGTGCCCAGCGATGCTGCGCAGATCCTGACCTTCATCACTGAACTGGCCGAGTACGAAAAAGCCCGCCACGAAGTGATCGCCAGCGTGGTGGACATCGAGCGCAGCCTGTTCAGCGAAGGCGCTACTGCCCATGGCCTGATCTGCCTGCGTGATGGCTTGCCGATTGGTTTTGCGGTGTTTTTCTTCAGCTATTCCACCTGGCTGGGCAGCAACTGCCTGTACCTGGAAGACCTGTATATCAACCCGGAGCAGCGCGGCGGCGGGGCGGGCAAGAAGTTGCTGCGCCACCTGGCCAAGATCGCCTATGACAATGGGTGTGGGCGCTTTGAATGGAGCGTGCTGGACTGGAACGAGCCGGCCATTGCCTTCTATAAGTCCATCGGTGCCCAACCCCAGGAAGAATGGGTGCGGTACCGCATGGAAGGCGACGCATTGCGCGACTTTGCCCAGGGCTGAGATCGGCCCTGTCTTGGGGCCTGGCATTTGCCATAATGGCCGCCGCTTTCGCATTTCTAGATAGGCCCTACATGCAGGAAAACCCACCCATTCCCGCCAAAGACCCCGCGCCCACGGGCACCCAGACCCTGTTGCGCGGCCTGGGCGTGGTGCAGGCGGTGGCGGCCGGCGCGCGTGACCTCAAGGAAATCGCCCGGCGCATCGGCACCACCCGCAGCACCACCCACCGCCTGGCCAGTTGCCTGGTGGATGAGCGCTACCTGCGAGTGGTGCCGCAAGTCGGTTACCTGTTGGGGCCGAAGCTGATCGAACTGGGCTTCCAGGCGCGGGAAGAGCTGCCGCTGGTGACACTGGCGATACCCTATCTGGACGAGCTGTCGGCGCTGACCGGCGACACCATCCACCTGGCGATCCGCGAGTTCGACGATGTGCTGTACCTGCACAAGAACCCCGGGCGCAATGGTCCGGAAATGCGTTCGCGGGTCGGTCACCGCATGCCCCTGGCACGTACCGGGATCGGCAAGGCCTTGTTGCTCGATGACTCGCAAGAGGAGTGGCAGCGCCTGTATCAGGTCAGCTTGCCGGTAGGCGGGAAAAACCTGCACTGGCCGCAGCACCCGGAGCAATCCTGGGAGCAGTTTGAGCAGCGTATGCGTGAATACGTGGCGGGTGGCTATGCATTCGACCTGGAAGACAACGAGCCGTCGATCCGCTGCGTCGCCGCACCGGTGCGCGATGCCAGCCGGCGGATTGTCGCCGGCATCAGCATCGCCAGTACGGTGCCCTACATGCCGCTGGAAAAAATGGCCGAGCTGATCCCCCTGGTCAAGCAGGTCGCAGCGCGGCTGTCCGCGGAGTTGGGCGCGAAGGCCTGATCAGGCTTTCAAGGTGGCCATGTCGATCACGAAGCGGTACTTCACGTCGCCCGCAATCATGCGCGCATAGGCTTCGTTGATCTGGCGGATATCGAGCATTTCGATGTCGCAGGTAATGCCGTGCTCGGCGCAGAAATCCAGGACTTCCTGGGTTTCGGCAATGCCGCCGATCAGCGAGCCGGCCAGGACTCTACGGCCCAATACCAGCTTGGCGGCATTGACCGGCGGGTCGACCGGTTCGATCAAACCTACCAGGATATGCACGCCGTCAAAGCGCAGGACGTCGAGGTAGGGGTTCAGATCGTGCTGCACCGGAATGGTGTCCAGCAGGAAGTCGAAGCTGCCGGCGGCGGCTTTCATCTGCTCGGCATCGGTGGACACGATCACATGATCGGCACCCTGGCGTCGGCCTTCTTCTGCCTTGTTCGCCGAGCGGGTGAACAGCGTCACTTCGGCGCCCATGGCCTTGGCGAACTTGATGCCCATATGGCCCAGGCCGCCCATGCCGAGAACCCCCACCTTGTCGCCGGCCTTGACCCCGTAGTGCTTGAGTGGCGAGTAAGTGGTGATGCCCGCGCAGAGGATCGGCGCGGCGCTGGCCAGGTCGAGCTTGGTCGGGATCTTCACCACAAAGTGCTCGCTGACCACGATGCTGTCGGAGTAGCCGCCCATGGTGTTGCTGCCGTCTACCCGGTCCGGGGTGGCGTAGGTCATGGTCGGGCCTTCGAGGCAGTATTGCTCCAGGTCCGATTTGCACGCTTCGCAGTGGCGGCACGAATCCACCATGCAGCCCACGCCGACCAGGTCGCCAACCTTATGGGCGGTGACGCTGGCGCCGACGGCAGTGACCTTGCCGACAATCTCGTGGCCCGGCATCAATGGGTACACGGCGATGCCCCATTCGTTGCGTGCCTGGTGGATGTCGGAGTGGCAGACGCCGCAGTACAGGATTTCGATCGCCACGTCATCGGCGCGTGGGCTACGGCGCTCGAAGGACATGGGGGCGAGGGGAGTGGTGGCCGACTGGGCGGCATAACCGATGGCAGTGTACATGGTGCAAACCTCGCAAAAGCGTGGACGGGAGAGGTGGCGAATTCTGCGCGTCGACCCTGTGGGCGAACATGGCAAATGCTCCGAGTCTCATGCCTATTCGTCCGGGAGTGCCCGTGGATTGGATTCATTGGCCGCCAGACCTGCGATGATGTTCCTATCCCTTTTTCGCGAAGTTTTTTGCCATGTTGTTGACCCGCCATCTTGATGCCAACGCCACGCTGGTTTCCTTGATTGAGGGGCTTACGCCCTGCGACGGTTTCTCCCCGACCCACCTGGCAGGCGTGCAGGTGCTGCGCGCCAGTTGCGACGTGGCGCGCGGGCCGCAGATCTACGAACCGAGCCTGATGTTCGTGGCCCAGGGCAGCAAGCTCGCCTACCTGGGCCCGCGCACCCTGGAGTATGGCGCCGGGCATTACCTGATCCAGGCGATGCCGGTGCCGTTCGAATGCGAGACGTTTGCCATGGCCGCCGATGCCCCGCTGTATGGCGTGACCGTAGGCATTGATCGGGTGGTGCTGGGCGAATTGGTGATGGCTATGGGCATGCAAGCCGGCCCGCCGCCGGCGGCGCAGACCTTGGAGTCGATGAGCTCGGTGGTGCTCGATGACGCGATGCGCGGTTGCGTCGAGCGGCTGTTGCAGTGCCTGCACGATCCACTGGAAGCCCGGATCATGGGACCGGCGAGGGTGCGGGAATTACTGTTCACCGCCTTGCGCGGGCCACAGGCCGATGTGCTGCGGGCGCTGGTGGAACAGCAGGGGCAGTTCTCGCGGATTGCCACCTCATTGAATCACCTGCATGCCCATTACGCCGAACCGCTGAACATCGAGACCCTGGCCGGTTATGCGCATATGAGTGCGTCGACGTTTCATGAGCATTTCAAGCGCTGCACCCTGTTGTCGCCGGTGCAGTACCTCAAGCGCTTGCGCCTGCTCAAGGCCCAGCAGTTGTTACTGGCAGAAGGCATGGGTGTGGCGCAGGCGGCGCATAACGTGGGGTATCAGAGTACGTCGCAGTTCAGTCGGGAATATAAGCGCTATTTCCTGCGCAACCCGGGTGAAGAGCGAGCGGCATAGATGATCGTTCCCACGCGGAGCGGGGGAACGAGCAGGCAAGCCCACATTGACTCGAGTCGCCCATAAAAAAAGGCTCCCATTTGGGAGCCTCAGTTGGCTTACATATTCGGGTAAGTCGGCCCACCCGCGCCTTCCGGCGTCACCCAGGTGATGTTCTGCGAAGGGTCCTTGATGTCACAGGTCTTGCAGTGCACACAGTTCTGGGCGTTGATCTGGAAGCGCTTCTCGCCGTCTTCCTGGGTGATCACTTCGTACACGCCAGCCGGGCAGTAGCGTTGCGCCGGTTCATCGTAGAGCGGCAGGTTGGTGCCGATCGGGATGCTCGGGTCCTTGAGTTTCAAGTGGCACGGCTGTTCTTCTTCATGGTTGGTGCTGGAGAGGAACACCGAGCTCAGCTTGTCGAAGCTCAGCTTGCCGTCGGGTTTGGGGTAGTCGATCTTCTGGCTGTCCTTGGCCAGCTTGAGGCAGGCATAGTCCGGCTTGGTGTCATGCAGGGTGAACGGCATTTTGCCGCCGAGGATGTTCTGGTCGAACCAGTTGAAGCCGGCACCGATGATCGGGCCGAACTTGTGCATCGCCGGGCCGAAGTTACGGGTGGCGAACAGTTCCTCATAGAGCCAACTGGCTTTGAAGCTGTCGACGTAGGCCGTCAGTTCATCACCGCCTTCGGATTCGGCGAACAGACGGTCAGCCACGGCGTCTGCGGCGAGCATGCCGGACTTCATGGCGGTGTGGCTGCCCTTGATCTTGGCCACGTTCATGGTGCCCAGGTCGCAACCGATCAGGGCGCCGCCCTTGAATACCATCTTCGGCAGCGAGTTGATGCCGCCCTTGGCCAGGGCGCGGGCGCCGTAGCTGATGCGCTTGCCGCCTTCCAGGTACTGGGCCAGCACCGGGTGATGCTTGAGGCGCTGGAACTCATCGAACGGCGACAGGAAGGTGTTGCTGTAGGACAGGTCGACGATCAGGCCTACGACCACCTGGTTGTTTTCCAGGTGATAGAGGAACGAACCACCGGTGTTCTCGTTGCGCATGATGTCCAGCGGCCAGCCGGCGGTGTGGACCACCAGGCCTGGTTGGTGCTTGGCCGGGTCGATTTCCCAGATTTCCTTGAGGCCGATGCCGTAGTGCTGTACGTCGGCATCGCTGTCCAGGTTGAAGCGCTGGATCAGTTGCTTGCCCAGGTGCCCACGGCAGCCTTCGGCGAACAGCGTGTACTTGCCGCGCAGTTCCATGCCTGGGGTATACAGGCCTTCTTTGGGATGACCTTCACGGTCGACGCCGAGGTCGCCTGTGATGATCCCGCGCACAACGCCGTTTTCGTCGAACAGTACTTCCTGGGCCGCGAAACCTGGGTAGATTTCCACGCCCAGGTTCTCGGCCTGCTGGGCCAGCCAGCGGCACAGGTTGCCCAGGGAGATGATGTAGTTGCCTTCGTTGTGCATGGTCTTGGGCACAAAGAAGTCAGGCACCTTGGTGGAGGTGTCGCTGCTGCGCAGTACATAGATGTCGTCGCGCACCACCGGGGTGTTGAGTGGAGCGCCCAGTTCTTTCCAGTCCGGGAACAATTCGTTCAGGGCGCGTGGTTCAAACACGGCGCCGGACAGGATATGTGCGCCGACTTCCGAGCCTTTTTCGACCACGCAGACGCTGATTTCCTTACCGGCTTCGGCGGCCTTCTGCTTCAGTCGGCAGGCGGCAGACAGGCCCGACGGCCCTGCGCCGACGATGACCACGTCGAATTCCATGTATTCGCGTTCCACAGGCTATCTCCTACTCAAGGCTCAACAGTTTTTTTTCTAATGGGTGGAGGTTCGGTGTTTTATCTGTCGTCTTCTGCGCCAATTTCTTACAAAAGGGCAGGGGACGACCCACCTTTCTCTCTAGGTGGCGCATTATATCTACACCACTCTCAGCGTCCAATACAAACGTTTGTTTGAATTGCCCGCGAGCTAGGTAAATCAAAGCAACGCGGCTTATATCTGACCATTTTGCTGTATTGACCGGAAAAGGTGTTCCGGTCAATATACGGTCGGTTTTGCGCTTCTCGTAGGCGGACTGCCGGTTTCAAGGCCACGTCCAAAGACAAGGCACTGCTCATGCAGGTTGACGCGCACGTAATGCTGGCGCGCAGTTTACACGTTGCAACGATGAATGACTTGTCAGTCACCCCTGACGAACGGTCTTTATTATTGAGTACGTGCAACGTTACCTGTCATGAAGGCCTGCGTTTTTAGAGGTGCCCTTGTGCGCCGTTGAGCATCTACCGCCAGGTTTATCCGGGCGGCTTCCTTTTCACCGGAGAGTAACGAGGAATCCATGAAGGTTCTTGTAGCTGTCAAACGCGTTGTCGATTACAACGTGAAAGTTCGCGTCAAGGCGGACAATTCCGGCGTCGATCTGGCTAACGTCAAAATGTCGATGAACCCCTTCTGCGAAATCGCCGTGGAAGAAGCCGTACGCCTGAAAGAAAAAGGTGTCGTGACTGAAATCGTCGTCGTTTCCATCGGTCCGACCACTGCTCAAGAGCAGCTGCGTACCGCCCTGGCCCTGGGTGCCGATCGCGCGGTTCTCGTCGAATCCGCTGAAGAGCTGACCTCGCTGGCCGTGGCCAAGCTGTTGAAAGCCGTTGTCGACAAGGAACAGCCGCAACTGGTGATCCTCGGCAAACAGGCCATCGACAGCGACAACAACCAGACTGGCCAGATGCTGGCTGCACTGACCGGTTACGGCCAGGGTACCTTTGCCTCGAAAGTCGAAGTCAGTGGCGACAGCGTTGCCGTGACCCGCGAAATCGACGGCGGCGCGCAGACCGTTTCCCTGAAACTGCCGGCCATCGTCACCACCGACCTGCGTTTGAACGAGCCGCGTTATGCGTCCCTGCCAAACATCATGAAAGCCAAGAAGAAGCCGCTTGAAGTGCTGACTCCGGATGCTTTGGGCGTTTCCACCGCCTCTACCAACAAGACCGTCAAAGTCGAAGCGCCAGCTGCACGCAGCGCGGGTATCAAGGTCAAGTCGGTGGCTGAACTGGTCGAGAAACTGAAAAACGAAGCGAAGGTGATCTGATCATGACTATCCTCGTAATCGCCGAACACGATAACAAGGTGCTGGCCCCGGCCACCCTGAACACCGTGGCTGCCGCTGCGAAAATCGGTGGTGATATCCACGTGCTGGTCGCTGGCCAGAATGTGGGTGCCGTGGCTGAAGCCGCCGCGAAAATCGCGGGCGTGAGCAAAGTACTGGCCGCCGACAACGCTGCCTACGCTCACCAGTTGCCGGAAAACGTTGCCCCTCTGGTTGCAGAGCTGGGCGCTGGCTACAGCCACATCCTGGCTGCCGCCACTTCCAACGGCAAAAACATCCTGCCGCGCGTTGCTGCGCAACTGGACGTTGACCAGATCTCCGAGATCGTTTCGGTCGAAAGCGCCGACACGTTCAAGCGCCCGATCTACGCCGGTAACGCCATTGCCACCGTGCAGTCCACTGCTGCGGTCAAAGTGATCACCGTCCGTGCCACCGGTTTCGACCCGGTTGCCGCTGAAGGTGGTTCGGCTGCCGTTGAAGCGGTGGCTGCCGCGCACGACGCTGGTACTTCCAGCTTTGTTGGCGAAGAGCTGGCCAAGTCCGATCGTCCTGAACTGACCGCTGCCAAGATCGTCGTTTCCGGCGGGCGTGGCATGCAGAACGGTGACAACTTCAAACACCTGTACGCCCTGGCCGACAAGCTGGGCGCTGCGGTCGGCGCTTCCCGCGCGGCCGTTGACGCAGGTTTCGTACCCAACGACATGCAGGTCGGCCAGACCGGCAAGATCGTTGCGCCACAGCTGTACATCGCGGTCGGTATCTCCGGCGCGATCCAGCACTTGGCCGGTATGAAAGACTCCAAGGTGATCGTTGCGATCAACAAGGACGAAGAAGCACCGATCTTCCAGGTGGCGGATTACGGCCTGGTTGCGGACTTGTTCGAAGCCGTACCTGAGTTGGAGAAGCTGGTCTAAACCAGCCGCTTCACTTATAAAGAGCCCGGTCTTATGACCGGGTTTTTTTTTGCACGCCACTCTTGATCGGGAAACACGCCATGGAACTGCGTCGCTGGACTGTACTGCTGGGCCTGTCACTGCTGCCGACCGTGTCTATCGCGGCTGGCAAATGCGAGCGCCTGGTGGTGACCGGCAGCCCGGATGCGCCGCCCTACCTGTGGCGTGACCCCCAAGCCCCCACCCACCTGATCGGCGCGAATGCCGATGTGTTGCAACAAGTGGCCAAGGAACTGGGGCTGAAAATCGACCTGCTGTACGGCGGCAAGCGTTCCCTGGCCCTTGAAGAAGTGCGCAGCGGGCGCATGGACATGCTGCTCGACGCGCCGCTGAACGTCAGCGAACTGGAGACCCTGGACTACATCCACCCGGCGCTGATGCAGGCCGATTACCGGGTGTGGACCCGCGTCGACTCGCCCCTGGTCTACGCCAGCGCGGCCGATTTGCATGGCCACAAAGGTGCGGTCTCGGAGCGGGTGCGCCTGTCCCCTGAGTTTGAAACCTTTGCCAGCGAGCACCTGACCCTGGAACGCGTGCCAACCTTGACCCCGGCCTTGCAGAAACTGTTGCTGGGTGAAGTGGACTACGTGCTGGCGGGACGTTACTCCGGCATGGCCATGGCCCAGACCCTGGGGATGAGCAAAGACTTGCTGGCCCGTGAGCTGCCGATTGATCAGCCGGGGCTGTTCCTGGCGATTTCCCACAACTCTGCCTGCAATGATCCGTGGTTGCGCGGACAGCTCGCGAAAAAGATGACAGAATTGGCCGCGTCCGGTCTGACGGAAGCCGCGTTGCAGCGCAATATCGAACGCTGGAAGACGCAGTTGCAGCAACCCGTCGGTACCCCAACAAAGTAGGGATTTTTAGTGACTATTCGACCTCTTTTCGCCGCCCTCGCCGTAGTAACGCTGGCGGGCTGTGCCGCAGATCCTGCGCCGAATGAGCAAATGCGCCTGACCCAGCAAGCCCTGGAGCAAGCCGCCGCCGTGGGGGCCGTTGCTGACGACGTGCCCGAGTTGAAACTCGCCGAAACGAAGCTGGCCCAGGCCAAGGCCGATATGGCGGATGAATCCTACAAGGATGCCCGCATGCTGGCTGAACAGGCCGAACTGGATGCCCGCCTGGCAGAGGCACGGGTGCTGACGCAAAAAAGCCAGGAACAGTTGAATGTCCTCGACACCCGTATCACCCGCCTGCGCAAACAGCTGGGAGATGCCCAATGAACCGTCTGACCTGTGGGCTGCTATTGAGCAGCTTGGTGCTCGGCGGCTGTGCCAGCCACCCCAATAGCGACACTGCGTTGCAACAGGCCGGCAGCGACTTCCAGAAGGTCAAGGAAGACTCCAATGTATTGCGCATCGCGCCCAAGGACGTGATCCGCGCCGGTGAGTCCCTGGCCCGTGCCGACCGTCTGTCCAGCTACTGGGGCAGTGGTGGCGACGTGGTGCATTACGCTTACCTGAGTCAGCGCTACAGCGCGATTGCCCGGGAACATACGCAATTGGTGCTCAACGAAGAACGTGCCGCCAAACGCGAACTGGAGCGCCAACGCCTGCAACTGGCGCTGCGCGAGGCCAAATTGCTGAGCGTGCAACAACAGGGCAAGTGGCTCGAAGAGCAAATCGCCAGCCTGACCACCACCCAGACCGATCGTGGCCTGGTGATGACCCTGGGCGACGTACTGTTCGACACCGGCCAGGCCGAACTGAAAAACTCCGCCAACCGTACAGTGCTGAAGATCGTGCAATTCCTGCAACTGAACCCCAAGCGCGTAGTGCGGATCGAGGGCTATACCGACAGTACCGGCGGCGAGCAGGAAAACCTCAAACTGTCCCGTGACCGGGCACAGGCCGTGGCGGACGTACTGGTTGACCTGGGCATTGATGACAAACGCATCCAGGTGGAAGGTTATGGCGATCAGTACCCGGTGGAAGTGAATGCTTCCGAACGGGGGCGGGCGCAGAACCGGCGTGTGGAGATTGTCTTCTCCGATGACAAGGGCCAGCTCGGCGCCGCGCGCTGAACCTCAGTTCTTGTGGGCGCCGACTTGCCTGCGATACAGGCGACGCGGACTTTCAACTGAACCGCAGCGATGCCATTGCAGGCAAGCCAGCTCCCACAGGGAATAGGCTGTGTGTCTCGCCCCGTAACCCGATCCTCGATCGGGTTTTTCATGCCCGCCATTGCGTGCTCAACCCCTACAGTTTTTTCTATCACTGCCGCCCGTCCTCGACTATTGTGGCAACTGTCCCCGTACACTTCTAAACTGTGCCGGTATGTTTCACACAAAAATAAAATACCCGTGAAATCGAGTGCTGCGTCATGACCAATCTCTTGCTTTACCAACGTATCGCCCAGCAATTGGCTGAGGATATCCGGCGCGGTGTCTATCAACCGGGTGAGCGCGTGCCTTCGGTGCGCAAGATGAGCTCCCAGCTCAATGTCAGTCATGCCACGGTGTTGCAGGCCTACGCCAATCTCGAGGATCAGGGGTTGATCCGCGCGCGGCCGCAGTCCGGGTATTACGTGCACCAGACCCCGGCCCTGACCGCACCGACGCCGGATATTGCGCGGGTCGAGCGCCCGGGCCTGGTCACACGCAGCAGTATCATTCAACAGGTCTTGGTCGAGTCCCGTCGTGAAGGGGTGTTCCCGCTGGGGGCCGCCGTGCCCAGTGTCGATTACCTGCCGGTACGTGCGCTGCACCAGCAACTGGCCAAGGTCACGCGCTTTCAGAGCCCACGGGCGTTCAGCTATATGTTCAGCCCGGGCTTTGAGCCGTTGCGGCGCCAGGTCGCGATTCGCATGCGCGATGCCGGCGTGGTGGTCGACCCGTCTGAAGTGGTGATCACCCACGGGTGTGTCGATGCGTTGCAGATGTCCTTGCGCGTGCTGACCCGTCCCGGCGACCTGATCGCTGCCGAGTCCCCCACCTATTACGGCCTGTTGCAACTGGCGGACTTGCTCGGCCTCAAGGTCATCGAGATCCCCAGCGACCCGGCCACCGGCATGAGCCTGGAGGCTCTGCAACTGGCGGCCAACCAATGGTCGATCAAGGCCCTGGTTCTGACCACGCGCCTGAGCAATCCCCTGGGCGGCACCATGCCCGAAGAGCGGCAGAAACAGTTGCTGCGCCTGGCCTCGGATTTCGATATCCAGATTGTTGAAGATGATATCTACGGCGAATTGATGTTTGAATTGGGCCGCACCAAGGCCCTCAAGGCATATGACCGCCTGGACCGGGTGATCTACTGCTCGAGTTTTTCCAAGACCCTGTCCCCCGGCGTGCGCATCGGCTGGATGGTTGCCGGCAAATACCAGCAGGAGATCCAGCGCCTGCAGATGTTCAGCACCCACTCGGCGTGCAGCGTCACGCAGATGGGGGTGGCGGCGTACCTGGAGAACGGCGGTTACGACCGGCACCTGCGCTACATTCGCCAGGAATACCGCAAGAACCTCAGCGCCTTCCAGTTGGCGGTGCAGCAGTATTTCCCCGAAGGCACGCAGATGAGCCGACCGACCGGCGGTTTTATCCTGTGGGTCAGCCTGCCGGGCAGGGTCAACACCCAGGAACTGCACGTGCGCGCCCTGCAGCAGGGCATCAGCATTGCGCCGGGGCTGATCTTCAGCAATACAGAACAGTTCAACCACTGTATCCGGCTTAATTGCGGTACCCCGTGGAACCGTGAAGCCGAGCGCGCCTTGATGACTCTGGGCATGCTGGCCAACCAGTTGTGCCAGGAGGCGGCGAGCGGGTTTTGAAGGGCCAAAGACGGGCATGAACGGTAGGTGGCTAATCACCGCGCTTGTCATGCCGCGCTCAACAAGCGAGCATATGGCCTTCTGCCGTTAATGCTGTAGGCGATATGACTTATATTTTTCCTGCCGCGCTGTTGATCTGTCTGGCGGGCCTGTGCAACGCCACGCCTGTACTGGCAGCACCTGCCAGTGCGCCGATCGTGCTGGCAGCCGCTGAACAAAAGCCGGCCCCGGCTAAAAAAACGGTCCAGGCGAAAAAGCCCGCCCCGGTTAAAAAAACCGCCAAGGTGAAAAAGCGCGCACCTACCGCCAGCAAATCCAAGTCGGCCCGTGAAGTGGCCCAGACCAAGCTGGCGCCTGCACAACTGGACCTCAGTCTGCCCCAGGAAATGGTCCGCCATCTGCAGCCCCTTGGCACCATGCCGCAACCTAGAAACGTACCGTTGTTACCGCCGATGTTTGATGAGAAGCCGGTCGATAACAGTGCATTCCAGATCAACGGGCGCTTGCTCAGCAATGAAATGCAGTTGCAAATGCGCAATGAAGAGCGGCGCGACGTTGAAGGCGCGGCTCTGGATTTTGAATTCAAGAATTAATCTTCCCCGCAAAGTGACCTGATCCACTGACCTTCTGTCGCAGACTGGTCGGTCACTTTTGTTTTCTGCGAAAAACCCCTGTTAGACCATTTTAAAACGGATGTTTTAGGGCGTACTCTAGCCCGGCCATCAACACTATGTCGTCGAGGACCTGTTGGTCATGAAATGCCGTGAAGGCTGTGGCGCCTGCTGTATAGCCCCCTCCATCAGTTCGCCGTTGCCCGGTATGCCTAATGGCAAACCCGCAGGCGAACGCTGCCTGCATCTGTCGGTCGAACAGCTGTGCCAATTGTTTGGCCAGCCGGAGCGGCCTGCGGTGTGCGGTGCCTTTGCGGCAGATCTTGAGGTCTGTGGTAGTAGCCAGGAAGAAGCGATCAGGTTGATCGGCTGGTGGGAGCAGATGACGGCGGCTTAGTGGGCTTTAATGTCAGAACTTCAACAATAAGGAATACACCAATGGGTTCGCTGAAACGAATGGCTGTGTTGTGCGGTTTTACGGTGTTGTTTGCGGCTGCTGCACAGGCAGAAGAGTGGCAGGTTGCCAAGGATGAAGAAGGGATCAAAGTTGCCTTGAGTGAAGTGGCTGGCTCCAAGTACAAGGCTTATCGCGGCGTTACTGTGATCAAGGCGCCATTGGCCAAGGTCCAGGCCCTGCAGGACGATGTCGTCGGTGCCTGTAAGTGGATTCACGAATGCAAGTCGCAGAAGTTGCTCAAGAAGGAAGGCGACAAGAGCTGGACCTACACCCAGTTCAAGGCGCCGTTCCCGGTGACCGATCGTGACTCGATCCTGGAAATCACCACCACCCAGGCTGCCGATGGCAGCGTGACCCGCAAGCTGCTGGAAGTACCCACCTATCTGCCGGAAGAGAAGGGTTATGTGCGTGTGGCCCAGGTAGAAGGCTTCTGGAAACTGGTGCCCAAAGGTGCCGACCAGACCGAAGTGACCTACCAGGTCCACACCGAGCCAGGCGGCAGCGTGCCTTCCTGGTTGGCCAACAAGTTTGTGGTTGAAGCCCCCTTCAACACCTTGAAAGCCCTCAAGGCAGCGGCCGAGAAGCCGTAAGCCCAACCGATCAGGTGCCTCCTGCCTTGAGTGGAACGATCGCCGCGCCCTCAAGGTCCAGATAGGTATAAGCCCATCCATGGGCTTTATCGAGGAGGCACTGATGCAAAACTGGCAAGTTACCTTCGTTGATGATCACGGCGTGCAGTCCGTGGAGCAGTTCAGCTGCGCGCAAAAGCCCAGTCTCGAAGTCGCCGCACAGATGATTCGCGCCAAATTACTGCCCATCCCCGCCAAACTGGACCTCAATGACCTGGACGGTCGCATCGCCGAACCGACGGTGAAAAGCCTGAAGGATCAGAACAGTATCCAGATCCTCGACATCTCTCCCGCCCCCTGAATATTCCCTGTACGTTGTTAAAGCGCTGCTGGTGGAGCTGATAGCTTCGCGCTACTCTGCAAGGGAGATCAGCGAATGAATCGCTAAGGTCTGGTCTTGTCAGCTACATGCTTGTTTTCCTGCGGTGATGTCATTGCCGTCTACCTGCGCTGTTCACGCGCAGGCCCTGGGAAGCACGGAAAGTCTATCCATCGGTTCAGGAGGACGTTTCATGAGCACAGCCTATCAAGAAGACATCAGCACCCACGTGTTACGCCGCATGAAAGAGGGCGGCTTTGACTTTTCACGTTTCCACCCCATCGAGTTCTACGCCATTTTCCCGGACGAGGAACGTGCGCGCCGGGCTGCGGGTCGGTTTCGTGGCGAGTCGATCAATGCCCAGGTCAGTCCGCGGGATGATGGCGCCTGGTTCCTGGAATTAAGCAAAGTCATGTTCGCCACCTATGACGGTATAGGTGATTTCGAGCAGGACTTTGAGGCGGTAGTCGAGCCCTTGGGCGGGATTATCGAAGGATGGGGTGTGAAGCACGAGGTTCGTGGGTTACCCATGTAGTCGCATGATCAATAAAGCAGCGTATCGGCTGACCCTTGGGTCGGCCGATTTTGTTTGTGGCGCGGCAAAGTACTGGGAACTTATTGCGAAAAATCCTCCACAAAAAAAAGGCCACCCGAGCAGGGTGGCCAAAAGGGAAGACCGGAAAGAAGGGGAACCGGTCGGTACTTGCACGAGCAAATTACCGGCGGTGCTGTGGGGATGCTGTAGGACGAATCCTGTTCAGCGAATGTGGGTGATTATCCGCAGGCTTTCCCGGGCAGTGAAATCAACTCTGACTATGCTGGTGATAGGCAATGCCTGCGTCGCTTTGAAGCGCGCGTGGCAACGCTTGGGCGTTAACTGCACCAGGACGGTGCGTAGCAGCCTTTTACTGTATCCAACTGATTGATACTTAAGTGTTTATGCCGCTGGCACGGGCCTTGCGACAGTCCGTTGCGTCCGGGTGACAAGGAGTTCGGCATGATCCGCACTTATTACGATGAAATGTACGATGAGGTCGGCCAGGTCCGGCCTCACTATCGCGAGTTTGCCCGCTGGCTGGCTGAAACCCCGACCGAACTGCTGGCCCAGCGCCGCCGTGAAGCGGATCTGCTGTTTCACCGCGCCGGTATCACCTTCACCCTGTACGGCGACGAACAGGGCACCGAGCGCCTGATTCCCTTCGATACCATCCCGCGCAGCATTCCCGCCAGTGAGTGGCGGGTGGTCGAACGTGGCTGTATTCAGCGGGTCAAGGCATTGAACCTGTTCCTCGCCGACCTGTATCACGACCAACGCATTATCAAGGCCGGGATTATTCCTGCCGAGCAAGTGTTGGCCAATGAGCAATACCAACTGGCGATGCAGGGCCTGGACCTGCACCGTGGTCTCTATTCCCACGTCTCTGGGGTCGATCTGGTACGGGATGGCGACGGCACGTACTACGTGCTGGAAGACAACCTGCGCACCCCCAGCGGTGTGAGCTACATGCTCGAAGACCGTAAGATGATGATGCGCCTGTTCCCTGAACTGTTCGCCGCCCAACGCATCGCGCCGATCGACCATTACCCCAACCTGCTGCTCGACACCCTGAAAAGTTCCAGCCCGCTGGACAACCCCAGTGTGGTGGTACTGACGCCCGGGCGGTTCAACAGTGCGTTTTTCGAACATGCGTTTCTCGCCCGGGAAATGGGCGTGGAACTGGTGGAGGGCGCCGACCTGTTCGTGCGTGACGACCGGGTATTCATGCGCACCACCGACGGGCCCAAGGCGGTGGACGTGATCTACCGGCGTCTCGACGATGCCTACCTCGACCCGTTGGCCTTCAACCCGGAGTCGATGCTCGGCGTGCCGGGCCTGCTGGCCGCTTATCGCTCGGGTAATGTGGTGCTGGCCAATGCCATTGGCACCGGGGTGGCGGATGACAAATCGGTGTATCCCTTCGTCACCGACATGATCCGCTTTTACCTGGATGAAGAACCCATTCTGAAGAACGTTCCGACGTTCCAGTGCCGCAAGCCTGACGAGCTGTCCCATGTACTGGCCAATTTGCCAGAGCTGGTGGTCAAGGAAACCCAGGGCTCCGGTGGCTACGGCATGCTGGTCGGGCCAGCCGCCACGGCCGCCGAGATCGAAGCCTTTCGCGCACGGATCAAGGCCAAGCCCCATGCCTACATTGCCCAGCCGACCCTGTGCCTGTCGACGTGCCCGACCTTTGTCGAAAACGGCATCGCACCGCGGCATATCGACCTGCGGCCGTTCGTCCTGTCGGGCAAGGAAACCCGCGTGGTGCCGGGCGGGCTGACCCGTGTCGCGCTGCGTGAAGGCTCGCTGGTGGTCAACTCGTCCCAGGGCGGCGGCACCAAAGACACCTGGGTGGTGGAGGATTGAAGCCATGTTGAGCAGAACTGCCTCGGATTTATATTGGATGTCGCGCTATCTGGAGCGCGCGGAAAACCTCGCGCGCATGCTGGATGTCAGCTATTCGCTGTCGCTGATGCCCCAGGATGGACGCGGCGATGGCCTGCACGAACTGGCCATGCCCCTGCTGATCACCGGCACTCTGGACGACTATCACGCGCGTCACGGCGAATTGCATGCCGAGCGTTTGTTGCACTTCTTTGCCCTGGACGCCGCCAATCCGGCGAGCATCTACAGTTGCCTGGGTGCCGCCCGCGCCAGTGCCCATGCCGTGCGTGGGCGAATTACCGCCGACATGTGGGAAAACATCAACGCCACCTGGCTGGATATTCGCGTCATCGCCCAGGAAGGCCTGAGCCGTTATGGCATGAGCCGTTTCTGCGAATGGGTCAAGGAACGCTCCCACCTGTTTCGCGGCGCCACCTACGGCACCATCATGCGCAACGACGCTTTTCGCTTTATTCGCCTGGGCACCTTTATCGAACGGGCGGACAACACTTTGCGCCTGTTGGATGCCCGCTACGAGATGGCCGGTGACCAGGCCGAAGTGGTGATTGATGGCACCGCCCACGCCTACTACCAATGGAGTGCGCTATTGCGGGCCTTGTCGTCGTTCGAGGCCTATACCGAAATCTACCGTGATGCTCCCGGCGCTCGTCAGGTGGCCGAACTGTTGCTGCTGCGCGCCGATGTGCCGCGCTCTTTGCGCGCGTGCAGCGAAGAAATCGACCAGATCCTCGCCAGCCTGCCCGGCCTCAACGGCCGCCCGGCGCAGCGCCTGGCCGCCGAGATGGACGCGCGCCTGCGCTTTACCGCGATTGACGAAATCCTCGAGGAAGGCCTGCACGCCTGGCTGACCGACTTCATCCCCCTGGTGCGCCAGTTGGGTAACGCCATTCACCATTCCTACCTGGAGGCGGCATGAGACTTTCCATCAGCCACGAAACCACCTACCGCTATGAAGACCAGGTGCGCGCAAGCATCCAGTACCTGCGCCTGACCCCTCACGACAGCGAGCGCCAGCATGTGCTCAGTTGGCAGCTGGATCTGCCGCGTCCGGTACGGGCCCAGTTGGACCCGTTCGGCAATATCCTGCATGTGCTGACCCTGGATGAGCCCCATGAATCAATCATCATCGGCGCCCGGGGCCAGGTGGATATCGACGAGTGGCGCGAGGCCGAGCATGACAGCCAGTCGCCATTTCCTTTCCAGCGTTGCACGCGCCTGACCGAACCGGACGAGGCCCTGCGTGCCTTTGCCGAGCAGCACTGCGGCAAGCGCCGGGATCGCAATGCCCTGATTGACCTGATGCACGCCCTCAACCAGCACATCGCCTATGTGCCGGGCGCCACCCAAGTGGAGACCAGCGCGGCCGAGGCGTTCGCCGGGCGGGCCGGGGTTTGTCAGGATCATGCCCACGCCTTCCTGGCCTGCGCGCGCAGCCTGGGGATCGCCACGCGCTATGTGTCGGGGTATTTGTACAGCGAGGACAGTGAACACCTGGCCAGCCACGCCTGGGCCGAAGCCTGGCTGGATGACGCCTGGTACAGCTTCGATGTGACCAACCAGTTGGCGCGCCCGGAGCGGCATTTGAAACTGGCAGTGGGCCTGGATTACCTCGATGCATGCCCGGTGCGCGGCATGCGCCGTGGCGGCGGGCACGAGCAGATGCATGCCAGGGTATTTGTGGCACCGAGCCCGGTGATTCTGGTGCAGCAGCAATAATCCCCGCCGCATCCTGCTGAAGCCGGCTAGCCGGCTCTATCAGTGCGCGTCGGTTTTGCGCGTGGCCATATGCTTCAAATACCCTACCAGCAACTCCAGGTCGGCATCCGGCAACACGCTGGCGGCAAACGCTGGCATTTTGGCTTGCGGCCAATGCCTCAGGCTCTGGGGATCACGGATATAACGCTTGAGGAAGTCGCCGCCGAAATACTCGGTCGGGCTGTAGGGCAGATTCAGATCCGGCCCTACCTGCGCGTCACCCGCGCCGTTTAGACGATGACAGGCCAGGCAGTTTTTCTGAAACAGGGCAAACCCCTGGTTGATCGGGTCATTCACCGCCAGCGCCGGGTCCGGCAGCAGCGCCGGGAAGCGTTCGGCAACGGTTTTCAGCTGTTTGATCGTCGAGATCTGAAATGGCCATTGTTCCGGGCTGATCCCGCTCGCCTGGGGCCGGGTCCATACCAGATAGAACGGCCCGGCACTGGGTTTGCCAGTGGCCAGTGGCGGCCAAGGATGAACCGGATCTTCCACCGCCAGCCACGCCTGGGCGCCGCTTTGCTGAAGCAGCGGTGCGGCGGCCAGTTCGGCGGCAAAACCATCCAGCGCCACCGCCTGCACATGGTTATGCGCCAGCAGGCCCGGTAAGAGTGCGGCCAGCGGCACCGCGCGATAGGTCATAGTGCGCTTGTAGGAAACGTCATCGACGATCTGCACGGTCTGCGCAGCTGGGTGCTTGAGCAGGTCTGCGGTTTGCCACGTGGTGCGGCTGTGATCTAGCTCGATGGTCAACGAGGCGGCGCTGGCGGGGTAGGCCAGGATCAGCAGCAACAGAACGATAAGGTATTTCAAGGCAGGGCCCATCCGGCAATGGCGATAGGGTCTCAGGATACCGGACAACCACCACCAAACCGCAGGCAAAAAAGGCAGCCCCGGTTACGGGAACGCTCTAGGCGGTTTCCCGGACGGTGCTGCCAAAAGCTTGAGTATTCAGGTGTGATCGGCCCGCTCAACCAATGATCTTGGTCAGGTTGGGCAAAATCAGAATCAGTGTGGTGGCGAAGAGAATAAGCCCCGCCTGGCGAACTTTCGATTGTTTGAACATGGCTGACTGCCTTTTGTTGTTATTCCTGAGCCAAGCACCATCATTGGCTACATTAAGCCGGCTAGATGGCATTTTTCTTACAGCTGCTCCAGCAAGACCCGGCAGCAGCGTCATACACTTCTTACTGATTCAACCTTAGAGCCCTTGTCGGGCTTGACTTAGAACGCTTTCGTATCAAGTTATATTGAAAGCCGTTTAAAAAAGCATGAGGCATATAGCCATCTGCGCCCCAGCCCCTTGGCTAGACAGCTAAAACGATTAACCCGGTGTTTCCGATAGTCTCCTACCGTTCGTCTGAGCGTGGTCGTCAAGGTCAATGAGCGCATCGGTCATTGAATCTGCCCTCGCGGCGCTTAAGGTAAGGGCACGGTCGGCTCTCCCCTTGAGAGCTCCATTGCACAGTGGTTCGAGGACGTCATGACCCAAGCTTTGATCTTTGATGCGATACGTACGCCCCGGGGCAAAGGCAAGGCCGATGGCGCCTTGCACAGCGTCAAGCCGGTGAACCTGCTGGCCGGCTTGCTCACCGCCCTGCAACAGCGCAGCGACCTGGACACGCGCCAGGTGGATGACATCGTGCTCGGTTGCGTCACGCCAGTCGGGGATCAGGGCGCGGACATCGCCAAGACCGCCGCGCTGGTGGCCGACTGGGACGTCAGCGTCGCCGGTGTGCAGGTCAACCGTTTCTGCGCGTCGGGCCTGGAAGCGGTCAACCTCGGTGCGATGAAAGTACGGTCCGGCTTCGAGGACCTGGTGGTGGTGGGCGGTGTCGAGTCCATGTCCCGCGTGCCCATGGGCAGTGACGGCGGTGCCTGGGTGCTGGACCCGCAGACCAATATGCACAGCCACTTCACGCCCCAGGGGATTGGCGCCGACCTGATTGCCACCCTGGAAGGCTTCTCCCGCGAAGATGTCGATGCCTTCGCCTTACACTCCCAGCAGAAAGCAGCGCGGGCCAGGTCAGACGGTTCCTTCAAGAAATCCCTGATCCCGGTGCAGGACCAGAACGGGATCGTGTTGCTCGATCACGACGAATTTATCCGTGGCGACTCAACGCTCGAGGGCCTGGGCAAGCTCAAGCCGAGCTTCGAAATGATGGGGCAGATGGGCTTTGATGCCACGGCGTTGCGGGTCTACAGCCATGTCGAGCGCATCCAGCATGTGCACACACCGGGTAACAGCTCCGGGATTGTCGATGGCGCGGCCTTGATGCTGATCGGCTCCGAGGCCCGTGGTCGTGAACTGGGGCTGCATGCGCGTGCGCGCATCGTTGCCACGGCGGTGACCAGCACCGACCCGACCATCATGCTTACCGGCCCCGCGCCCGCCACTCGCAAGGCCCTGGCCAAGGCCGGCCTGCGGGTCGAGGACATCGACCTGTTCGAGGTCAACGAAGCCTTTGCCTCGGTGGTGCTCAAGTTCATCAAGGACATGGGCATCGACGCTGCCCGGGTCAACGTCAATGGCGGCTCGATTGCCATGGGCCACCCGCTGGGGGCCACGGGGTGCGCGATCCTCGGCACCTTGCTCGACGAACTGGAGGCGCGCCAGCAGCGCTACGGCCTGGCCACGCTCTGTGTGGGCGGCGGCATGGGTATCGCCACCATTATCGAACGCCTCTGAGCCTAAGGAATTTGTCATGACCGACGCCATTCGTTACGAAAAAGGCCAGGACCAGATCGTGGTGCTGACCCTCGACATGCCCGGCCAGAGTGCCAACACCATGAACGCAGCCTACCGCGAGGCCATGGCCGCCACCGTCGCGCGCCTGGACGCGGACAAGGACGCGATTGCCGGGGTCATTATTACCTCGGCGAAAAAAACCTTCTTTGCCGGCGGCGACCTCAATGAACTGATCAAAGTCGACAAGCCCCACGCCAAGGCGTTCTACGACATGGTCCTGGGCCTGAAGGCGCAACTGCGCAGCCTGGAAACCTTGGGTAAACCGGTGGTGGCCGCGATCAACGGCGCGGCCCTCGGCGGTGGCTGGGAGTTATGCCTGGCGTGCCAGCACCGTGTGGCGCTGGATCACCCGGCCGTGCAGGTCGGCTTGCCGGAAGTCACCCTCGGCCTGCTGCCGGGCGGCGGCGGGGTAGTGCGCATGGTGCGCATGCTGGGCCTGGAGAAGGCCTTGCCGTACCTGCTGGAAGGCAAGAAGATCAGCGCACAAAAGGCTCTGCAGGCCGGTTTGATCGACGAATTGGCGGCGGATCGCGACGAGCTGTTGGCCAAGTCCCGGGCCTGGATCCTGGCCAATCCAACGGCCAGGCAGCCTTGGGATATCAAGGGCCATCAGATCCCCGGTGGCACACCGTCCAACCCCAAAGTCGCGCAAATGCTCGCCATTGCGCCGTCGATCCTGCGCAGCAAAACCAATGGCTGCTTCCCCGCGCCGGAGAAAATCCTCTGTGCCGCGGTGGAAGGCGCCCAAGTGGACTTCGACACCGCACACCTGATCGAGACCCGCTATTTCACCGAGCTCACCACCGGCCAGGTGGCGAAGAACATGATCGGCACCTTCTGGTTCCAGCTCAACGAAATCAACGCCGGTGGCTCACGCCCTGGGGGATTTGCGCCGTATGTCACACGCAAGGTCGGCATCCTCGGCGCCGGCATGATGGGCGCGGGGATTGCCTATACCAGCGCATCGGCGGGCGTGGAGGTGGTGCTCAAGGACGTCACGCTGGCAGCGGCAGAGAAGGGCAAGGCCCACTCGGCAGCGTTGCTGGACAAGAAGGTCAGCCGTGGGCAACTGACCCCTGAGCAGCGCGAAAGCACCCTGGCGCGGATCCATCCTACCGATAGCGATGCCGACCTGGCCGGTTGCGACCTGATCATCGAAGCCGTATTCGAAGACCGCGACCTCAAGGCCAAGGTCTCGGCCGCCGCCCAGCAGGTGGTAGGCGCTGACGCCGTGATCGCTTCCAATACGTCCACCTTGCCCATCAGCGGCCTGGCGAGCGCGGTGCCTGATCAAGGCAAGTTTATTGGCCTGCACTTCTTCAGCCCGGTGGAAAAAATGCCCCTGGTGGAAATCATCAAGGGCGCCAACACCAGCGACGAAACCCTGGCTCGTGGTTTTGATTTCGTACTGCAAATCAAGAAGACCCCGATTGTGGTGAATGACAGTCGCGGCTTCTTCACCTCGCGGGTGTTCGGCACCTTCACCAATGAAGGCATTACCCTGCTCGGCGAAGGCGTGGCCGCGCCGATGATCGAGACCGAGGCGCGCAAGGCCGGGATGCCGATTGGCCCGCTGGCGATCTCTGACGAAGTTTCCCTCAACCTGATGAGCCATATCCGCCAGCAGACAGCCAAGGATCTGCATGCCGAAGGCAAGGCACTGCCCGAGCATCCGGCGTTTGCAGTGATTGACCTGCTGCTCAATGAGTACAAGCGCCCAGGCAAGGCGGCGGGCGGTGGTTTCTACGAGTACCCCAATGGTGGCCAGAAATACCTGTGGCCAGAACTCAAGGTGCGCTTTGAAAAGCCGGGCCAACAGATTTGCGCCCAGGACGTGCGCGACCGCCTGCTGTTTATCCAGGCCATCGAAACGGTACGGTGTGTGGAGGAGGGCGTGTTGATGTCCACTGCCGATGCCAATATCGGCTCGATCTTCGGCATCGGCTTTGCGGCCTGGACCGGCGGGGCGCTGCAGTTTATCAACCAGTATGGGCTGAACGACTTTGTGGCCCAGGCGCGTTACCTGGCCGAGCAGTATGGCGAGCGCTTCAGCCCGCCAGCGCTGTTGCTGGAAAAAGCCGCCCAGGGCACGACGTTCTAACCTCCCGACCGGGCCTGGGTGGGGCTTGCCTTGAAAGGGTATTTCAAGGCAGGCTGGTGGGTGTGCGTTATTCCCATCACCGTGTCAGGTATTTTTTATGTCGCTACGCGTCTGCATTCTGGAAACCGATATCCTGCGTCCGGAACTGGTCGATCAATATCAAGGTTACGGGCAGATGTTCCAGCGCCTGTTTTCGCAGCAGCCGATTGCCGCCGAATTCGTCGTCTACAACGTCATGGAAGGTCACTATCCGGCGGACAGCGAAGTGTTCGACGCCTACCTGGTCACGGGTAGCAAAGCGGACTCCTTCGCGACCGACCCGTGGATCGAAACCCTCAAGGCCTACCTGTTGAACCGCTATGAGCGGGGCGACAAGCTGCTTGGCATCTGTTTCGGCCATCAACTGCTGGCGCTGCTGCTGGGCGGCAAGAGCGAGCGTGCGAGCCAGGGCTGGGGCGTGGGCACCCACAACTATCAATTGGCCGCCAAGGCACCGTGGATGAGCCCGGTGGTGGAAGAACTGACCCTGTTGATCAGCCATCAGGATCAGGTCACGGCATTGCCGGAAAATGCCACGGTGATCGCCTCCAGCGACTTTTGCCCGTTTGCTGCCTACCACATCAATGACCAGGTGCTGTGCTTCCAGGGCCACCCGGAATTTATCCACGACTACTCCCGGGCCTTGCTCGATATCCGCCAGCTCAACCTGGGCGAGCAGATCTATCAGCAAGGTGTCGCCAGCCTTGCACGCGACCACCACGGCGTGACCGTGGCGGAATGGATGATGCGTTTTGTGGCCCACAAGCCGCAGGTCGCCTGACTGTGAGCGGTCGGGGTGGGCAGGTTACAGCCACCCCGAGCGCTTGAAGCTGGCCCACAACCCCGTGCACCCCGTCGCGATAAACCCCAGCACCGCAAAATAGCCGTAGTGCCATTGCAGCTCCGGCATATTCTGGAAGTTCATCCCGTAGATCCCGGCCACCGCTGTGGGGAAGGCGAGGATCGCCGCCCAGGCTGCAAACTTGCGCTGCACCACGCTCTGGCGCGAGGCTTCCAGCAGTACACCGATCTCGATGGTCTGGCTGGCGATGTCGCGCAGGGTCGAAAGGTCTTCCATCTGCCGCGTGACGTGGATCTCCACATCGCGGAAGTACGGGCGCATGTTCTTGTCGATAAACGGGAAGTCCAGCTTCTGCAGTTCCTCGCTGATTTCCACCATCGGCGCTACATGCCGGCGCAGCCGCAGTACGTCGCGGCGCAGGCCATGCAGGTTCTGGATATCGCGCTCATTCAGGGAGTTGCACAACACGTTGTGCTCCAGCGCGTCGATCTCGGCATGAATCGCCTCGCTCACCGGCTGGTAGTTTTCGGTGACAAAATCCAGCAGCGCATAGAGTACGAAATCCTCCCCGTGTTCCAGCAACAGCGGCCGCGCTTCACAGCGCTGGCGCACATAGCCGTAGGACGCCGAGTGGCCGTTGCGCGCGGTGATGATATAGCCTTTGCCGGCGAAGATATGGGTCTCGATAAACTCCAGCTTGCCCTCATGGCGCACCGGCGAGTAGGTCACGATAAACAGTGCGTCGCCAAAGGTTTCCAGCTTGGGGCGGCTGTGTTTTTCCAGGGCGTCTTCGATGGCCAGTTCATGCAGGTTGAACTGGCGTTGCAGGTTGGCCAGCTCCTGGGCGTCGGGCTCTTCCAGGCCGATCCACACAAAGTGACCGGGCTTGGCTGCCCAGGCGGCGCCTTCATCGAGGGTGATATTCTGGATTTTTTTCCCGGCGCTATAGACGGCCGCCGCAACAACTCTACCCATAATGCTGATCGCTTCTTTGACAAGTGGCAGTAACCGGCCAGCTTAGCCTGAAACGCCACCTTGTAGGAGCCGGCTGGCCTTCAGGGTTGTTGCAGTGCTTGATCCATGGCTTCAATACACTCGACCATCTGCCCCCGGCATTTCTCCATCAACTCGGGCATGTCATCCATCGTCAATCCTGCTGTAGGAATTGGCGCTAATGACCGGATCAAAATATCGCCACTGTTCCAGCGATTGAGCTTCATATGGGTCACATAGGTACTGACGCACACCGGCACAATCGGCACCCCGGCGGCAATCGCCATCTGGAACGCGCCCTTCTTGAACGGCAACAACGATTCGCCCAGGTTGCGCGTGCCTTCCGGAAACACCCAGATCGAAGTTTCTTCGTGTTGCAGGGTATGGGTGGTGGTCAACATCGAGCGCCGAGCCTTCTGCGCATTGCCCCGGTCAATCAGCACATTGCCCGCCAGCCAGAACAACTGGCCGAACAGCGGCACCCACTTCAGGCTTTTCTTACCGATGCATACGGTGCGATAGGGCACTACGTTGCCGAATACGAACAAATCATAGTTGGACTGGTGATTGGCAATAATCACGCAACTGTTCGGCTTGTCGCGCAGCGAGTCCACTTGTGCCTTGACCTGCAGGCGTAGGATCCACATGGCGGGCAGGGCATACAGGCGTGCGCACAGGCGACTGTTATCCGGGTTGAACGGCCGGCACACACCCAGCAATACTCCGAGCACACCGGCGATCAGAAAATGCAGGCCCATCAATAACATGCGTAAACAGTAAAGCATCGACACGGCCCATCGGGACAAAAGGTGGCGCAGTGTACGGACGTGCACTGTATTCGGCAATTACCCCAGTAGAGGTAGGAGATGGGCGATGTTTAAGGACATGTTTCAGCAGATGGAGACAGATGCCATCTAGAGCGGCTGCAAGGCGATTAACACTAGGCCGTAAGAAGAATCCCTGTGGCGAGCGGGCTTGCCCGCGTAGGGCTGCGAAGCAGCCCAAAACTTGCCTGTAGGATCTGACTGGATAATTGCGGTGGCTTTAAAGGGGGCTGCTCTGCAGCCCTACGCGGGCTTTGATTGAGGCCGGTGTGGGTGATTAGCCCAGATGTTCCTGGTCCTGGATGATCGCGTTATCCAGCAACTCCAGCAGGGCCTTCCGCACCTTCAGCTTGGTGTGCTTGTGGGCATTCATATTGATCTTCTTCAACTGCCGCGCCGCTTCCAGGGCCGCGGCTTGCAGCTCTTCGGGTGCCACCACCTTATCGAGGAAACCGGCGCTCAGGGCGTCCTGCGGGGTGAACATCTCGGCATTGATCACCGAACGATGAAACGCCGACTTGCGCAAGCGATCCCGCGCCAGTTCAATCCCGGCATGGTGCATGGTCATGCCGATCATCACTTCATTCAGGCCAATGCTAAAGGGCCCCTCGACACCAATCCGGTAATCGGCCGACAACAACAGGAACGCCCCCTTGGCCACCGCATGCCCGGGGCACGCCACAATCACCGGGAACGGGTGCGACAACAGCCGGCGCGCCAGGGTCGAACCCGACGTCACCAGGCTGACCGCCTCTTTAGGGCCAGCCGTCATCACTTTCAAATCATAACCACCCGACAGAATCCCCGGCGTACCGGTGATAATCACCACCGCACGATCCTTCTCGGCCTGGTCCAGCGCTTCATTAAACGCACTGACCACGGCAGGGGAAATGGCATTGACCTTACCGTTGCTCAAGGTCAGGGTCGCGATACCGTCTTCGAGGTGGTAGGCAATCAACTCACTCATGACGCGATTCCTTGTAATACGTTTAATAGAAGGGCAGGCCGCAGACGTTACCCAGCATGACCGCCCCGGTAAAGCGCCATGACTGACTGGCCAGTCAGACTTTCCCCAACCACCGGGCCTGCAGCAGCCTACGACAGCGCTCGCCAGCCCCTGCGCACGCCTGCCGACAAGCCTTGAAAATGGCACAATCGCCACCCTTCACCCCGCGCCGCAGAGAAGGGAGCCGAGATAACCGTCTAAGCGCATGAAAATTCTGAAAAAAACCTTTGCCATCGGAAAAGCTTTCGACTACATTAGCGCGCCTCGACAGACTGAATCAGTTTGACGAGATACGGTGAAGTGTCCGAGTGGCTTAAGGAGCACGCCTGGAAAGTGTGTATACAGGAAACTGTATCGAGAGTTCGAATCTCTCCTTCACCGCCACATTATGAAAACGCAAACCCCTGATTTTCCTAGAGAAAATCGGGGGTTTGTGGTTTTTGGTGTCTGAAAAATGGCCATATGGGACAGATCTGGGACAGATTGGTCGTTTTTCTATCTAGAAAAGAATCCCTTTATCTGCGGTGATGGCCGTTCTTGTCGAGCATCCGGCGCGGTAAAAAAATCCCATAGAATTTCTCAGGTTCAGATTCAGGCGTCGGTGGAAAGGGTATGGTGGCCAAGAGACGCACAGGCCGGTTGTGGTGAGCGTCCTGGGCAGTTTCGAAGTCAAAAGCCAACTGTTGGGTTACTTGCATATGTTTCTCCTAGCATGTTTTTTGGTTTGGTGCAATCGTATTGTACCATGCCGGAAAGTGCGATTAATTCGCAACGGCGGCGCGGCCTTGGAGTGCAAATAACGTGTGTAGTTAAATCTGGGGCAGACAGGGGCTGCTGGTTGAAAGTTGGGCCGCTATGGCGGTCGTGATCCCTACTTCTGGCGCACTAGCATGCTACCTTCAGGTTTAAGAGTTAACGCGATAAACACGAGGGGATAGCAATGGCGAGCATGGAAGAACTTTTTTTGCAGGAGCGCCTGACGGCGCTGCGCACCCAAGATCCACGCGCTGGGCAATTCACCGATGATCTGTTTGCCGCCCTGGACTTCAAAAAGATGGTGATGCGTGACCGAGACGTTGCGCGCGGCATGGTGTTTACCCTCTGTATGCCTCTGGCTAAGAGGCCAGCACAGGCCGGTAAACTGGAGGGTTGGCTCCGTCAGTTCGTTAAAGAAGGCTCGCTCAGCCAACTGCAGGCTGATGCGTTTTGGCAGCGGGCCAGAGAGCTGGTAAACGCTTAGGCATGAATAAAGCCGTTGGGGGTCCCTTGCAGGCCGAAGACAGCTGCTTTTTCTCGACTTTGAAGGCGTTTTACACCTTGATGCTGGGGGTAACCCGGGTTTACTGTGGAGATGTGGCCGGTGAGAGCTTCAGCGCCAACTGCAGCATCCCCACTACGTCAGGCCCGTCCTCGTTGATCCACGTTCCATAGTGCTGGCGGATCATGTTCCCGTTGGTATGTCCCATCTGTTCGGCGATCCAGTCGATCGAAGCTATCCCTGTCGTCAGCAACTGACTGGCGTACGTGTGCCGGCACTGACCAGGTCCACGATAGCGAACCCCGGCGGCGAGCAAATGAGCCTTAAAAAAC
The DNA here is from genome assembly GCF_012985645.1 of Pseudomonas sp. WS 5410. Classification (NCBI taxonomy): domain Bacteria; kingdom Pseudomonadati; phylum Pseudomonadota; class Gammaproteobacteria; order Pseudomonadales; family Pseudomonadaceae; genus Pseudomonas; species Pseudomonas sp. WS 5410. The sequence goes on along the minus strand of NZ_JAAQWS010000005.1, from coordinate 185,299 downwards.
CTGTCCCGAACCACGAAGTCACTGACGTGCGGTAGACCGCTTTTCGTATTCAGAAAGACGAAGTGCAGCTTATGTTGCCGCACGGTTTTGTTGTCACGCTCAACGATATCAACGGTTTCCGCCTTCTTTTTTCGATTCAATGCATCGATCTTCCGCAACGCATCCCACGCCGGGGCGAGCAGGCGAACTTTGCGCGTCGATCGCCGGGTTTTCGTCACTCGGTAAGCTCCGCGCACCTTAGACCGACGGAACATCACCGTGCCTTGCTTCAGGTCTACATCCTCCCAGGCCAAGGCGATGGTCTCGGAAACCCGGGGGCCAGCCCATATCATGAACTGAACCATCAATAGCTCTTGCGTGCGGTTGGTGTGGGTGTCCAGGATCTGTTTGATTTCCGCCCTGGTGAATGGGTCGGGTGCCTCGGGATCTGGCAGGCGCACCATTAAGCCCTCGGTCGGGTCGTGCGCCACTTTCATCCTGGTGCGATAGAGCCGGAACACCTGGCGTACGTTGCTGATGATGTCGCGTATGGTCTTGTTTTTGAGCGTTTTGGACAGGGTTACCTGTATCCATTCCTGCAGGTCCAGGTGGTCGATATTGTGGATCTGTACCTTTCCCCAGCGTGGCCGTACGTGAACCTCCGCCTTGTTGGCGTAGCCCCGATAGCTGGACGCCGCGACGCTGTTGGCTTTGATCTTTAGCCACAGGTCCAGGTAGTGGCCGAATGTGTTTTCCACCAGTTTGACCGAGTTGGGAAAGTGCCGTGCGTAGTCGAATGTGCCGGCCTGGATTTCGTACTCGATGATTTCGACCATGCGTTTAGCTTGGGCCACGTTGGCCGGTGTGTTGCCCCCCGGGATCGCTTCCCGGCATTTTTCCCCGTTGTATTGAAAATAAATTCTCACGGATTTCCCGCGAGCTTCGACCCCACTCATGTAAACCCCTAACGCTGTGCTCGTGTATCGACAGTCTGACGATCGGAAACAAAAAGGCCCGTTTCCGGGCCAAGTATCTGGTAGCGCATCTTCTGGTGGACGCGACTTACCGTTTCGGCTTGTGGTTACGTAAATGAGCATTCTGCAGCTGGCGTCGCCGGCTGCATTTCAGATGGTTGCCGTGGGCGCGCCACTTACCGCATTGGTCGCAAACGCTGGTGTAGTCAATGTTCCAGGGAAAGCGTCGTGATGACATGGCAGGGGGGCTGTTAGACATGGCGCGATTCTCCCCGGGTTGCGGGGTTGGCCAGCAGTTGAGCAATCATGGCTGCATCCGTTTCGCTCAGTTCGCCCAGGGTGCTGGCCATCTGGCTCAGGCTTTCGAGGCGGGTTCGTGATTCAGGGGATTTGTGTACCAAGTAGCCAATGACGGCCGCGCCAATAATCGCGGTGGCCACCAGGTGCCGCGCCGGTGTGGTAGCCTTCGTGCCGCTGCTGCTTTGGTTCTGTGCTTGCATGGTATAGCCCTCGGTGGTGGTTAGGTGTCGAGGAGCTGCAACTCCTCGGCACTGTTTCTTACAAGGTCAGTCCTTACGGGCCAGGTGAATCACCAGGTCGTCAAAATCTGGCTCATGTTCAACACATGACTGCCATTCCAATACCCTCAAAATCTGTTGTCTGCTGCAGTCGTCCACTAGGATTTCACGCTGGCCACCTGCTGCCCGGACTTCTAGGATCTCCAGCAAACCGTCCTCCCCATAAGCACCGGCCTGGATGACTGGCGCGCTTTGCCCTGTGAAGTCCAAACGGTCTTGCACTGACTGCAGCTTGCTTGTTTTGCCGTCGCCGGCACTGCCCATAAACACTTGGATTTGCATCGGTCTTGCTCTCCTTTACGCCTTGAATGTCCAGCACTTCACTGTCGTCGGCCGGGGTTGTGAACAGGGATTTCGGCTGTTGAACGCAGCACGTACAGCGCTGTGAACGGCCTTGTTGCTATCCAGAAATTTGCGGGAGCGTGATTCTTTGAGCAGGTCGCGCAACGTGGCCACGTCGGCCAATTTCTGTTTGTGTTCGGCGGCGCGCTCGCAGAACTCATTGAGGTTGATTGCGATCACCGCCGGATCGCTGCTGTGGTCAACCACCGGATCCTCACTCAAGGATTCGAGGTAGTCGTAAACCTCCCAAAACTCGGCCACGGCCGCATGGTCGGAGCTGATCGACGCCTGGCGCTCGATGGCCATCCGCACGATCTGGCGCTGGGTGGCAGCGACTTGGGGGTCACTCAATTTCAGTACCAGGCGAATGCCGTCCAGCAGCGAGAGCATTTGCGCGTGGTTTTTGCTGATGCGCTCCACGCGGATGTAGCCGCGCAGGTCATAGCCGCAACTGGTGCAATTGCCCTGGTCACTGGCATAGGCCGTGCTGCAGGCGAAGCAATGGGTGTGTAAACGGCGCAGCTTCGATTCGTGTTCGGGCATACGTTGGGCGAACAGCTCAAGCACCGCGGATTCCTTGCCCACGGCCCGCAATAGGAAGTGGCTGAGGGTGCCGCCGTCCAGGGCGTTGAGTTGATCAGCTGCAGCACGGCTTTCCGGTGTGACGGTTGGGCGCACAAAATGCAGCTTCACAATCCGCGTCATGATCGCTTCGTGGGCAACCACGGCCGCGTTCTGGCTGATAGCAATCGCTCCCCTGAATGGCGGCTCGTACGTCTCGTTGCCTGCCGTCTTGACGCCTTTCGTGGCCAGGGTGCCGCCGCCGAAGAAGTCTTTCAGCTCGTCCCATTCAAAGGTCTTAGCATGCGCTCGATCGTCGCCGTGGCGATCAGCTTCCAGGAATACCACCGGCATGCCGGAGACCTGGCCCATTAAGCGAGAACGCCCGGCCTTGGTAGATTTCATAGGGTCAAATCCTTCGTAGCCTTCGCGGCCGAGTAGTTTCCAGAGGAGGTTCAACAGGGTTGTTTTTCCGGCGCCGGCTTCACCAGTGGCTTCCAGGAATGGGAACGACTGGTAGCGAGCGCGGATCTGTTCGCAGAACAGCGAGCCGAAAAAGAACACCAGAGCGACGAATCCCTGGGCACCGAAGCAGGTCCACAGCAACTGCACCCACTTCTCGTCGAAGCCCTTTGCTTCGCGCTGCAGCTTGATGGGGACGCCTTTCTGCAGCGTCTTTAGGCGCAGCTTGCCGAACTCGAAATAGTCTTCGCTGTTGACCTTGTAGGTGGTGCCGTCCTTGATCGCGATATCGCCATAGACGTAGCAGGCGTATTCCTTGCTGTAGCCCACGTAGTCGATGGTCGAAACGGTTTTGATGCCGAACAGTTGATCTTTCATGAGCTTGTCGAGCTGCTGGCCACTGCCGGTAAACATGGCGCCCGCCGCCATGCCGAGCAGCCGCTTTTTGAATTCACTTGCGGCCGATAACTGGCCGCTGGTGAAGGTGTTTTTTACGCTTTCGGAGTCGTGGGGGAAGTCCACACGCATGTAGTACCAGGACTCGTCCGTTACCTCGTTACGCTGGAAGTACAGGGCTTGGGGATAACAGTTGGCAATCTCTACAACACTGCCCGACTGCTGCAGCGCCTTTTCGCGTTGTTGCGCCTGGTTGAGCAACTGGTCGTCGTGGTTCTCGCTGTCCTCGATGTCGGACATGGCTCGGTTGAACTTCTCCATGTCCAACTTGAACCAGTACAGACGGCTACCAAAGCCCAGGTGAAATTCACCTCGCTTGTTCCAGTCGTACATGAGCAACGCTTTTTCCGCTGCGCTCTCTGCCAGTAGCAAGGCTCCCTGGTGACGGGCTTGCTTGAGGTCGGTAGCGATCTGGTCGGCACGCTTGGTATCGTCCTGGATGAAGGTCCACCGCTGATGTAGGTCGTTCCAATCAGACTTGCGGCCGTCGCGTTGGGGGATTTGTGCAGACTCACAGACGAAACCTAGGGCTCGGGCTTCGCGCACCCAGCGCCGGGTGTATGCGTTGGCGCTGGGTTCGTTATCAAGCGCCCAAACCAGCTTGGGCAGCTTCAATCCCTCGCGGGCCTTAATCAGGGCCTTGAGCGAATCGCCAGGGAACGCATTGGAAGACATGGCCGAGACAGCTGCGATGTCGTTATGCACCAGGGCGATGGCGTCGAAGATCCCTTCGACAATCCAGATTTCCTTGGCCTCAAGAAGGTCTACGCAAGGCGGGCACCACCAGACGCCGCGATAACTGTCCTTGGATTTAAAGCGGGCTTTCATCTTGCCGAAGCGGTGGGGCTGATCAATCAGGCGTTCCCACCAGCCGCCTTTCTCCAGTGCGAAGCGCACAGTGGCGCTGCCGGCGTTGTGTTCAGCAGAGTAGAAGGTTTCCTGGGTGAACCAGCCTTGGATCAGCTCAAACCGAAAGCCCCGGGCGAACTCCAGGTAAGCGCGTGCCGTCGCGTTGGGGTGCTGGTCTGTTGCCGGCGCTCGCTTGCTCCAATCTTCAAACAGATCGTCGTACAGCTCTTTTACGTGCAGGGTGTGGCCACACTTCTCAGGGCGACCACAAATCACCATCCAGGGCGTATCAAACCGGGAATACAGCTCTTTCTTTTTGCACTTGGGGCAGGTGCCGCCGCGCATGTAGTCGGTGCCCACGCGGTGCTTGAGCCCGAAGTCAGATTGGAGGCGTTGCAGCACGTCGTGGCGAAGATCTTCTTTCATGGGTTACTTCACTGCTTTAAGGCTGTGGGACAGGGCTGCCATAAGGCGCTTTTGCGCAGCCATTACCGGGACGTGGGCGAGAATTTCGCCGTGGCGCTGGCCGTCTGCAACAAGGCGAAACTGGTCGGCGTACCAATGCTCGTTGAGGCTCAAGCGATACTGTTCGCGCAGGGCCGCCAATAACGCTTCGGCCTCTGCGGGGGGCAGTTGAGTGGTGACAATTACGGCGTTTGCCATCGTTAAACCTCGTTTTCGGGCGCAGCTCACCCATACCCACGGGATGTGGGACCGGCGATTGATTGGGGGCGGGTGTTACGGGTTCGTGGAGCGCAAACGCACGTTGTCAGGGGCGTTCAAGATGCGTTCGTAGATCAGGCTGACGGGTACGGACCAGCACAGTCCCTTGATCGGATCCTTGATCACCACAACGGTGTCACTGCTGTAATCCAGATCAAGGCGCTGGCGGAAGGCAATTTCCACCAACTCGATGTGGGCAAGCGAAGTCAATTTGATTGCAATCGATTCCGCCACGTCGAAGCTGCTCACCAGGTGATTGATGGTGCGGTTGTAAAGCGCAGACAGGTCGCCCAGGTGTTCAGCTTGATGGCGCTCAAGGAAGGCCAGTGCAGCGTTTTGCATGCATTCCTGATAGTCCAAGGTATTGGTCTGAGCGTTCATATGGTTTTCCCCGACTTGGCGCGGTAGAGGTCGATGGCGGCATAGACTTCGGCAGTCCGTGCAGCCAAGTGCAGGGTGTGAGCGTTCTGTATTGCCTGGGCTTCGGCCTCGGTGATCACGCCATCATCAAGCGCCTGAGCAATGATCTGATCGACCGTTCCCCGTTTTGCGGCACTCTGTATAGCTCGTGAGTACATCTCCACGTTATCCAGTTTCTCAGGGCTGGTGACAGGTACGAACATGCCGCCGTACATTGCCGCCACGTAGTTGGCCAAGTGCTGGGTGCCGGTAACTTGCTCCAGTTGGAAGATCTGGGCGTCTGTCAAAGGACGGCAGTTGTTGTTCTCATAGGCGTGGTTATCAAACTTTTTGAGTGGTAAACCGATTAGGGCGGCGGCGCATTCGCGGCCACCTTCAAAGGTGCAAATAATGGCACTGACAACTTCACGGCGTGTTTTTAGAACCTGGCTTTCCATCTTCTGCTGTTCCCTACGTGTGCTGACCATTACTGTGCAATTACGCCGTCTTTGATACCGAGTAACACGGCGGCGCGATGTGCCTCCCCCCGGCGACCTTTGATCCGACCGTTCAATAGGTCGCTGACTAAATTTTTGTTCAGTCCATGTTTTCGGCTGAACTCCGCGATGCTCACTCCCTTGTGATCAAGAGCGGCCCGGGCTTGCTCGGGTGTAACGGTGGCGGGCATCATGTCTACTCTGTTCGTTTGTGGTTGTTTCTGTTTGTCTGTGGCGATTCTTGGTCAAAAAATTGATCAGGTCAAGTGTGGTGAATAAAAAAATGCTCATAGCTGACGGAGTAGGTGGTCGCCTAAGGGAAGAGCGCGAGCGCTTAGGTTTGAATCAAACTGATTTTGGGACGTTGTTGGGGGTTAGCCGTGGAACTCAAAAAAATTATGAGTTAGGCGCCAATTCGCTGGACCTGCGCTACGTCTCTGCGTTGGTAGAACATAAGGTTGACGCGGGTTACGTGCTTTCTGGGCATCGATCTCCGCCGCCTGGCCAGGGGCTAGCTCCTGCAGAGGCGGATCTGGTCGAACAATTCAGGCGGCTACCGCCTGATGATCAAAAAACTGTGCGGCGTATCGTTAAGTCCATGGCTGCAGAGGCCGCTGACCCACTCGATTAACTTGTAACAAACTGCGTATCTCCAATGAAATCGCTGTGTCAGGGCAGGGATCACTGCCCAATACCGTCGATTCAGCAAATGCAAAAAACGGAGCAGTACGCATGTTGGATCGCAACAAATTGGAAAGTGGTTTTCGTGACTCGGCGGGATGTGAATGCCTGAAACTGACGGATTTAGAAATCCGGCTTATCAAGCTATACCGACAGATATCTGAAAAAGACCGTAAACAGGTTCAGCGCATTGCCGGCTATTTTGCTGAACCTTCTGACATCGAATAACCTTCCTGGCATAACACTGAAAGCATGCGCCGGCCTTCGCGGCTGGCGCTTTCTAATCGTCTTAAGCAACGCCAAGCTGATCGAACAGCTCCCGCTGTTTCGCCTTGGGCATATCCCTCAAACGATCGAACAACATTCTTTCGTATGACTGAGCGGAGGGGCTTAGCGTATGTGAGAACGTCAAGTTTGCTACCCAAGTGTGCCCGCACGTTGCATCGAGGCACTGGCAATACAGCTTCGCAAAATCCTGCGATAGCTCTTCTCTGGAAGCAATCCGGCCCTTGTTTCCGCATTTGCATACAACTCTCATTGTGTCCCTCCCCAGGGCAGCCAATAGCCACTATGTTGCCATAAATGTTAGTGGTAATCGCTGCTTTAGCCTTCTTGTGCAGTGTTACTGTCTGTTGAAATGGCTTTTTTCCAGCGAATACTCCTGTCTTTTCTCAGGGTGTCATTCAACTGATTGAACAACTGACAGATGGGCCGGATCTCGTTGCTGGTGTACACGCGATCGATCTTCTCAATGTCCCCAAACCCGCCGCTGTTTTCCGGGATGATTCCGGCCAGGGCAGGGTTCATACGCCACGCCGCGATCACGTCATTGCGCGTGATGTTCTTCACCTTCTCCAGTTCATCCTTGGCCTGGAAGTCCCCCACGGGGATGATCTGGATCGCGTTTTCCTTGCCATTGGGGATGTTGACGAACATCGAGCGGAAGTTGCCCACGCCCTTGCTGGCGCTGATCTGGGCGCGCAGGTTCTCTTCGTCTTCCTCGGTCAGGTCGGGGTCGTTGGTGTAGAAGATGTAGCCCGCGTGCGCGCCGTTGCTGTAGTAGCGCCGGCGGAACAGGGTTGCGGCTTCGTTGAGCAACAGCGCCTGCAGGCCGCCCAAGTAGTCGGGCACGCCGTAGATGTTCTGTTCCACGTCGTAGTCCAGGACGTGCTCGATTTCGTCCTGGTCGAAGTCCATGTACTTGTTGTCGGGTAGCAGCATCCTGAAACCGCCATCGACCTTCACCCGCATATTGATTGCCGGCAGGTGCTGCATCTCCAGGACATGGCCAAAGGCGTTGCTGTCGCGGTAGAAATACGCCTCCCCGAACACCATGTAATCCAGGCCCGCCCGACCCATGGTCTGCGTGCTACAGCCATCGGACGGGATGAATTCACGCAACAGCAAGTTGCGTTTGAACTTGGGGATTGCGCCGTGGTGTGCGTTGGCGCGCAACAGCTTGGCCAGGCCCGCCCGGGATACCGGCGGTTTGTAGATCTCGCCGTCGTCGCTGGGAAATACGCCCAGGTACTCGCCGATGTTGCCGGACAGGACTTGTTCCGGCTCTCCAAAGGTGAACGCCCGCATGGGTTGTGGCTGTCGTACCTGCTGGCTGACTTGGGGCTTTTTGTGTCGTGGCTTGGGCATGGTTTCCGCTCGTGACGTAGCGGCTACGGCGCCGCTTGTTGGTGTTCAGGGGTTCATTGGCCAGGGCGTGCATCACGGCCCAGGCGATATCGGCGTGGCCGGTAGCGTCGGTGCGCGAAGCGCTGTAGGTGACCTGGCCGCTGGTGGTAGTGCCGCGCTTGATGGTCAGGAACGCCTGGGCGATATCGGTCCAGCCGGCGTCCCACTCGATGCGACTGCCCTGGATCGTGTCCTGGGCCTTGAGGACCAAGGTGTTTTTGGTCTCCAGGCTGTAGTGGATCGGCGTGGCCTTCGCGTAGAAGTCGCGCACCAGGTCGAACACGCCATAGCCCACGCCGGTGATGTCGATCCCGATGTGTTGCACGTTGAAGCGCTCGGTAAGTTTCTTGACCTGGGCGGCCTGGTAGGTGAACGAATGCCCACGCCAGCTGTGCTTTTCCAGGATGCGGAATTTCGCCCCAGGTTCCAGTGGCGGGGCGACCACCACACAGGTGGCGTCGTCGCGGGTGCGGCTCGGATCGTAGCCAAGCCATACTGGGCTGTTGCCGAACGGCCGATCCAGTTCCGGGTCGTAGTCTTCCCACAACGACAGGTCGGAATAGCACCGCTCCAGATCCTTGAGACCGAACGCGCTTTGGCTGCTGTCTATGAACTTGCAGTAGAATAACTGCTGGAACTTGTCTTCGTCGTACTCCAGTTGCAGTTGCTCCAGGTCGAACAGATCGCAGCCGCCGGCGATGGCGTCGTCCAGGGTGATGGTCTTGCGCCATTGGCCATCGGGGCACAGCGCGCCCTGGGTGTAGGACGCCTCGGTAGGCCAGGTGCCGCCAGCTTTCTTGCCGCGTTTGCTGTTGCGGAATTCTTCACCAGACCAGAACGGGTACGCCTGGTGCGACACGGCGCTGGGCGTCGAAAAATAGGTTTTGCGCCATTTTTTGTGGGTGCCCATGGCGCTGGCCACGGTGCTGAGTTTGTCGAAGTCGCGGATCCAGAAGTATTCATCGACGTAGACGTGGCCGTGGTAGCCCTGGGCGGTGCTGCTGTTGGTACTGAGGAAGCGCAGTTCGGCGCCGTTGCTGAGTGTGATCGGGTTGCCGGTCAGCTCAATGTCAAACCACTGTTTAGCAAACTGGATGATGTAACTGCGGAAAATCTCCGACTGCGAGCGGCTGGCCGACAGGAACACCTGGTTGTCGCCAGTCAGCACGGCATCCATGAAGGCTTCGCCGGCGAAGTAGTAGGTGAGGCCCACCTGGCGGCTTTTCAGGATGTTGCGGATCCGGCACGTCAGCGGGTTTTGCTTGGCGGCGAACAGCTCCTGCTGATAGCGGTACATCTTGCTGATGAACTTATCCAGGAAATCGACTTCGGTCAGCCCGCTGATGTCGTTCTTGGCCTTCTTTTCGCGCTTCTTTCCGCTGCTCTCCCCACGGCCCGAACGTTCCCCACGCGCGCCCTGGCGGCGCTCTTGGGGCTCGCCGGCGGCTTCCCCGGCCGGTGCCGGCGCCGGTTTCACCGCTTGCTTCAACAGGCGTTCGCGAACGGTGGTCAGCCGGTCCAGTTCGTTTAGCTCGTCTTTGGTCAGGCTGCTGGCTTTGTCCAGGAGAAGGGTGATTCGCCGGCCGACGGCCGTCAGCGGTTCCTCGTCCGACAGCATGTCTTCCCACCCGCCCTGACGGATCCAGTAATAGACGATGCGGATGTTGGGCAGGTTTAGCTGCGCCTGAATTTCCTTGGCCTTACAGCGGCGTAGAAACAGGCGTTTGGCGGCTTCTTTAACTTCGGTCGAGTAGTACATGGGCCGCAGTCTATGCGGCGAAAACGCTAGAAACGCGGGGTTAAATTCCGTGATCCACCTGTATGTCGAATATAGGAGAAACGCGCAAACCAACCGTTTGTTTGAGACCCAGCAGCTCCCTATCGTGGCGGCTCATTCGACGATTGAGCGCAGTTATCGCCCATGCCCCGTTCCCTTGTTTCATTCTGGAAACGTGTCGCCACCAGCGGCATCACCGCCGATGGTCGCGAGATCCTTCCCCAGGAGCTGCGCGACATCGCTGAAACCTACAAACCTTCAAAATACACGGCCGTGATCTGGTGTGATCACAAACGTGCGGAAGGTTCTTTCGGCACTGTTTACGCGGTCCGCCTAGTTGAAGATGCCGATGACCTGGAGGAAGGGCAGATTGCCCTAGAGGCCCAGCTCAAGCCCAACGACCGCCTGCTGTACCTGAATGATCAGGGGCAGAAGCTGTTCACCAGCATTGAGATTTGGCCGAATTTCGCAGGTAGTGGCAAATCTTACCTTACCGGTCTTGCTGTCACCGACGAGCCGTCGAGCCTCGGCACTCAAGAGCTCTACTTCTCACGCCAAACCAACAAAGCTACGTATTACGCGGCGTCCGTTGAACTGGGCTCCTTTGAAACTGGGCCGCAGAGTGAGGTCGGTAAGTTGGTCGGCTTACTCACTGGTTTGTTCAAGCGCTTTTCCACGGATGCCGTGCCCTCCGAACCCACCACCCCAACCGAGAGCAAACCCCCAATGGATGAAGCTACCGCAACGGCCCTCAAAGCCCTGCTGGAGCAGCTGCTTGTCGTCGCTGCTGGCATTCAGGCTGTAATTGAGCCCGCCGCCGCAGACGCGCCAGAACCCGACCAGGCACCAATCGACGACGTAGCAGCAGCTGTCGACGATATTGTCACCACCGCCGAAGATGAACGCGAGTTCAGCAGAAAAGGTGGTGCCACCAACAAGGCATTGTTGGCGAGCATGGTCGCGCTGCAAAAGCAGTTCACCGCTCTGCAGAACAACTCCAATGGTCGCCAGTTGCCGCGCAATACCGGCCCAGTAGCCCCTGTTAAAAAGCGGGTGCTCTGACATGGCCCAGCCGTTAAGCGCCCGTGGCGCCAAACAATATGCCGAGCTGCAAGACGCGATGGCCGAAGCGTACGGCGTCGAGCGATCGAGCCGCATGTTCAGTGTGGACCCCACGATTGCTCAGGAACTGAACGACGCTATCACTGCGAAAGCTGACTTCCTGGAGCGAATCAACGTCACCCCAGTCAGCGAGATCAAGGGTGAAAAAGTCTTCATTGGTGTGAATGGCCCGGTCACTGGCCGCACCAACACCAAGACCACCGATCGCGAAGCCAAGGACGCTTCGGCGCTGGACAACACCCAATACGAACTGGCTGATACTCAGTCGGACGTGGGCCTTCCGTACGCCAAGATCGATGCCTGGGCGAAGTTTCCCGACTTCAAAGAGCGTTATTCCGCCGCAGTGCAGAAGCGCATCGCGCAGGACCGAATCGTTATCGGTTTCCATGGGACGCACGCAGCTACCCAGACCGACCTGGAGAAGTTTCCCAAGCTGCAGGACGTGAACAAAGGCTGGCTGCAGCAGCTGCGCGAGCAGGCCCCGCAGCAGGTTCTGAAAGAGGGAACCACCGCCGGTAAGGTCACGCTTGGCGCCGGTGGTGACTACGCCAACCTCGATGCCCTGGTGCATGACACCAAGCAAATGGTGGACGAGATCCTGCGCGAAGACGGCGACCTGGTTGCAATCATCGGTACCGATTTGCTTGCTGCTGACAAGGCCAAGTTGTACACCAAGCAGGGCGACACTCCGACCGAAAAGGAGCGTATCGAAAACGCCCAGGTCATCGCGACCTATGGTGGCCTGCCGGCATTCAGCGTTCCGAACTTCCCGGTTAACGCAGTGCTGGTCACCAGTTGGGACAACCTCTCGATCTACTACCAGGACACCAGCTGGCGTAAGCAGACGATCGAGAACCCGAAACGCTCCCGTGTCGAGGACTACAACAGCCGTAACGAAGGCTACGTGATCGAGCAACTGGAAAAGATCGCGTTCACTGAAAACGTCGAGCTGGTGGTCGCGTGAGCCTGGCCCTGGCGCACAAGCGCCGCACCCTGGCCTTGGGCAGCACTGCAGTAGCGGCGCTCGCCGCTGCTGCAAGCTTGGCCTACTCGCCGGCCGATGCCCTGAGCAGTCCCGCCAATGCGCGCAAGCACTTGCTGTTGCAGGAAGCGGCATTGGACCAGGATCTGGAGCGCCTAAGCGCGATGAAAGGAGCTTTGGCAGGACGCCAGTTGCTCAAGCGCGACGAGCTGCTGCCCAAGTACCAGGAATACGTCCAGCGCTACTGCGAATCGGGGCTGAACTTCCCCAATCGCGTTGCGGTGCAGGTGATGGTGTGGCTGTTCGATACCGCCCAGTTCGAAGACGCGCTGGAGCTGGCCGACTTCCTGATGGAGCAGGGCCAGAAGATGCCGGAGCGTTTCATGCGCCGCGACATCCAGACCTTTGTCGCTGATGCGGTAGCCGAGTGGGCCTATGACGAATACAACGCGGGCCGCAGCCCTGAGCCCTACCTATCCGACCTGTTGCCCCGCGTTGACGGCGAATGGGACCTGCCTGAGCAGATCCCGAGCAAGTACCACAAGTTGATTGGCATGCGCGCTATGGAGGCCGAGCAGTGGGAAACCGCGCTCAAGCATTTGGAGCGCTCCACCGAGCTTTACCCGAAAGCCGGCAATGACACCCGCATCAAAAAGGTCCGCAGGGCCTTGGAAAAACAAGCGGCCACTACCCCGGCCACCGAATAACCGACTACCCCCCCCAGCGGGGACCTGTGGAAGTGAGGCGCCCATTTATGGACCGTCCCACTAAAAACAGGCTCCCCGCCCTATTTGAGCGGCCAGCAATGAGCTTTTCCGGGAAACCCACCACCTTTGTGGAGCAGAAAATAGAGAACGACGGCTTTTGGCCCGACCTCTCTGTTACCGAGTTCCAGAAAGAACAACGCCTGCCGGCGGAGTACCTGGTAGAGCTGCTGGCCGACGCAATTTACACGGCCATGGTCGAGGTCAATTACGACCTTGTGCGGTGTAAAGAACGATGGAAAGGCGCAGGCGTGCGCAGTGTTGAGTCCGCGGACTCTACCGTGCTGCCGGAACGCACTTTCCAGATCAAACTGTACAAACGCGCCGTGTACTGCCGCGCAAAGGCGAGCGCATTAACGCAGTTCGCCACCGTTACACGCCGTGAAAGCGCCGAAAACACCGGCAAAGAAGCCCCGGAACGGGCGGAAACCTTTCTTGCTTTCAGCCAGCAGGCCGTTCGTGCGCTGCAGGGCCGTGGCCGCATCACGGCGGCTCTGCTGTGATCCAGCTCAAGGCATTGACTGCCTACCTGATGGCCCGCGACCTGGTGGCGCCTGAGCAGTTCGACAGCTGGACCGAACAGGTCAGCCTAGAACTGATCTGGAAGCCCGATCGCGAAGGCCTGCACATGTCCGATATGCGCTATCGCGCCGTGTTCGCCCTGGAGCGTTTCACCGACCACCCGGCCAGGCTGATGGCCCTGGTCGCCAGTTGGCTGGAAACCCACGACCCCGATCGGCACCGCCACGATCTGCCGGCGCCGCTGTTCGCTGTTGAGCCCCTGGACGCCGACACCTTCGACGTGGAGTTGTCCCTGGAATTCATCGAGCCGCAATACCTGGCCGAAGATCCCACCGGCGAGATCGAGGCGTTCGGCAAGACCTGGGCGTTTATCCCGTTCGATCTTTGGACCGCTGAACAGGGCGAGGTCGATCATGGCGCGTAGCACCCTGGAGCTGGACGCACGGGGCTATTTGGGCGTGCGCGAGCAACTGGCGCTGCTGAGTCTGCCGCCGCAGTTGCGCCGGCGCTTGCTCAACAACGTGACCAAGCGCGTGCGGACCATGAGCCGCAAGCGGGTTCGCGATCAGCAGAATCTGGACGGCTCGCCTTTCGAGGCCCGCAAGGGATCGAGCAAGGGCAAAAAGAAGATGGAAGCCGGCCTGGCCAAGCTGCTGCAGGTCACCCGTGTGAGTGCCGACGAGGCCGAACTGGGCTGGCGTAACGCGCTGACCCGGTGGGTAGCCGCCCAGCAACACAACGGCGTTTCAGAGCGGCGCACGGCCGCGCAGATGCGCCGCTGGAACAAGGTTCCACCAGGCACCGCCTGCACCGACAAGCAGGCCAAGCGTCTGCGCCGCCTGGGCTTTCGTACCCGGCAGAAGGGAAAAAAGAGCCTGACCCGCCCGTCAGTGGCGTGGATTCAAGAGCATGTGAATTACGCCCAGGCCGGCCTGTTGATCCGCATTTTGAACGACGAACGAACCGAATCTACCGGCGCGCAGAGCTGGGATATCACCTTGCCCAAGCGCCAGTTCCTCGGCGCGAGCAGCGAACGTGACACCAGCGTGCTGGTTAACCAGGTGCTGCAGCAAATCCTAAATTCACCCCGCTAACGAGGCACAGCATGGCACTTGGCAAAGTCAGCGTTAACAATCTCAATCTGGGCCAAGGCGCCGTGACTGAGATCGAGCGCTATTTTCTGTTCATCGGGGCCGGCCCGAAAAACACCGGCAAATTGCTCGCCCTCAACACCGACAGCGATCTGGACAACGAGCTGGGCATTCCGGCAAGCGATCTGAAAACCCAGATCACTGCAGCACGCTTGAACGGCGGCGATCGTTGGGCGTGCCTGGCGGCGCCGATCGGCACTGAAGGCGATTGGAAAACGGCACTGGATATCGCGCAGCAACAGGGTTTTTCCGTTGAAGCCGTGGTGATCACCAAGCCCGTGGCGAAGGGCGACGAACTGTCCGCCATGCACGATGCGGCCATTGGCGTGAGCAACGTCTACGGGCGCCGCGTCTTCTTCATGGCCGCGACTGCCGGCATCGCGGCGCAACTCACCTGGGCGCAGTACCTGGTCGAGCAAAAGGCAATCACTGCCGGCGTGGCCGCGCCGCGTGTGCTGGTGGTTCCGCAGCTCCACGGTAATGACCAGGGCGTGCTGGCCGGTCGCCTGGCGAATGCCGCTGTCAGCATTGCCGACAGCCCCATGCGTGTGGCCACCGGTGCGGTACTGGGCTTGGGTCCGGTGCCGATCGACAGCGAGGGCAAACCGCTGCCGTCTGCCATCCGCGCCGAGCTGGACAAAGCTCGCTTCTCGGTCTCGCAGACCTATCCCGACTACCAGGGCGTGTACTGGGGCGACGGCAACATGTTGGACACCCCGGCCAGCGACTACCAGGTGATCGAATATTTGCGCCTGGCCGACAAGGCGGCGCGCCTGGTGCGTCCGCTGTTGATCCGCCGCGTGGCCGATCGGCGCCTGAACAACACGGCCAACAGCATGGCGGTGAACGTCAACGCGCTGATGGCGCCCCTGCGCCAGATGGCCAAGTCGGTCAAGTTCGCCGGCCAGGTGTTCCCGGGCGAGATCGAATCGCCAAAAGACGGCGACATCGTGCTGGTCTGGAAAAGCAAAACCGCCGTCGAGGCGTTTATCAAGCTCAAGCCCCACAACTGCCCGAAAGACCTGACGGCGAACATCGCCCTGGACCTTTCCACCGACGATTCGGAGTAACCCCCCATGTCACGTATTGGCGGCAAGAACTTTGACGTGAACCTGGGCGACCTCCTGGTCCACGTCGAAAGCTGCACCCTGGATATCACCGACAACAGCAAGACCGCGCAGACCCGTGGCGTGCCTGACGGCTACGTCGATGGCGATGTGTCGGCCGCTGGCGAGCTTGAATTGGACTCGATCAACTTCGGCTTGCTGATCGACGCGGCCCGTACTGCCGGCAGTTTTCGCAAGCTGGGCGCGTTCGACTCGGTGTTTTTTGCCAAGGCCGGCGACGACGAACTGCGCATCGAAGCGTTCGGCTGCAAGTTGAAGGTTTCCAGCCTGTTGAGCATTGATCCGAAGGGCGGCGAGAAGACCAAGCACAAGGTGCCGTTTGAGGTCACCAGCCCGGACTTTATCCGCATCAACGGCGTGCCGTACCTGGATGCCACTGAAATCGAGGGCTTGAGCTGATGGGTGATTGGCTCGACCACGCCAAGGTGATCGAGGAGCTGGAGCGCGAGCGGTGCATTCAGGCCCAGCTCGCCCGCCCGCGCCCCTCGGGGCCGAGCCGTAGCCACTGTCTGGACTGTGACGACGAGATTCCTGCTTCGCGCCAGGCGCTCGGAGGCAAGACCCGTTGCGTCCCTTGCCAGTCTTTTTTCGAAAAAGGAGTTCAGCGATGAGTGCAAATCAGGCCGCCCAGGACACTGCCATCGCCTTGGTCAAGGTCTCGCCTGCGATCGGCGTTGCAGCCACTGGCGTGACCGGGGCCGTCGACTGGTCGGCTGTGGCCTACATGCTGACTGCCCTGTACATGGTGTTGCAGATCCTGCTGCTGGTTCCGAAGTACCGCCAGATGTTGCGCGACTGGAAGGTGAAGCCATGAGTCTGCGCGGCAAGATCGCCGTCGGCGCCATTGTCCTGTGCAGCTCAACGCTGGGGGTGTTTCTGGGCACTTGGGAAGGCAACGGCCAGAACACCGTGTATGCGGACAAGCTGGCCCAGGACCTGCCGACTGTGTGCAAGGGCATCACCCGACACACCAGCCCTTACCCGGTTGTGGTCGGTGACTACTGGTCAGATGCCCGGTGCAATGAGGTGGAGCAGTTGGTGGTCAGCAAAGGCCAACTGCAGCTTGCCGACTGCATCACCAACCAGGACGTGGGCCAGGACACTTTCGATGCCCTGAGCAGCCATGGCCACAACTTCGGCACACCCAGCACCTGCGCCAGCCGCGCCGTGGGTCTGATCAATGCCGGCCGCATCGAGGACGGCTGTGAGGCCCTGGCCTGGGCGCCTGACGGCAAAACACCGGTCTGGGCATTCATCACCACCGCCCAGGGCAAAAAGGTGTTTGTCCCGGGCCTGCACGCGCGCCGCCTGGCCGAGGTCAAGCTATGCAAGGCGGGCTTGTGATGCTGCGCGAAGCCCTTTTCCCGATGGCGCTGTGCCTGGTGGCCTGGTTCGGTTTTAGCCTGTTGGAAGGCCAGCGCGACGACGCCCGCCGCGAGCGTGACAGTGCCTTGTCCGAAGTGGCCGGGCTGCGCGAAGCCGCACGGATCAGCGGCGAGATGCTGGCCGACCGTGACGCCATCGACCTTCAACGAACCCAGGAACTGAACCATGAACGCGCTGAAAACGATGCTTTGCGCCTTGATGTTGGCACTGGCCGTAAGCGGTTGCCAGTCAAGGCTACCTGTACCGCCCCAACCGCCGGCAAAACCGGCGCCGGCGGCCTGGCTGATGCAGGAGCCGCCGAACTCACTGCAGACGCTCGACAAGATTATTTCACCCTCAGAGATCAGCTCGCCCTTAGTCGGCAAATGATCCTGGGCCTGCAAGACCACGTGCGCCGGATCTGCCTGCGCTGAACCTTACTTTTACCCCTGAACGGAGCAACACCCATGAACGATAAACGCGAGATCACCCTGGAAGTAGGCGACAAGGAATTCACCTTTGAGCTGACTCCCCAGGACGTGACCAAGTACTTCAACGCGGTGACCCAAAACAACAAGGTCTCGCCGGCGAACAACCTGTTGGTGACCACCGTCAAGCAGGAAGAGCGCGCCACCCTCAAGGCCCAGTTGGGCAACCCGGTGTTGGTCATGCAATTGGCCGGTGCGCTCCTGGACGAGTACGGCCCGGACGTTGAAATCATCGTAAAAAAGCCCTCGACCACGCCGAACGACTGACCGAAAACGGCCTTGGCCAACTGGTAGCCCTGGCCAACCACTGGCTACCAGGTGCCGAACTCACCGCCGAGGTAATGGGCACGGCCCATTGGCTGGAAAACGAGCACTGGCGCCGGATGGAAATCGCCATCGCTAACGGCATCGCCTACGCACTGAACGGATAACCCTAGATGGCTGACCAAAGCGCCCGCCTGGCCTTTATTCTGAGCCTGACCGATAAGGTCACCGCGCCCCTGGGCAAGGTGAAAATGGGCTTTTCTGACCTGGCCGAACAGAGCGAAAAGAACATCAAGACCATGGGCTTTGGCCTGGCGGGTCTGCTGGGCGCGGGTGCGGCCATCAATCAGTCGTTGCAACCGGCCCTGGAGATGAATCGCGCCCTGGGCGAGGTTCGATCGTTGGGCGTGGCCGAAGATGCGTTGAGCGCGCTGAACCGCAAGTCGCTGGAGTTTTCGGTGGCCTACGGCGAGAACGCCAGGGACTTTGTGGCCTCGGCGTACAGCATCGACGGCGCAATGAAGGGGTTAACGGGCAGCCAGTTGGCGATGGTGACCAATGCCAGCAACGTGCTGGCCAAGGCCACTAAATCCGACGCGGACACCATGGGCCAGTACGTCGGCACCATGTACAGCCTGTTCAAAGGCCAGGCCGATACCATGGGCAAAAGCGAATGGGTTGAAACCCTGGCCGGCCAGACGGCGACGGCGGTAAAGCTGTTCCGTACCAGCGGCGCGCAGATTGGCGAGGCGTTCAAGGCCGCCGGCGGCCTGGCCAGCACTGCCGGCGTGAGCCTGGCGGAACAGATGGCAGTCCTGGGCACCCTGGGCAGCAGCATGGAAGGCGGCGAGGCGGGCGGTCTGTACAAGGCGTTTTTCGAGAACGTCAGCGGTGCCTCGGAAAAGCTCGGTATGTCCTTTGTGGACCAGCAGGGCAAGTTGCTGCCGATGATGGACATCCTGGACAAGCTCAAGGGCAAGTTCGGGGATCTGTCGATCGAGGCCAACGGCAAGAAGCTGCGCGATGCCTTCGGCGGCGAAGCGGCGCGCCTGATCACCAGCCTGATGGGCGACACCGGCCGGCTGAAAAACGGCATGGAACAGCTGGGCAACGTGCGCGGCCTGGAGAACGCCAAGAGCATGGCCAAGGACATGGTAGACCCGTGGCAGCAGTTCGCCGCTGCCGTGCAGGCGTTGCGCATTGCCTTCGGTCAATCGCTGATGCCGATCCTGGAGCCGCTTATGGCCAGGCTGACGGGCGTGGCCACCACCCTGACACGCTGGTCGCAACTGTTCCCCAATATCACCCGGGTGATCAGCATCGCCGTGTTGGTGGTGTTCGGCATCATCGCCGCGTTGTCGTTACTCACCCTGACCGTCGGAATGTCGAAGATGGTCTGGCTTGGCCTGGTCACGGTCTGGAAAGTCCTCACCATGGTGGGCCTGCGCAGCATCGCCATGTTCCTTTACCACACCGTGATGGCGGTCGCGTTTGTCGCCGGCCTGGTGCTGATGGTGGCGTGGATGGGCCTGGTCAAGGGCGCCATGCTGCTGTGGCAAGGGGCTATCTGGCTGGTCAACACCGCGTTGCTGGCCAACCCGGTGGCGTGGATCGTGATCGGCATCGTTGCCCTGGTCGCGGCCGTGGCGGCGGCGATCATCTATTGGGACCAATGGACCAGTGCGCTACTCAACAGCGAGGCGTTCCAGTGGGTCAGCGGGCAACTGACCGCGTTGTCTGACTGGTTTGGCTCTATGGGCGGCTGGGCGGGCATGGCCAGCGCGGCGTGGGACGGCATCGTCAACATCTTTAAACAGGCCATCAATGGCTTGATCGAGATGCTGAACAAGATCCCGGGCGTGCAGATCGACGCCGCGTTCGGGGATATGCCGGCACCGCCGCAAATGCCGGGTATCAGTGCGCCCCAGGTCGAGGCGCCGTTGCTGCCCCAGCTGGTGGGCGCCGCCCAGCAGCCAATCCAGGCGCCGCCCCTGGTGATGGCGGCCACGTCGAAAGTGCCGGCACAACCTGCGCCGATGCTCAATGCCCTGCAGCCCCAGGCACAAGCACCAGCCTTGGTCCTGGCCCCAGTGCCGAAAGGCCCGGCGCCGATCGCGCAGCCACTCGCCGCCCTGGAGCCGCCGCGTCAACCGCCGGCCCTGGTACTGGCGCCGCCACCTATGCAGCAGGCCGAGCAAAGCCAGCAGCGTATCAACGGCTCTGTGGCCAGCCTGTCACCGAGGCGGCCAGACGCTGTGCCCCGGGGCGGTCTGCTGGCAAGCATCCAGAACAACAACCAAACCCAGAACAAGGGCACCCATGTGGAGAACGTGAACATTCACACCGGCAAGCAGATGAACCCGCTGGAGCTGGAAGGCATGTTGGCCATGGCGGTGGGGGGATGAGCGAGTACATCGATCTGTTGATCATCGACAACGACCTGGCGCTGGACCCGTCCCGTCAGCCGCTGCTGATTGATGACCGGGCCAGCATCGCCCAGGACATTGCGCACATGATCCGCGAAAGCGGCCTGCTGGTAACGCTGGTGGCCGAGCGCAGCAAGTTGCGTCAGCGCGACTGCATCCAGCAACTGGAGCTGCTGGTGGAGGCCGATCAACGCCTGGTGCCCGGTACCGCCCTGATTAACCAGGTGCAAATCGGGCAGTACCTGGTCACGGCTAAAACCCTGAAATTTGGCGACATCGAGGTGACCCTGTGAGCGACGTTGATTTTAAACAGGCGCTGGCAGAGTCCGGTATTCCGGTAACCGAGGAAGGTTTGCGCAAAGCCTGGGAAAAGGAAGTCGCCGCCCAGGGGAGCAAGATGAGCAACACCAGCGCCTATTCACCGTTCTGGCGGGTGATCACGGCCCTGGTGACCAAGCCGGTCATGTGGCTAATCACTTTCGTCAGCGACACGGTGCTGCCTAACTTCTTTGTCAAAACCGCCGTCCGTAAGTGGCTGGACATGTTGGCCTGGGCGGTCAACGTGGAGCGCAAAGGCGCGACCAAGGCCAAAGGCGTGTTGCTGTTTACCCGCGACGTTGCCGGCGGCGCCCTGGAGCTGCCCGCCGGCATCCTGGTGCAGTCGGCCGCGATCAATGGCCATATCTACCAGTTGGTGACCACCCAGGCGGCGACCTTTGCTGATGGGCTGATGCAGCTGGAAGTGCCGGTGGAGGCCCAGGACGTGGGCAGCGGCTACAACCTGGCCCCTGGTTACTACGCCATCCTACCGGTGCCGATCGCCGGTATCGCCCAGGTGGTCAACGCTGACGGCTGGTTGATTGCACCAGGTGCAGATCCTGAGCCTGACGAGCAGCTGCGTTTACGGGTGCGCAACCAGTTTTCGGCGGTCAACCAGTGGCACACCGATGCGGTATACCGGGCGATGATCGCCGGCTTCCCGGGCGTGCGGCCCGACGGCGTGTACTTTCTGCACGGTGCCCCACGGGGCCCAGGCAGTGCCAATGCCTATGTGCTGTTCGACGCGGACGTGCCGGCGGCGACGTACCTGGAGCAAATCAACGCGCATATCCGCGACCAGGGCAACCATGGCCATGGTGACGATCTGCTGGTCATGGTGATGCCTGAGACCCAGCACGCGCTGAAGTTGACCCTGTGGCCACGTAGCCTGCTGACCGTCGAGCAGCGCACCAAGCTGCAGGCCGAAGTCGATCTATTCATCCGTGCAGCCTTTCGCGAGAGCGGCACCGGCGACTACCAACCGACGCTGACCTATCCACAGTCGCGGTTCTCCTTTAGCCGACTGGGCGAGGAACTCCACCAGCAGTTCGCCGGCATCGAGTCGTTGCGCTTCGATAACGCCGACATCGTGTCAGAGCTGACGATTCCCCGGATCAGCAGCCTGCAGGTGGTGTTCGCATGATCAAGCTCAATTTGCCGTTCTGGTTGGATGGCCCGCAACTGACCAAGCTCAAAGCCGCCAGCCAAAAGTGGTGGGAAACGGTCGAGGGCTGGTTGCAATGGCCGCTGCTGCAGATGGATGCCGATACCTGCCATTTGACCGTGCTCGATCTGCTGGCCTGGCAGCGGGATATCAGCCGCTTCAAGGACGAACCCGAAAGCCTGTACCGCCTGCGGGTCAAATTCGCCTTCATCAACGCGGTTGATGCCGGCAGCACGGCCGGGCTTAAACGCATCCTGCAGCGCCTCGGCGTGGGGTACGTCGAGATCGACGAGCGTATGCCCGATCGGGACTGGGACGTGGTGCTTCTGCGCCTTTCCGACTCCCAACTGTCGCAGAACCCCGAGCTGTTGCGGGTACTGATCCAGCAATACGGCCGCACCTGCCGGCGTTATGACTTCGTGACCATCACCCCCGTGTCACTGCGCATCGTCGCGGTGGACTTCAACGACGATCAGCAAACGCTGGTCGCCAGCCTGTAGGAGCCCCCCAATGGGAGCCAGCATTACCCTTGCAGGTGAAAGCCTGATCGCGCAAAAACAAGGCGCACAACAGCCCCTGATCGTTTCCCGGTTTGTCCTGGCCAACGTGCCCGGGCTGGACCCGAACGGCCAGGTAGATCGAGCAGCACCGAAGCCGGCCGCGCACCTGGTGGCGAGCTATGACGTCACGCAAAAAGGCTTTGTGAACCCCAACCAGATTGTTTACAGCCTGATGCTGGGCAGCGATATCGGGGATTTCGATTGGAACTGGATCGGCCTAGAGACCGCCGAAGGCGTGTTGCTGGCCGTGGCCTATGTGCCGCTGCAGCAGAAGCGCAAGAACATCCCGCCGCTGCAGCTGGGCAACAACGTTACCCGCAACTTCCTGGTGGTGTTCGACGGCGCCCAGGCGCTGACCGGAATCACCATCGACGCCAAGACCTGGCAGCACGACTTCACCGTGCGCCTGCATGGCATCGACGAGCGCGAGCGCCTGAGCAACCGCGATACCTTCGGCCGGGCCTGCTTTTTCAGCGACGGGCTGAAGCTGGCCAAGGTCGGCAATAGTTACCAGGTGCAGCCCGGGACCGCCTACATCGAGGGCGTGCGCGTGTTGGTGGCTGCTGCCGTCGCCGTGGCACCGCCGGGGTTTCCTGCCAAAGCCTGGCTGGATGTGAGCCTGGAGCGCCAGTTAAGTGATGTAGTGGCCCGCTGGGAGGTGCGTTTCGGCGCCGCCCTGGCCGACTTCACCGACAGCGCAGGCGTGCGCCATTTCTGCGTGCAGCTGGCGGATCTGCCCGATTCCAACACCGTGGCGGATTTGCGTCAGGCCGAGCCGATCAGTGATTCCCTGGTGAAGCACTTTGCGGGGAAAGAGTGGGTTAAGGGAGAGTTGGCCAAGAAGGCGAACAAAGGCACGAAACTCGCTGACTACGAGATCGATGACGCCATTCCCAATCGCAATCCATTGGGCGACGACAGCCTGGATATTCACGGCGGCTCCTATGGCTTTTTGACCGCGCTCAATGAAACGCACCTGTGCCAGAACTGCTACTGGAACGGCGCCGACTGGGTACGTCATGACGAAAAACGGGCAGCGGTGTCATTGATTGCCGGCTCTGGCACAGTTCGGGTGCAGCGGGTTGGCCCAGGCAAAAACCCGATCGTCTGGGCGTCAGCGTTCGACGTGCGCGACAGTGGCGACACCTACAGCTCCGACAAGATCGATCAGTTGATTAAGACCATTGACGAGGCGATCGCCAAGAAGGCGAACAAAGGTACAAAACTCGCTGATTACGGGATCGATGATGCCATCCCGAACGTGAACCCGCTGCCCGGGAACAGTCTGGATATTCACGGCGGAACCTATGCTTTTCTCACCTCGGTGGTTGAGACCAACCTGGCCCAAAATTGTTACTGGGACGGCCACTACTGGGTGCGCCATGACGAATCAAAACCGTGCGTTACGGTGTTTGCCAACGCCGGTAACGTGTATGTGCGTAAAGCCGAAGCAGGCCTGAACCCGATCAACTGGAGCTACAGCGAGAAGCTACGGGACAGTGGCGACACGTACGATAAAACGAGCATCAATAGCTTTTTGGATCAACTGCGCCAGTCGTTGAACCAGCACCACCAGTGGTTGATCCAGATCGATGCCGAGCTAAAGAAGAAAGCCGACAAGGGCACCAAGCTGGCCCACTACGGGATCGATGACGCCATCCCGAACTTGAACCCACTGCCCGGGAACAGTCTGGATATTCACGGTGGTTCCTTCGGCTTTTTGACGGCGCTGGAAGAAACCCACTTGGCGCAAAACTGTTATTGGAACGGCGCCCACTGGATGCGCCACGATGAATCCCGCTCAGCGGTCGTGCTGATTGCCGGCGGCGGCGCTATGCGTGTGCAGCGAGTCGCACCTGGACCAAATCCTATTGTGTTTACGGGATCGTCCGAGGTGATCGACAGCAGCAAAAAGGCCCTTCCTGGTGTGCCCGGCATCGCGCCGATCGCCAGCCTGGAACAACTGGACGCCGGGGCCGATGAAACCAGCATCGTGACGCCGCGCACCCTGCGTTGGGGCTTTTCGATCAGCCTGGCCGACAACGGCTATATCGCGTTTCCGCGCTGGCTGGGCGGGCTGATCATCCAGTGGGGCAATGCCTACATCGCAAACAACGGCAGCCAGTTCCTGTTCCCGATCGGGTTCCCCAACAAATGTTTTGTACTCAACATGGGCACGGGCGAGGACACATCCGGCCAGGCCGAGGTGATGAACATTGTGGCCGGCTCCCGCACTCGTACCGGTTTTATCGCCAACGCCACAGCGGTATCCACCTACGGCTATATCGCGATAGGTCACTAAGGGAATCCCCTATGAGCAAGTATTTTTACAGCCCATCACTTCACACCTTTCTGGTGGATGGCATTCACCCAAAACGCCCACGCGACAGCGTGCCGATCAGCTACCAGGATTACTCCTATTTGCTGGCCAAGCAGTCCGAAGGCTTGCAGATCGTGTTCGACATCGAAACCAAACAGCCTGTGGCGCGCCTGGCGCCCGGGACCAGCAAGCCCGAGCAACTGCAGAGTCTGTACAGGCAGAAGAGCAGCGAGATTAATACCGCGTGTGAAACCGCGATCACCGGCGGCTTCTGGTCGCCGGCGTTGGATGTGCCGCACCAGTACCCCAGCAAACTGGATGATCAACTGAACCTGACCAGCGTGATTCTGCAGGGCTTCGACAGCCCCTACGGCTGCCGCGACGAGGCGGGCGTCAAAGAGCTGCGCCTGCACACGGCCAAGCAACTGCGCCAAGTCAGCGAAGACTTCACCACCTTCAAAATGGAGCTGCTGCAGCGGGCCAATGTGCTTAAACAGCGGCTGGACCAGGCCCTGGCACATGGCGACTTGAACGCCATGGAGGTAGTGACCTGGGAGAGCTTGCTGCCATGAACTGGGCGCCGGTGACCATGCGCTGGCCAAGTCAGGCCACCCAATGGATGGGCCAGCTGTCAGCGGCCAAGGATCTGGCCAGCACCGAGCAGGCCAGCACAGCCAAGCGCCTGTCAGACCTGGGCGGTAAGACCAGCACCAACCCGGGGCCGGTCGGTGATGCCGCCCAGGGTGCGATCACTGCAGGCCGCGACGCGCTCGCCACACAGATGGGCGAAGCGCCGGCGTGCCTGGTGGTGACGCCGTTTCAAAGCGGTATCGGCCAGGGCCGCGGATATCAGCGTTTCCTGTCGGCGCCAAACTTGCTGCAGCAGCTGGCCGGCAAGCTGGTGGACGTGAGCGACACCGGCCGGCCCGATGGCCCCCAGTTCGCCCTGTGTCTGATGTTCCTGGCCACGCGCTTTGATCAGTTGGCCGAGAGCCTGGCGCGCTTCAATGCGTTGTTGCCGATGCCTGACCTGGTGCGAGCCGAACGCCGAGCGCGGCACCTGTCGAAACTGGAAACGGAAAAGTGGGAGATCCCCACCGCCGGCGCGTTGCCCCGTTGGCAGACACTGCCCCTGGAGCGCTGCACGGTGGTCAAGGCTGCCCAGCAATCTATGGCCGGCCAGCTTTCTGTCCTGGAGAGCTACGCGGCCGACAGCTCGCCCATGGCGGATCTTTCGGCCCTGGCCACGCGCAAGGCTGCCCAGCAACAGAGCCGCGACAAACAACTGGATGACCTGAAAGCCCTACTGGCCAACGGCAACCCAGACAGCAGCATGCGCGCGCGCCTGATCGGCCCCGGCAACGCCACTGAGCTGCGCCAGGCGCTGTTGCAAGGCGAGGCCCCGGGGCATGAGTGGGTGTTGTGTGCCGGCGCGCTGCTGGTGGGATCTGAGCAGGGCCTGAGCTTTGTTCGCGAGCTGGTGGGCCTATGACGTTATTACTCGACGGGCAAGAGGTACGCGGGAAGAACCTCAAGGTCACCGGCAATCTGCGCATTGAGAGCGACGACCTGTCAGGCCAAACCAGCAACACCGACAAGGGGCACAAGGGCTTCAAGCCCAAGACCCTGACGGTCACGCTGATGATTCCATTTGTTGACCAGGTGCAACTGCGCGACCTGATGCGCCTGGTGGAAGCGACCGCCGGCGGTGGCCAGCTCAAGACGTACCGCATCGTCAACGACACGGCGGCCGCGTTCGGCATGCGCCAGGTGACCTTCACCGAAGGCGTGAGCGCCCGGGAAGACGACAACCTGCGCGGTTGGCTGATCCAGTTCACCCTGACCGAAAAGCTGTCCAATCCCGAGAAAGTCGAAGGCCGGCGCCCAGGTAACAAGGTGACAGCCCAGTCAGGCCCCGGCGGGGCGGTGGGCGGTACCGGCGACGGTGGAGGCTCCAGCGAAGGCTCCGAGGAACTGACGGGCTTTGAAGCTACGCTGAAAAAAGTGGATGGCTGGCTGGGCGGGAGTAACACCCCATGAAGCTGCATAAGGTGTTGGCCATCGGTGGCGTGCCCTATGTCCTGGTCAAAAACGAAGTGCGATTGGACGCCAAGAGTCCCGGCCGGGCGACCTTCACCATCCAGGCCACAGCGCCGGTCAAAGGGTTGGTGACACTCGATATCGGCTACAACGACAGCACGCTGCAGCGTCACTTCATTGGCTACGTCGAACGCTCCACCACGGCCAGCGGCACACAGCAGGTGCTGTTCTGCCGCGAACTGGCGGCGATCCTGGCCAACCCACTGCCGCTGAACCTGCGCCACGTCGATCTGCGCGCCGTCCTGGTCGAGATCAGTCAGCACACCGGCTTGCGTTTTCGCGTACCGGACAAGCCCTACGCTGGGGTCAAGGCGCCATTCTTCTACAGCCTGGCCGCTGGCTACCAAGCGATGGACAGTCTGTCCCGAGTGTTCAACATCCCCGACTTTATCTGGCAGCAGCAGGGTGATGGGGAGGTGTTTGTGGGCAGTTGGGCTGACAGCTTCTTCGGCGTTCGCCCGCCGCTGCAACTGCCGGCGGAACTGTTCGACGACTACCAGGGCAACCAAAGCGCGATGATTGCGGCCCTTCCCGGGTTGCGACCAGGTGCAACGATCAACCACGGCGAGCGCATCACCAGTGTGGCCCTCGTCGATAACCAGATGGCCATCCGATGGACGACGCAATCCGCCGCAGCGTAGAACGACAATTCCCCGAACTCACCGGCGGTTACCACCTGCCACGCTTCGCCCGGGTTGTCGGCGTGGCCGACGCCCCGGCCGGCGCCGGGATCTGTGACGACTTCCGGCCGCGCTATGCGGTTGATATCGAAGTCCTGGGACCGGATGGCGAGCCAGACAGCAAACTGCCGATCCTGGCCGGCGTACCGTTGCCACTGCCCACTGGTGGCGAGGAAATGGGCATCTACGCCTTTCCCGAGGAAGGCACCCAGGTAGTGGTGTGCTTTGCCTATGGCCTGCCGCATAAGCCCTATATCCAAACCATCCTGCCCCACGGTCTGAGCATGCCAAGTGTGCCGAAGGGTGACCAGGTGTGGCAGCACAGCGAGGCGTGCCAGCAGCGTGTGGACGCCGACGGCAACTGGCTGCGCCAGACTGATGGCAAGATCCTGGACAAGGCGATCGAGCGGGAAGTGGAGGCCATGGGCAACACGGAGCGCTACCAGAACCACACCAGGACTGTGGATGATCATTCAAAGGAGTCAGTAGGGGGTATCAAGACAATCGAGGCCCTGGGCGCGCTCAAGCTGCTGTCGGGTGGGTCGGCCAGCCTGGCGGCCGTGGACGATCTGCACCAGGCAACCGGGCGTGATTTGAACCTGGTGGTGGGGCAGAAGCACAACGCCATGGTGGGTGGCGATATGGAGGAAAGGATTGAGGGGCTGCGTAGGAGTGTGGCGGCGGTCAGTCAGCGTCTAGTTGCCCCCCAAACTTGGCTTGGATCCGAAGCTGTAAATGTGCTGCAGGTGGTATGTGACTTACTTGATTTAGTAAAAAACATGAACACACAATTGGCCAACCATACACATGGGGCGAGTCCTTTACCTCAGATGTCCGGAGAATTTTTGAGCAATGCGCTGATATCGTTAGAGCTAGCAGCTAAATTGAAAGGGATAACTTATTAGTGTTTGATTTTTTAATTTGTATTCAAATGGCCGGGCGAGTCAAGTGAGATGCTATAAGCTTGGTTTAGCCGCTCAAGAATTGAGCGGCTAATTTTTATGTGCTATAAGAAGAAAATATTTAGACGGATGTTTAGCTAGAACGCAATGTTTGCTATATCTGCATATGCGTTAAGTCCGCCTCTATGGTCGCTGCCAGTTTTAGGCAAAACATATGTATAGCGCTCATCTTCAAAATACGTAAGCTTCCAATGTTTTCCTTCGGCTTTAATATTAAACCCAAGATCTTGAAGAGTGTCTTTGATGTTTTTAGACATTTCGCGATAGCTGCGTAGAGACTCTTTAAGTATTTTCGATTTTTGTTCGTGGAGGTCTATGTAGTTGTTGCTATTCACAACTGATCTTAATACGTGTTCTTTTCGTGAATTTGCATAGGTGTTTTTATCAATATAATCCTTTAGAGCGGATAAAACGAAAACAAAAATTTCGGAGTCGAAGAAGTCTTCCTCATCGCCGGTGTTAATTATAATTCCCCCTTGGACCGGGGTTTTTGATTCTAAGTGACGTACTATAGTGTTGAGTCTTTCTATTTCTCTATTTAATATGTCAATGTTGTCACGATTTTGTGCAATTTCTTTTTCATATAGTGAAACTATTTGATTGGCTTCGTCAGCACTGACGCCCTCGCGCTTCATCAATTCAATTGCATTGCGATTTTTTACATGAGTAACTTCATCCCAACTACATTCTTTAGCTGGAATCAGAAGAGATAGTGCCTCACAAATCGTAGAAAAAACTTCCTGCTCGAAAGTCTTTACTTCTTTATCTCCCCTTCTGAAAACAGTAACGCCTGACCCTTTAGGCCAATATATTCCTACTACGCCCCCATAAACATTTCGTGAACCTACATCTCGTCTTAGAATATGAGAAAATGTTCGACTAGGCTCTACTACTATATGCGCCATGCCACATAGTTTCCTGGCTAGGCGTTCTGGGATCACCGAATGTTTACTAGCCGCATTGGCACTTATGTAAACAATTGGCAGGGTGCAGCTACTATCTCCGTTGATAACAGCTTTTGCAATGTTTAAACTAAGGGGGCTTTCGTCTAAAGTGATGGGGACTAATGAGATAGGTATATCTCCATCGTGGCCGCCACCAAATCTATCAATAAGCCTTATAACGATTAGGGGCTTTTTAACTTCGAGCGTTGCATCTGATGCGGTGCTCGTTACTATACTCGCCTTAACACTTATCCAATGCTGATCCGGCTCAATTCGCGTTGAGATTTCAGTAATCCAACTAGTATTGGCAGTGTGTTTTGTATATCTAAATGAAGAGACGAAAAAACTTGGCGTTTCTGAACGAGAAAATTCAACAACTTCCTGATTTGACGAGTGTTTGAAATCTTCCTCATTGTTTAGCTTTCTAAGATCTTCCTCAGCAAACTCCGTAAAAGGCGAATCTAAAATCCAATTCACACATTCTTGAAAAACGTCTTTACTTGAGGTGCAGCTGTTGAGCGGAAAACTTACGTGTATGGTCATCGCCTGAACTCCATTGCAGGAGTCTGCAGGCTATCATTTTGATATCGCTGGATCTACTAGTCTTTTAATCATGGACTTGCCAGTGGATAGTTTTGCTCTATCCACTTTGGTGATCTGGCTATGTAAAAACTATCGGTCGGATTGGAGTGTTCCAATCAGAATTAGTTAACTTGGTCGACTAAAAGTTTGTAACTATCCGATTGAAATGGTGAAAAGCCATCAGGCCATGATGTTACAGATTCGCAGAAAACCCGATACTGTTCAGGAGCACTCAGGTTCACCTTAAGTACCCGGATTTTTGTAAGTAACTCACTGCCGGTTACTCCCAGCATACGATTTACTCGAATCAAGTCTTCATTTAGATATCGTGGGTAATACCCTAGGCGCCTTCCGGTCTTAGGATTAATGATGGCTACCGCATTAGAATCTACTTGGTTCTTGTCTTCATTCATGCATGGAAGAAAAACCGTATTATCTAAATTAAGAAGGTCATGTTTTGCTTCGTCTGAAATATAGGCAATGCCACTGATAAAAAACTTTAAACGATATTCATTTTTTGCAGACTTTTGAGGTACCTTCACAATTCTAAAGTTATCGGTTTTTCGAGCTCCACCTGAGGCACTTAAAATTTCAAAAGGATCGTTAGGGCCTGGAGCCATGTCGAGCCAAGAAAGCATAATGTAATATTCGGGTCTGCGTTCAGGGATTAGCCGATTTTGAAAGAATGGTAATAGTTCATGAGATACATACTCTTTTTCAAGAATACCCATTCGTGGGAAAGGAATGAATTTTTTATTAAGAGCGCCGCGAGTATAAGAAAAAGTATAAATTCCGTCTAGTTCTGTCAGTTTTGCAACTGGTTGCCACATTGTGGTGATAGGGTCTCGCCAAATGACGAATGCACTATTCATATGTTTTAATCTGCCGCTTTCTATACAATGGATCCAAGTTTTCCTTAAAAAAAGATACCAGATCCATCATATTCGATTTGTTGCACACCAGCATTTCGAGGGCAAATATTTTAGATACATCGCTCATAATTTCCGTAGGGACTGAGTCGATAATAGCTCGCATTATCTCTTCAGTCAATCCGTCTAGCTCTTCAAGCCAACTTAATGCGGCCCTTGGGTTGAGTATTCCGAAATATTCAAACGCTTTGAAAGTTCTAAGTCTGCGTTCCTTTAAGTAAAAATATGACTTGGCTCTTCTCACATATGTTGAGACGTGTTGTCCGTTATCTTGCGAGTTGAGTCGTTTGCTTTTTGTTTCATCGGACTCATTTCTACCTAGTCCAGCTGCATGGTCGAAGGTTGGAGCGAGATGAAATCGCCCTTTGCCAGTTACAATCAGCCCCCAATTTTCACTATGACGGTCTTGGTTCGATAGAAGAGCGTCAAGCATCAGATAGCCAGTGAAAAAATCTGCAGCTGTTTTAATTCCGGGACGACTTTTAAAGCTGAGTGGTTTGTTTCTAATTATTCTTCTTAAGATAATGTAGACGTGCATGATATTTTGTTTTTCGGTTTTTTTTACATTCTCATTATTGATCGGGGCGCTATAGTTTTTTAAGATTTCATTTGCGGTTACTAAGTAAGTGTTGGATCCGGTTATAAAGCTTCTAGTTATTACTCCTCGTGTTTCTTTGTTGAAGGCGAGCTCGTATTGTGCGCATGGGATGCGTAATTTTTTTGCGATTTCGCAGGAGACTTTTTCAGACCAGTCTTCACCATCTCTTGATATGACGTTATTTTGTGAGTCATGTGTTTCTATTGACTTAAATAAATAGTCCTTTCCTTCTTTGTCTGAGCACCAATATTTCGCTTTGGTGCCTAATGGTTCAAATTCTTCATGTTTGAATTCTGAAATATCAAAAACTTGATACGCCATAGATTTTTTGAACTCGCCGGAAATGTTTTGTTATATGGTTGTGAGAGTGGACTAACCTCGTGTTTCGGAACTTAACGCGGCTTACCGTCGCTGAAGATATGCCTTAAATCTTTTTTTTTGAAGAAAAATATCGTTCGGAAAGCACTTATCCCCCTCCCGCCGACGGGCTTTGTGTCCCTTTTTTGTGCAAACGGGTAGTGGGGTGCAAACGGTGCCCCAGCTCAAGCCCGCTGCGGGCTCAGGGGGAGGTTTCGCAATTGCACAGAGTGCAAGGCTTTGCAAAAAAGTGCAGTGGCCTTGCACATACGCCACAAGGCGGTAGGGGAGTGGTCACGCAGACGAGGTGCCCGGTTTACGGGGGCTATGGCTGTGAAAACCTACTGCAGGCGGTGTTTTCGTTTTCGGAACCGTTCATATCAGGGCTCAACCAGTCGCTGTCGGACCCTACGCAAAAACGACTGTGAGGCCCAGCCTGTCGGGGTTTCCAGCATTCTGCGGCATTGCACAGCATCACCATCAAGTTCAGGCTGTCAGTACCAATCCAGAGCGTGTGGAAAAACAACGCCGAAACGATGGGCGCATGGCCTTTTTCCAGGCGAGGGGTGGGAAAAGGGTAATTTTAGTAATTGGCAAGTCAGAATTGGCTGTAGCCCTTATAGAACGTGGCTTTCAGCTATTACCTCGGAGGGTAATATAAGGTAACGAGGGAGGTAATATTTTGATCAGCCCCCCATTTTACTGGGTTTGGCAGCTCACTGGTATTACTGTCTCTGAAAGTAATTTTCTAACCATTTACTTACCTTATTATTACCTCTATAAAATATATCAACTATCTGATTTTATTAGACTTTATCCGGTTTTTGACAGTTCATTACCAAAATTACCTTTTTCCCATGGCTCAACATAAATCGTTCAAAATGCCTGTTGTGACCGTTTTCTGCAACCTGGTGCATTTAAGCCATGGGACTGCCATGGGACAGATCCTGTGCGCACCACCGGGCTGCAGCCCTTATAAACCGGGGGCCTTGGTTTCGAAAATCGCGAACGGGTAGTTTCGAATCTCTCCTTCACCGCCACACTCTACAAACACAACCCCCAGTTTTCCTATAGAAAGCCGGGGGTTTGTGATTTCTGCTGCATGGAAAACAGCAATATGGGAATAATGTGGAAACACGCAGAGCCCCTGCGTGTACTCGCTCCCCTCAAGGAAGATCCCATTGAAAGCAGCCCTAGTCGCTCTGCTCCTCACCTGTGCCGCCACCACCGCCCTTGCCACTAACAACCCTGTCGGCTTCCAAACCTCGACCCTGGCAGACCCAAACAAAGAGCGCCCGCTGGAGATGGTGGTCTGGTACCCCAGCTCCACCACTGCCACGCCAAAGGTGATTGACGACAACCCGGTGTTTTTCAGTGCCCTGGCTGTGCGTGATGCGCCTGCTGCGGTGGGTGAGTACCCGTTGGTGGTGCTTTCCCATGGTTTCGGCGGCAGTTGGGGCAACCAGGTGTGGTTGGCCAGTGCGATGGCCCAGCGGGGGTTTATCGTGGCGGCGGTCAATCATCCTGGCACTACCAGTAAGGACCGCAGTGCTCAAGCCGCCGCGCAGTTATGGCAGCGGCCGGTGGATATTCGTCGCGCTATCGACGCGGTGCTGGCGCAGCCAAAGCAATTTGGCAAGGTACAGCCCGGCCGAATTGCGGTGGTGGGTCATTCGCTGGGCGGTTGGACGGCGCTGGAAGTTGCCGGTGCCCGTTTCGACCCCGAGCGTTTTGCCCAGGACTGCAAGGTTCACCTGCAGTTGGCCCCTTGCGCGGTCTACCAGCAGATGAACCCAGTGCAGGCGCCGTTGGCAGCGGATTTGAGTGACAAGCGGGTCACTGCAATTGTTTCACTGGACCTGGGTCTGTCCCGTGGCTTTACCGATCAAAGCCTGGCGGCGTTGCCGGTGCCGACGTTGGTGATTGCTGCGGGCGTGCCCTCAACGGAGCTTCCCGCCGAGTTGGAATCCGCTGACTTGGCCAAGCGCCTGCCAGCGGCAGCGACGCGCTATGTCGAAATCAGCGACGCCACTCACTTCAGCTTTATGGCCGTGTGCAAGCCGGGTGGAGAGGCGTTGATTGAAAAAAGCTCACCAGGCGACGGCATGATCTGCCGCGATGGCGAAGGTGCCCGCCCGCGTGAGGTGATCCAGCAGCAGGTCACGTCATTGATTGTTGAGTTTCTGGCGCAGCCAAAAGGCTAGGCCAACACGTTCAGTTCCCCGCCCGTGGCCCTCGCCTGATCAGGCGTGCGTACACCGCAATATTAATCAGCAAGACCAGGGCGCCCAGGCCCAGTTGGATCTGTGGCGTCAGCCCCGCGGGGTAGATCAGGGCAATGATGTAGTGCTCGATAAATCCTGCGCCATAACCCTCTTGCCCGGCGAGGTGGCGCAGCAGGTTTTCCCAGCGGGTAAGGGGGCAGGGCAGGTGGAAGACTTCTACGGCAACGCCCCAGGCCGCAGCGGGCAGGTGCAGCCACATGACCGGTCGCCACTTGAGGGCAAGCAGGCCGCCGAACAACACGAACAGGATGAAGCCAAGGTGAAACAACACCAGGGAGTCGGCAGCGAGTCGCAAGAGCATAGAAGGGGTCGCGTCAGGTGAGGCTGCCAAGTGTGCTGGATAGAGCCGCTTGAAACCAGAGGCGGGCGGTTGCGGTTGCTTGTAGGCCCGAGGCCCCGTTATTGTGCTGAATCCTTTTAGTCATCTGCCACGGATCTGTTGTGATGAACGCACCGCGTACTGCTGTTGGCCCGATCAAAGCCGTGATTTTCGATATGGACGGGTTGTTGCTGGATACCGAGGGTATCTACACCGAAGTCACGCAGATCATCGCCGAGCGCTATGGCCGTACCTACGATTGGGGCATCAAGCAGCACATCATTGGCCGTGGCGCCCAGGACCTGGCCGAGTACGTGGTCAAGGCGCTGGACTTGCCGATCACGCCTGAGGAGTTCCTGCGTATCCGTGAGCCCTTGATGAGCGAGCGTTTTCCCAAGGCGTTGGGCATGCCGGGCGCCGAGGCGTTGGTGCGGCATTTAAGTGCGCACAATATCCCGATAGCCGTGGGCACCAGTTCGTCGCGCAATTCGTTTGGGCACAAGACCACGTTGCACCGCGAATGGTTTGGCTTGTTCGGTACGATTGTCACCGCCGACGACCCGGAAGTCGGCGCAGCCAAGCCTGCGCCGGACATCTTCCTTACCGCTGCCCGCCGCCTGGGCGTTGCGCCCGAGGATTGCCTGGTGTTTGAAGACTCACCGTTTGGCGTGACCGCTGCCAAGGCCGCGAACATGACTGCCATCGCGGTGCCCGACGAGGCCATGGCCGACAGCAAGTACGCTCACGCTGACCAGATCATCCGCAAGCTCGCGGAGTTCGATCTGGCTGCGTATGGCCTGCCACCGATGCGCTGAGCGTTGCAAGAGCCGGCAAGCCGGCTCTTATAGGGTGTTCAGGCGCTGAAACCGCCATCAATGGTCAGGCTGGCGCCGGTGATGTAACCGGCTTCCGGCCCTACCAGATAGGCGACAAAGCTGGCCACTTCCTCGACGCGCCCATAACGACCCACCGCCATAAAGCCAATCAGGCTCTCGGCAAATTCACTGTCGGCCGGGTTCATATCGGTGTCCACCGGGCCCGGTTGTACGTTGTTGATGGTAATCCCCCGTGGCCCCAGGTCGCGCGCCAGGCCTTTGGTCAAACCCACCAGCGCGGCTTTGCTCATTGCATAGGGGCCGCCACCGGCGAAAGGCATGCGCTCGGCGTTGGTGCTGCCGATATTGATGATGCGACCCCCTTCGCCCATGTGCCGGGCAGCTTCCTGCGTGGCGATAAACACGCTGCGCACGTTAATGGCCAGGGTCTGGTCAAAGTCTTCCAGTTTGAAATCCTCCAGCGGGCCGACCGCCAGCACCCCGGCGTTGTTCACCAGGATATCCAGGCGCCCGAACGCGTCGACAGTGGCATTGACCGCATTGCGAATGGCCACGGCATCGGCGCTGTCGGCGTGAATCGCCAGGGCCTTGCCGCCTTCGTTGATCACGCTGTTCTGCAGGGCTTCGGCCTTGGCCGCAGAGTTGACGTAGGTAAAGGCAACGGCTGCACCTTGCGCGGCCAGGCGCTTGACGATGGCGGCGCCGATGCCGCGGGAACCGCCCTGGATCAAGGCAACTTTGCCGCTGAGGTTTTGCGTGGTCATGTCGATCTCCCAATGATGCAAGGCGCAGGTGCCTTGTTGTTGGCGCCGAGTATCGCCCTCGCAGACATCCCTCGGTAGACCGTGATTGCTATAGTCTGTGTAAACCAAAAGTTTAGAGTGATGCGATATGGAAAGCTTCGGCAGTATCGAATGCTTCGTGCGCAGTGCCGAAGGCGGCAGCTTTGCCGAAGCGGCCCGGCACCTGAGCCTGACGCCGGCCGCCGTCGGCAAAAGCGTGGCCAAGCTTGAAGCGCGCCTGGGGGTGCGGCTGTTCCAGCGCAGCACCCGGCGCCTCACATTGACCGAAGCCGGCAAGCTGTTTCTGGAGCAGGTCAGCGCCAGCCTCACCACCATCCAGAATGCCGTGGCCAACCTGGCCAGCGCCGAAGGCCGGCCGGTGGGCACGCTCAAGGTGAGTATGGGCACGGTGTTCGGCAACCGTTATGTGGTGCCGTTGCTGGCGGAGTTTCTGCGACGTTTTCCCGATATCAGTCCGGATTGGCATTTTGATAATCGCCAGGTCGACCTGATCGGCCAGGGCTTTGACGCGGCCATTGGCGGCGGGTTCGAGCTGCCCCAGGGTGTGGTCGCCCGCAAGTTGACCCCGGCCCACCGGATTCTGGTGGCCTCGCCCGATTACCTGGCCAAGCGCCTGCCCGTACGCGTCCCCGAAGATTTGGGGTTGTGCAATGGGATCCTGATCCGCTCGCCGCAAACCGGCCGCGTGCGCACCTGGCAACTGACCAACCGCGCCCGCGAACAGCGGCCGTTGATGCTCAAGCCGCGCATGACCATGGGCGACTCCGAAGCCGCGTGCTGCGCCTGCACTCAAGGTTTGGGTATTGCCCTGGTCAGCATGCCGATGGCCGTGCCGTTCCTCGACAGTGGCGCGGTGGTGCGGGTGCTGCCGGACTGGTACGTCGATGATGGCAACATCTCTCTGTATTACGCCGAACACAAGTTGCTGCCGGGCAAGACCCGGGTATTTGTCGACTTCATCCTCGAGCAGTTTGCCGAGCAGCGCCTGGCGCAGCGGTTCAGCGCGGTATAGCACTCACTGCTGAACTTGCTGCTCGCTAGTGTTCTAAGCTGATACGGGCCAATGGGGCTTGCGACTGTCGAGACCGATCATGTCCATATCACGCGCTTTACTCGTGTTTACCAGCCTGGCGTTGATTGCAGGCTCCCCGGCGCTGCTGGCCGATCCCGGCAATGGCAACGGCAAGGACAAAGGCAGTGCTCATGGCAATAAGGGTGGCGCCCAGGGTAATCAGGGCCAGGGTGGTGGCAAGAAGGGTGCAGGCGCCCATTACAGCGGCCCGCAAATTGATATCGGGGGTGTGCGGGTAATCCTTGGTGACAACCGCGACTACTGGCGCGGTGGTTCGTCCCTGCCGCCGGGCATCCAGAAAAACCTGGCCCGTGGCAAACCCCTGCCACCGGGAATCGCCAAGAAACTCGATGGGCGCCTGTTGGGGCGGCTGCCCCATTACGACGGCTACGAATGGCAACAGGCTGGCACCGACCTGATCCTGGTGACGATTGCCACCGGGATCATTTATGAAGTGCTCAATGACGTCTTGAACTGATCGAGATCGGCGATTCAGCGTGCGAACCTGCCCGGCCAACCGATGATGTTCTTTGGCCGGGGTGTCCCATAGGTGCGCACCTTCGACGTCGACAACCCTAGCCTCACCAAGGATTCGGCCAGGGTTACCGCTGCAGTCACGCCATCCACCACCGGCACGCCGGTGCGTTGGCGGATCTGTTCATCCAGCCCGGCCATGCCGCCGCAACCCAGGCAGATCACTTCAGCCTTGTCTTCGCTGATGGCCAGTTCGGCTTGGCGCACAATCGCTTCCATGGCCCGCAGCGGGTGCTCCTCCAACTCCAGTACCGCCATGCCGCTGGCCCGTACGGAGGCACAGCGTTCATACAGCCCGGAGAGCTTGAGCCGGTCTTCGATCAGCGGCACCGTGCGATCCAGGGTGGTGACCACTGAGTAAGCATGGCCGAGGAACATCGCGGTGCTGGCCGCGGCATCGGTGATATCCACCACTGGCACGTCCAGCAACTCCTGCAGGCCTTCGCGGCCATGCTCGCCATAACCTGCCTGGATCACCGCATCGAACGGCTGATCGTAGGCCATTACTCGGTCCATCACCGCAATGGCCGCCAGATAACTTTCGAAATTGCCTTCCACTGATTCGGCACCAAAAAACGGCGTCAGCCCGACAATTTCGGTGCCCGCCGCTGCCACGCTGCGAGCCTGTTGGGCAATGGCTTGGGTAATGGATTCGGTGGTGTTGACGTTGACGACGAGAATGCGCATGGGATGACCTCCTGATCAATGACTGACGTTGTCGACAGCGATGCTCTCGCCGCTGATATCGGCATAAAACGGCTGACGCTTGGCGATCAGCAGATACAGCACCCCGGCAATGCCAGCGCCAAACAGCCAGGAGAACGGCGAGACGCTGGCAAACCCCGGCAACAGCGCCAGGACAATGGCAATCACCGCAGCCGGGACAAACGCCGCCACCGCCCGCAGGTTCACCCCGTGGCTGTAGTAGTAAGCGCCGTTGGGGTCTTCGCTATACAACTGCGGCACGTCGATCCGGCCCTTACGGATCAGCCAGTAATCCACCATGATCACGCCATACAGTGGGCCCAGCAGCGCGCCCAGGCCGGAGAGGAAATACACAATCACCAGCGGGCTGTTGTAGAGGTTCCACGGCAGGATGAGCACCGCGAGGAACGCGCTGATCAGCCCGGCGCGCCGGAAGTTCAGGTACTTGGGGGCCAGGTTGCTCAGCACAAAGGCCGGGGCAACGAAGTTGGCCATGATGTTCACCGCCACGGTGACGATCAGGAATGCCAGGCAACCCAGCACCAGGAACAAGGTATTGGGAATGGCCGCGATGATCTGCGTGGGGCTTTCGATTACCTGGCCATTGAGTTGGAACTGCCCGCCGCACAGCAGCACGGTGATGATTGCGAACACCAGGATGTTCACCGGCAGGCCCCAGAAGTTGCCGACCTTGATGGTCTTGCGGCAAGGCGATGAGCGGGCGAAGTCGCAGAAATTGAGGATCAGGGTGCCGTAGATCGCCAGCCACAAGGCGCCGCCGGCAAAGATATTGCGCCACATCTCGCCACCGCTCAGGGGCTCGCGGATCGACCAGGCGATTTGGCCGTCGGCCTGGAAGTACATCCAGCCGGCCAGCGCCGCGACGGTCAGCAGGATAACGGGGCCGGCAAAGCCTTCGTAGCGTCGGACCATTTCCATGCCGTAGGCCAGAATCACCAGTTGCACAAACCAGATCATCACAAAACACGCCCAGCCCAAGGTGGACAGGCCGAGGATCGTGTTGTGGTCGTAGTCGGCAAATCCTGGATTAATCGCCACCAGCAGTACGCGAAAGACGACGGATGCGAGGTAGGTTTGAATCCCGAACCAGGCGATGGCAATCACGGCGCGGATCAACGCAGGAATTTGCGCGCCATGTATACCGAAACTTATCCGGCTGATCACCGGAAACGGCACACCGGTTTTCTGGCCCATGTAGCCGGACAGGTTCATAAAGAAATACACCAACGCCGCGCCGATCCCTAGCGACAACAGAATCTGCCAGGCACCGAGGCCCAGGGCGTACAAGCCGATGGCAAAGGAGTAGTTGGCGATGTTGTGCACATCGTTGGTCCACAGGGCGAAGATGCTGTAGCCACCCCAGCGTCGACCTTCGACTTTGGTGGGCGCCAGGTCCTTGTTGTGCAGGCGTGGGCTCAGCACCAGCGGGCCGGAGTTTGCCGCCGCGGGGTTGGCTGTGGAGGAGGGCAGATCCAGTGCAAGGTTATTGGAGAGGCTTGTAGGCATGCCGGCAGGCTCCTGGCATCTGCAGCGAGCGCGAGGGTTAGGCGCGGCTAGCGTGCGGACACGAAGTGTATGTGGGTTGTTGTTTAAGTTGTATACAAAAACTCCAACTCCATAAGCCACTTGTGTGCCAGGTTTATATCTAACAAAACTGTCGCTAATTTCGTTTTTATAGATCGATTGAGTAACCGGCTGAATTTGAAGAAATATAAATTGACCGATTGAACAGGAATTTATTTTTTGGCGGGGATATGGGAATCAAGAATGTAGGAAGTTAGCCGAAATGGGGTGTAACGTTTCGGTGCGTAATGATTAAAGTGCACACAAAAATGGCACTGTTGGTTACGTTTGTGTGTACAAGTTTAATGGTCGCTGGAAACAAATGTGGGAGCTGGCTGGCCTGTGATGGCATCACCCCGGTATTCAATTACACCGAGGTGATGCCATTGCAAGCCAGCCAGCTCCCACACGCGCTTGTTACGAGATTTTTCGCAGGTCAGGCTTCAGGCCTTGCTGATGATATTTCCCGCGTGCAGCCCACATTCCTTCTGGGTTGCTTCTTCCCACCACCAGCGGCCTTCACGCTCGTGCTGGTTTGGCAATACCGGCCGGGTGCAGGGTTCGCAGCCGATGCTGATAAAGCCGCGCTCATGCAGGCTGTTGTACGGCAACTCGAGCATGCGGATATAACCCCAGATCTCTTCACTGGTCATTTGCGCCAGCGGGTTGAACTTGTAGAGGGTGCGCTCGGGGGTGGAGAAGGCGCTATCGACTTCCAGGGCCGCCACCTGGCTACGGGTGCCGGGGCTCTGGTCGCGGCGCTGGCCGGTGGCCCAGGCACGTACGCCGGAGAGTTTGCGGCGCAGCGGTTCGATCTTGCGCACGCCGCAGCATTCGCCATGGCCGTCCTTGTAGAAGCTGAACAGGCCCTTTTCCTTGACGAAGGGTTCCAGCTTGCTCTGGTCCGGCGAGATCAATTCGATATCGATCTTGTAGAAGTCCCGTACCTGCTCGATAAACCGGTAGGTCTCCGGGTGCAGGCGGCCGGTGTCGAGGCTGAAGACCTTGACGTTTTTGTTCAGCTTCCAGGCCATATCCACCAGCACCACATCCTCGGCACCGCTGAAGGAAATCCACAGGTCATCGCCGAACTGGCTGAACGCCAGCTTGAGGATGTCCTGGGCGGACTTGTTGGCATAGGTCGCGGCGAGTTCAGCGACGTCGAAGGCTTGGTTCATCAGGACGGTTCCTACAGGTCAGTGGCGCTGAGCGCTCTATAGGAGTGGGATGTTAACAAAATCCGCTCTGCGTTGCGGTGGCCAGCGCGAATCGCTAGAGTTCGGCAGTCCTTTTGCTCGCTCAACTGAAAAAAATCCAAATGGGAGTGTCTTGTGGAAATTGCCTGTCTCGACCTGGAAGGGGTGCTGGTTCCGGAAATCTGGATCGCCTTCGCTGAAAAAACCGGTATTGAATCCTTGCGGGCCACCACCCGGGACATTCCCGACTACGACGTCCTGATGAAGCAACGCCTGCGCATTCTCGACGAGCACGGCTTGAAGCTGTCGGACATCCAGGAAGTGATTGCCACCCTCAAACCGCTGGAAGGTGCGATCGAGTTCGTCGACTGGCTGCGCGAGCGCTTCCAGGTGGTGATCCTGTCGGACACCTTCTATGAATTTTCCCAGCCGTTGATGCGTCAACTGGGCTTCCCGACCCTGCTTTGCCACCGTTTGATCACCGATGAAAATGACCGGGTGGTGAGCTATCAACTGCGCCAGAAAGACCCTAAGCGTCAGTCGGTGCTGGCCTTCAAGACCCTGTACTACCGGGTAATTGCTGCAGGCGATTCCTACAACGACACCACCATGTTGGGTGAGGCGGATCGTGGGATTCTGTTCCATGCACCGGAAAATGTGATTCGCGAGTTCCCGCAATTCCCGGCGGTGCATACTTTTGAGGACTTGAAGAAAGAGTTCATCAAGGCGTCGAACCGTTCGTTGAGCCTGTAAGTTATTGAGCGAGGCTGGTTGCCTCATCGCGAGCAAGCCCACTCCCACATTCGACCGCGTTTATCCTTTGGGAGCACGGTCGAATGAGGGAGCGGGCTTGTTTGCGATGAGGCCCTCGAAAACGCCAAAGATCAAACTCCCGCAAGCAACTGCTCATAAGGAATGCGCAAACCCTCGTGCAGGCGCTTGATCATGGCCAGGCTCAATTTGCGTTTGTGGTTCAGCACTTCCGACACGCGTCCGCTGGAGCCGATAAAGGGTTCCAGGTCACGGGCCGTCAGGCCCAGTTGGTCCACGCGCGCCAGCGCAGCGGCCAGGTCTTCGGGGGTACGAATAGGTTTGATGTTCATCACACAGTCTCCGCGTTGATCTGGTCGTACTGGGCGTGGGTGCCTACAAATTGTATGAAACCCAGTTGCCGCGGGTAGTCGATCGCCATGATCACTCGATATTTATTGCCACCGATGTTGAACACCACCCTTGCACCTTTGAGGATACTCGCGGTGCGAAGCTCCGCCTTCAGGTCTTGCGGCGTGTAAAAGGTGGACTTCTCCCTATGGCGATACCCTTCAACCAGGGGTGTTTGGGAGTCGGTGTAAGCCGGATGATTCCCAGAACTCCCTTAAGGCGGCTCTTGCGATTAGTCGCATAAATCAAGCCTTCCAATTTGGGAGAAATTAGGTGTCGCTTCCTGGATTTGTAACTCTTCACAGGGAGCGCGATGTGTAGGAAAAGGGCTTTGTTTTAACGGTGCAAACGATAAAGCGACAGAAGCAATAAGCAGTCGACCCATGTGATCCCTCACAGACGGCCAGGTGGAATGCCAGAGTCAGACGCTATCCCTGCGCCCTGATACTGTCCACGGTGGTTCTGATTCAGGCTCTTTCCCTGGGAGGTTGGCTTACAGCCCTTCCAGTGTTTCCAGCAACACCCGCACCTTGGTCATCGACTCCTGGTACTCCGCCTGCCACTCGGAATCGGCGACGATCCCGCCGCCGCCCCAGCAACAGACCTGGCCATCCTTGACCAGCAGGCTGCGAATGGCGATGGAGCTGTCCATCTCGCCACGCACGTCCAGGTACAACAATGAACCGCAGTACAAGCTGCGTCGGGTCGGTTCCAGTTCGTCGATGATCTGCATCGCACGGATCTTCGGGGCGCCGGTGATCGAGCCGCCGGGGAAGCTGCCGGCGATCAGGTCCAGGGCGTCTTTGTCGTCGGCCAGTTCGCCGGTGACACTGCTGACCAGGTGATGCACGTTGGGGTAGCTTTCCAGGCTGAACAGCTCCGGGACCTTGACCGAGCCGGTGCGGCAGGTGCGGCCCAGGTCATTGCGCAGCAGATCGACGATCATCAGGTTCTCTGCACGATCCTTGGGGCTCGCCAGGAGTTCGGCGGCGTTGGCCGCATCCTCTTGCGGAGTCAGCCCGCGGGGGCGGGTGCCCTTGATCGGACGGGTTTCCACCTGGCGCTGGTTGACCCGCACGAAACGCTCCGGTGACAGGCTGACTACCGCGCCATCATCCGGCAGGCTCTGAAAGCCCGAGAACGGCGTCGGGCAGGCGGCGCGCAAGGCGCAGTAGGCGACCCATGGATCGCCGTTGCAGGCCGCGCGAAAGCGTTGGGCGAAGTTGACCTGGTAGCAGTCGCCGGCCTGGATGTAATCCTGGATCCGCGCCAGGGCCTGTTCATAGGCTGCGGCGCTCAGGTCTGGAGTCATCCGGGTATGCAGCTTGAAGCTGGCCGGGGTGTCGGCGGCCGGTTGGCTGAACAGGGCCAGCAGGCGCAGGCGTTCGCTTTCCGGAAGTTTGGGGTGGAACACCAATTGGCTGGTGCGCGCCTGATGGTCGCTGACCAACGCCCAGGCGTACAGGCCAAAGCGGGCATCGGGCAGGCCGATATCGTCGATAGCCTGATGCGGCAGTTGCTCCAGGTGGCGGCCAAAATCGTAGCTCAGGTAGCCGATCAAGCCGCCGGCGAACGGCAGTTCATAGGGCGCGGGCAGGCTGGCCTTACCCAGCATCGTCAGATTTTCCCGCAGCCGTTGTAAGAAATCGCTACCGCTTTCGTCCGGCCATACCGCCAGGGTTGCTTCCGGCCAGGCGCTGAGCAAGTCATAGCGACCACGCTCGGCTGCCGGTCGGCCGCTGTCCAGCAGCACGGCGCCGGGTGCATGGCGGATCGCCGCAAAATACTCGGCGGGGTTTGCCCGATAGGGCAGGGGATGTACAGAGCAGGTCGACATGCGGGGTGAATCAGCCATGGGGCGGGGAGGGGATTGTAGTCCCCTGT
This sequence comes from Pseudomonas sp. WS 5410, assembly GCF_012985645.1. Lineage (NCBI taxonomy): Bacteria > Pseudomonadati > Pseudomonadota > Gammaproteobacteria > Pseudomonadales > Pseudomonadaceae > Pseudomonas > Pseudomonas sp. WS 5410. Next base: position 141,230 of record NZ_JAAQWS010000005.1, on the reverse strand, counting down.
AGGATTTGCTCCTAGAGGGGATGTCGGGGATGGTTGGATAGAGGGCGCAGCCGCGGGGCGCTGTCAGCCTTCTACGGGTGGAATATGCCCAAACATTTCCTGGGCAAACTTCACCCGTTCTTCCGCCGTTTCTGTCACGCCCGCCGCCTTCAGCTCTTCCAGTCGAGCTTCTACGGCATGGGTACGCAAGGTCAGGCCGCAATCGTTGGCAATCTGGATATTCAACCCGGGGCGCGCATTGAGTTCGAGGATCAGCGGGCCTTTTTCCTGGTCCAGCACCATGTCTACACCGATGTAACCCAGCCCGCACAGCTCGTAGCAGCCGGCGGCGAGTTTCATGAACCCGTCCCAGTTGGGCAGTTGCACACCGTCCACCGCGTTGGTGGTGTCGGGGTGCTTGGTAATGATGTTGTTCAGCCAGGTGCCACGCAGGGTCAGGCCGGTGGCCAGGTCCACGCCCACGCCAATCGCGCCCTGGTGCAGGTTGGCCTTGCCGCCGGACTGACGGGTCGGCAAGCGCAGCATGGCCATCACCGGGTAGCCCATCAACACGATGATGCGGATATCCGGCACGCCTTCGTAGCTGATGCTCTTGAAGATCTGGTCGGGCACCACCCGGTATTCGATCAATGCGCGGTCACGGTGACCGCCCAGGGAATACAGGCCGGTGAGGATGCTGGAAATCTGGTGCTCGATTTCCTCGTGGCTGATGATCTTGCCGGACACCGTGCGATAGCGTCCTTCAAAACGGTCGGCGATCACCAGGATGCCGTCGCCGCCGGCGCCCTGGGCCGGCTTGATCACGAAGTCGCTACGGCCACCGATGATTTCGTCGAGCTTGTCGATTTCTTTCTCGGTGGAAATGATCCCGTACATCTCCGGCACATGGATGCCGGCCTGGATCGCCCGTTCCTTGGTGATGATTTTGTCATCGACAATCGGATACAGGCTGCGCTTGTTGTACTTGAGCACGTAGTCGGCATTACGCCGGTTGATGCCCATGATGCCCCGCGCTTCCAGGGCCTTCCAGGTCTTCCAGAACCCGAACATTACGAATCAGCCTTGAGGAAGGCTTTGAAACGCACCAGCTCGGTCAGGCGGTAGCCACGGTAGCGACCCATGGCCAGCATGAAGCCCACCAGGATCAACAGGATCGCCGGGAAGGTGAACACGAAGTAGATCAACTCCGGCACGCTCATGATCAGGTGGGCCAGGGAGGCAGCGAACAGGGTGCCAATCGCGACTTTCATCGCATGGCCGCCGCCGCGCTCTTCCCAGGTAATGGACAGGCGTTCGATGGTCATGGTCAGGATCACCATCGGGAACAGCGCCACCGACAGGCCGCGCTCCAGGCCCAGCTTGTGGCTGAACAGGCTGATGGCCGCAATCAACACCACGACAAAGGTCAGTACCACCGAGAGCCTCGGCAGCATCTGCAGCTTCAAATGCTCTAGGTACGACCGCAGGGACAGCCCCAGCGCCGTAATCACCGTAAACAGCACGATGCCAAAGCCCAACTGGGTCTCGCGGAACGCCAGGGCGATCAGCACCGGGGTGAAGGTACCCAGGGTCTGCAGGCCGATCAGGTTACGCAGGATCAGGATCACCAGCACGCCAATCGGGATCATCACCATGATCATGAAGGTCTGCTGGGTTTGCAGCGGCAGGCCGTAGAGCGAGTATTCGAGGAAGTTGGCGTCGGTGTTCTCGTCCGTCAGCTTGGCCAGGCGGATCGCGTTCATCTCGCTGTTGTTCAGGCTGAAGGTCACGGCGGCTTTCTTGCCGCCGTCGACGGTGATCAGGTTTTCATCGCCGGTCCACCACAGCAGGCGGTCGGAGGGCAGGCCCTGTTCGCCGGTTTCCGGGTTGAAGTACAGCCAGTCGTTGCCATTGAAGCTGCGCAGCCACAGTTCCGGGGTTTGCGGTTGGTCGGCTACCAGGCGGATGGTGTGGACCTTTTCCACCGGCACGTGGGCGATGGACAGCAGCAACTCGACGATCTTGGCCTTGTGCGGCGTCGACGGATCGCCCGCCAGCAGTAGCTTGACGTTGTCGTCGTTGAGGTTGTTGGTGCGCTTGATGGCTTCGCTGATAAAGGTCTCGACATCGGCCGAGTGCTGGCGGATCGGTGCCAGCAGGGCCTCGGCGGCGATTTTTTCCGGGCCTTCCACGGCGATGCTGTCGCGGAAGGTCGGGCCCTTGACCTTGACCTTTTCGCCGCTGTAGCGCTTGGTCAGCACCAGGCGGTAGTAGAGGGTCTGGTTGCCCTTGGCGCGCCGGGCCGACCAGGTGACCTTGCGGTTGCCGTCGATGCGGTTGACGCTCACCCCATAGTTGTTGGAGATGAAGCTCTCATTGAGGCTGACGAAGTCGCGGCTCAGGGGCGGCACGAACATCTGGACCTTGACCGGATCCTTGGCGTTGGCCACGAACTCGACCTTGGCGTCGATGTTCCACAGGTCGTCAGTGGCGTCCTCGGTCACCGGGATGCCGAGGACCAGGATCTGATAGGCCGTGACCGAAATGCCCAGTACCACCAGGACGGCGATCAGAATCTTCAGGTGCATAGTAAGAGAGCGCATTGGAATTACTCGGCGGTATGAGCGTCGGCGGCGCAGGCAGGTTTGCCTGCTGCGTATTTAAGACTGGGGTCGACCAGCGCATCAAAGCGTTTCAAGGCTTCGGAGCCGATCAGCAGCGGGTATTGGAAGGCGCTGCGGTCAGTCAAGTTCACTTCGATGCTGCGTAAAGCGGTGCCCATGCAGATATCCAGGGCAATCACCGGACGGGCGGTGTAGTTCTTGTCCTCATCGGGGTCGTAGTCGCCGGCGCGGCGCTTGATCTTGCTGACGCGGGCCAGGGGGCGCTCGATGGGGTGCGAATGGGCGGTGTCGATGGCCAGGTAGAAGCGGACCCAGGACTCACCGTTGCGCTTGAAGCGCTTGATATCCCGGGCACTCAACGACGCAGTCTTGGCGCCGGTGTCGAGCTTGGCGGCGACTTCCAGGTCAATGCCCGCCAGCTTGGCGTATTCATTGAGGCCATAGACGGTCTTCTCGGCAGCGATGCCAAGGCCCGGAAACATCAGTAGGCAAAACAATAGGGGGAAGGGCTTGAGTCTCATAGATCCTGAGGCGGTGCAGTGCGATGTTTGATTCAAGGCGACTGGCATTGCTGCGCAAGCTCCCTCGTGCGCCTTTTCATCCGGGGATGTCAGGCAAATGCGGCGGGCATTCTAACATGAAGGTTTTCTGGCGCCAGCGCTGGCAGCCGGCCATGCCCTTATAGGGTGCAAGGCGGGTTATTAGACGATTGTCGACAATATGCATTTATTCTTTGACTATCAGGGGCTGATTGGCTAGTTTTTGCGACATTGCTTTTAAAGGTGTCGACAATCATGCTGGATCAGCTGGAAATTCCGGTAGTAGGGCAGGACGATTCCCAAACGATGTCTGAGAACGTCTTCCGTCGCATCCAGGCCGCCATCGTCAAGGGCGAGATTGCCCCCGGCAGCAAGATCTCCGAGCCCGAGCTGGCGCGCACCTACGGCATCAGCCGTGGCCCGCTGCGCGAGGCGATCCACCGCCTGGAGGGCCAGCGCCTGCTGGTGCGCGTGCCCCATGTCGGCGCTCGGGTGGTGTCCCTGAGCGAGGCTGAGCTGGTGGAACTCTACGAAATCCGCGAATCCCTCGAAGGCATGGCCTGCCGCCTGGCCGCCGAGCGCATGACCGACGAAGAAATCGAGGAACTGCGCCAAGTCCTGCATACCCACGAGCGCGATGCCGCATTCCAGGCCGGTGTGGGCTACTACCAGCAGGAAGGCGACTTCGACTTTCATTACCGGATCATTCAAGGCGCGCGCAACCGCACCCTGACCCAAATGTTGTGCGGCGAGCTGTATCAACTGGTGCGCATGTACCGCATCCAGTTCTCCGCCACCCCCAATCGTCCACGCCAGGCATTTGCCGAGCATCACCGCATTCTTGACGCGATTGCCGATCGCGACGGTGAACTGGCCGAGTTGTTGATGCGCCGCCATATCGGCGCCTCCAAACGCAATATCGCCCGTCACTTCCCCGACGGCGCCCCCTCGAGAGGTGAGTCATGAGTTCCTATAAAAACAGCACCCCCGGCCAGCGTTTCCGTGATGCGGTCGCCAGCGAACACCCCCTGCAAGTGGTGGGCGCGATCAATGCCAACCACGCGTTGCTGGCCAAGCGCGCCGGTTTCAAGGCCATTTACCTGTCCGGTGGCGGGGTCGCCGCGGGCTCCCTGGGCGTGCCGGACCTGGGCATCACCGGCCTGGATGATGTGCTGACCGATGTGCGCCGTATCACCGATGTCTGCGACCTGCCGCTGCTGGTCGACGTGGACACCGGTTTCGGCTCCTCGGCGTTCAACGTGGCGCGCACCGTCAAGTCGATGATCAAGTTCGGCGCCGCCGCGATCCATATCGAGGACCAGGTGGGGGCCAAGCGTTGCGGCCATCGCCCGAACAAAGAGATCGTGTCCCAGCAGGAAATGGTCGACCGTATCAAGGCCGCCGTGGATGCCCGGACTGATGACAGCTTCGTGATCATGGCGCGCACCGACGCCCTGGCCGTGGAAGGCCTGGAGTCCGCCCTGGAACGTGCTGCCGCGTGCATCGAGGCCGGCGCCGACATGGTGTTCCCGGAAGCCATCACCGAGCTTGAGATGTACAAGCTGTTCGCTTCACGGGTCAAAGCCCCGATCCTGGCCAACATCACGGAATTCGGCGCGACCCCGCTGTACACCACCGAACAGTTGAAATCTGCCGATGTTTCTATCGTGCTGTACCCGCTGTCGGCTTTCCGCGCCATGAACAAGGCCGCCGAGAACGTCTACACCGCGATCCGTCGCGACGGCACCCAACAGAACGTGATCGACACCATGCAAACCCGCATGGAGCTTTACGATCGCATCGACTACCACACCTTCGAGCAGAAGCTCGACGCGCTGTTCGCCGCCAAGAAGTAAGCGCAGCGCCTCCCAGATAACTACAAAATTGGAGAAGAACCATGGCTGAAGCAAAAGTACTGAGTGGCGCCGGCCTGCGTGGCCAGGTGGCCGGGCAGACGGCACTGTCCACCGTGGGCCAGGCCGGTGCCGGCCTGACCTATCGCGGCTACGACGTGCGTGAACTGGCCGCCGACGCGCAGTTTGAAGAAGTCGCCTACCTGCTGTTGTACGGCGAATTGCCGAGCAAGGCCGAGCTGGCGGCCTACAGCGCCAAGCTGAGCAAGCTGCGTGACCTGCCCCAGGCGCTCAAGGAAGTGCTGGAACGCATCCCTGCCGACGCCCACCCGATGGACGTGATGCGCACCGGTTGCTCGTTCCTCGGCAATATCGAACCGGAAAAAGACTTCAGCGTGCAGCGCGATGTCACTGACCGCCTGCTGGCCGCGTTCCCGGCGATCATGTGCTACTGGTACCGCTTCAGCCACGACGGCAAGCGCATCGACTGCGTGACCGACGAGCCGAGCATCGGCGGGCATTTCCTGCACCTGCTGCATGGCAAGAAGCCGAGCGAGCTGCATGAAAAAGTCATGAACGTGTCGCTGATCCTCTACGCCGAGCACGAATTCAACGCCTCGACCTTCACCGCTCGTGTGTGTGCCTCGACCCTGTCCGACCTGTATTCCTGCGTCACCTCCGCCATCGGTTCCCTGCGCGGCCCGCTGCATGGCGGTGCCAACGAAGCGGCGATGGAAATGATCGAGCGTTTCTCCTCGGCCGAAGACGCCGTGAAAGGCACCCTCGGCATGCTGGAACGCAAGGACAAGATCATGGGCTTTGGCCACGCGATCTATAAAGACAACGACCCGCGCAATGAGGTGATCAAGGGCTGGTCGAAAAAACTCGCCGATGAAGTGGGCGACAAGGTGCTGTTCCCGGTCTCCGAAGCCATCGACAAGACCATGTGGGAACAGAAGAAACTGTTCCCCAACGCCGACTTCTACCATGCCTCGGCGTACCACTTCATGGGCATCCCGACCAAGCTGTTCACCCCGATCTTCGTCTGCTCACGCCTGACCGGCTGGGCGGCGCATGTGTTTGAGCAGCGCGCCAACAACCGCATCATCCGTCCAAGCGCCGAGTACATCGGCGTCGAGCAGCGCAAGTTCGTGCCAATCGAACGTCGCTGAGTGGGGAGACCGACAATCCGGAATTGGTAACCGAATCAAAAGCGTGGGAGCGGGCTTGCTCGCGAATACGGGGTAACAGTCACTGAATGTGTTGAATGACACACCACATTCGCGAGCAAGCCCGCTCCCACATTTTGACCTCATTCCAATTCTGGGGCGGCACAGGTCTTCCTTTTGTAACTACCGTGACCGAGTCCTGACGATGAACACTGAATTTCGCAAACCGCTCCCCGGCAGCCGCCTGGATTACTTCGACGCCCGTGCGGCTGTCGAGGCCATCACCCCCGGTGCCTACGCCACGCTGCCTTACACCTCCCGCGTGCTCGCCGAAAACCTGGTGCGTCGCTGCGACCCGGCGACCCTTAACGCTTCCCTGAGCCAATTGATCGAGCGCAAGCGCGACCTCGACTTCCCCTGGTTCCCGGCCCGGGTGGTGTGCCATGACATCCTCGGCCAGACCGCCCTGGTAGACCTCGCCGGCCTGCGTGACGCCATTGCCCTGCAAGGCGGCGACCCAGCCCAGGTCAATCCGGTGGTGCCGACCCAGCTGATCGTCGACCACTCCCTGGCCGTCGAGGCCGGTGGTTTCGACCCGCAGGCCTTCGAGAAAAACCGCGCCATTGAAGACCGCCGCAACGAAGACCGTTTCCACTTTATCGAGTGGACCAAAAAGGCTTTCAAAAACGTCGATGTGATCCCGCCAGGCAACGGCATCATGCACCAGATCAACCTGGAGAAAATGTCCCCGGTGATCCAGGTGCGTGACGGCGTGGCCTTCCCGGATACCTGCGTCGGCACCGACAGCCACACCCCCCACGTCGACGCCCTGGGCGTGATCGCCATCGGCGTTGGCGGCCTGGAAGCCGAGAGCGTGATGCTTGGCCGTGCGTCGTGGATGCGCCTGCCGGAAAGCGTTGGCGTCGAACTGACGGGCAAGCTGCAACCGGGCATCACCGCCACCGACATGGTGCTGGCCCTGACCGAGTTCCTGCGCCAGCAGAAAGTTGTCGGTGCCTGGCTGGAGTTCTTCGGCGAAGGCGCCTCGGCCCTGACCCTGGGCGACCGCGCCACCATCTCCAACATGGCTCCGGAATACGGCGCCACGGCGGCGATGTTCTACATCGACGCGCAGACCATCGCTTACCTCAAACTCACCGGGCGTGAAGACGAACAAGTCGCCCTGGTCGAGCAGTATGCGCGGCATACCGGCCTGTGGGCCGATGACCTCAAGGGCGCGCAATATGAGCGTGGCCTGAGCTTCGACCTGTCCAGCGTCGTGCGCAATATGGCCGGCCCGAGCAACCCGCACGCCCGCGTGGCCACCAGCGACTTGGCGGCCAAGGGCATTTCGGGGCAATGGGATGACGTGCCGGGGCAAATGCCCGACGGCGCGGTGATCATCGCCGCCATCACCAGTTGCACCAATACCAGCAACCCACGCAACGTGATCGCCGCCGGCCTGCTGGCGCGCAATGCCAACAAGCTTGGGTTGGCCCGCAAGCCGTGGGTCAAGTCGTCCCTGGCGCCGGGTTCGAAAACCGTGGCCATGTACCTCGACGAAGCCGGGCTGACCAGCGAGCTGGAGCAGCTGGGTTTTGGCGTCGTGGCCTTCGCTTGCACCACTTGCAACGGCATGTCCGGTGCACTCGATCCGGTGATCCAGCAAGAAATCATCGACCGCGACCTGTACGCCACCGCCGTGCTCTCGGGTAACCGCAACTTCGACGGGCGCATCCACCCGTACGCCAAGCAGGCATTCCTGGCTTCGCCACCGCTGGTGGTGGCCTATGCGATTGCCGGCACCATCCGTTTCGATATCGAAAAAGACGTGCTGGGCCTGGACGCCACCGGCAAGGAAATCCGCCTGCAGGACATCTGGCCGAGCGATGAAGAAATCGACGCAGTGGTCAAGGCCTCGGTCAAGCCGGAGCAGTTCCGCCAGGTCTACATCCCGATGTTTGCGATCCACGAGGACACCGGCCCGAAAGTCACGCCGCTGTACGACTGGCGCCCGCAGAGCACCTACATCCGCCGCCCGCCGTACTGGGAAGGCGCCCTGGCCGGTGCGCGTCCGCTCAAGGGCATGCGCCCGCTGGCGGTGCTGCCGGACAACATCACCACTGACCACCTGTCGCCGTCCAACGCGATCATGCTCGACAGCGCCGCCGGCGAATACCTGGCGAAAATGGGCCTGCCGGAAGTCGACTTCAACTCGTATGCAACGCACCGCGGCGACCACCTGACCGCCCAGCGCGCGACCTTTGCCAACCCCAAGCTGTTCAATGAAATGGTCCAGGAAAACGGCAAGGTCAAGCAGGGTTCCCTGGCGCGCATCGAGCCGGAAGGCAAGGTCACACGGATGTGGGAAGCCATCGAAACCTACATGGAGCGCAAGCAGCCGCTGATCATCATTGCCGGCGCCGACTACGGCCAGGGTTCGTCCCGCGACTGGGCGGCCAAGGGCGTGCGCCTGGCGGGTGTGGAAGCGATTGCCGCCGAAGGCTTCGAACGCATCCACCGCACCAACCTGGTGGGCATGGGCGTGCTGCCCCTGGAATTTTTACCGGGTACCGACCGCAAGACCCTGCAGATTGATGGCAGCGAAACCTATGACGTGATTGGCGAGCGCACCCCGCGTGCGCAGTTGACCCTGGTGATCAACCGCAAGAATGGCGAGCGTGTCGAAGTGCCGGTGACCTGCCGCCTGGACACCGCTGAAGAAGTGTCGATCTACGAGGCGGGCGGCGTGTTGCAGCGTTTTGCCCAGGACTTCCTGGAATCGGCGGCGACCGCCTGAAGAGGATAACCATGACACACGTAGCGCAAATCAAGATCGCCGCCACCTACATGCGTGGCGGCACCAGCAAGGGCGTGTTTTTCAACCTCAAGGACCTGCCCGAATCGGCCCAGGTCCCGGGTGCGGCGCGCGATGCCTTGCTGCTACGGGTGATCGGCAGCCCCGATCCCTATGACAAACAGATCGACGGCATGGGCGGTGCCACCTCCAGCACCAGCAAAACCGTGATCCTCGCCAAGAGCACCCGCGCCGAGCATGACGTGGACTACCTGTTTGGCCAGGTCTCCATCGACAAGCCGTTCGTAGACTGGAGCGGCAACTGCGGCAACCTGTCAGCGGCGGTCGGCTCGTTTGCCATCAGCAGCGGTCTGGTGGATGCGGCCCGCATTCCCCACAACGGCGTGGCCGTGGTGCGTGTCTGGCAGGCGAATATCGGCAAGACCATCATCGCCCATGTGCCCATCACCAACGGCGCGGTGCAGGAAACCGGCGACTTCGAGCTGGATGGTGTGACCTTCCCCGCCGCGGAAGTGCAACTGGAGTTCATGGACCCGGCAGCGGAAGAAGAGGGCGGCGGCGGTTCGATGTTCCCCACCGGCAACCTGATCGACGACTTGGAAGTGCCGGGTGTCGGCACCTTCAAGGCGACGCTGATCAACGCCGGGATCCCGACGATTTTTATCAACGCCGAAGACCTCGGCTACACCGGCACCGAGCTGCAAGGCGCGATCAATAGCGATCCCAAAGCCCTGGCCATGTTCGAGCAGGTACGGGCCTATGGTGCATTGCGCATGGGCCTGATCAAGCACCTGGACGAAGCGGCCCAGCGCCAGCACACACCGAAGGTGGCGTTTGTGGCCAAGCCTGCGGATTACCTGGCCTCCAGTGGCAAGGCGATCAAGGCCGGTGATGTGGATCTGCTGGTGCGCGCGCTGTCCATGGGCAAGTTGCACCACGCGATGATGGGGACGGCGGCGGTGGCGATTGGCACGGCGGCGGCGATTTCCGGAACCCTGGTCAACCTCGCGGCGGGCGGTGTGGAACGCAACGCCGTGCGCTTCGGGCATCCGTCCGGCACCTTGCGCGTGGGCGCCGAAGCCAGCCAGGTCAACGGCGAATGGGTGGTAAAGAAAGCCATCATGAGCCGCAGTGCGCGGGTCTTGATGGAAGGCTACGTGCGCGTGCCCGGCGACGCATTCTAAAGCCCTGCGCCGGCCCCGATATGTGAGTGGGCTTGTGTGGGAGCGGGCTTGCCCGCGAGAGCGGCGTGTCAGTCACGCAGATACCAACTGATCCAGCGCTATCGCGGGCAAGCCCGCTCCCACAAGGGGGCGGCTGCCTCTGGATTTATGTACGAGAGCAGGCATTCAGACCTGCCACAAACCACCCACCCTGAGCCTGAGGAAGGAACACACCCAACCCATTTTGGAGTACTGCCATGAGCGCCAACGTCGACCAGAACAACCGCCCCGACTACGACCCGGTTTTGCAGGACATTGCCGACTACGTCCTCAACTACCGCATCGACTCCCCGGATGCCCTGGACACCGCCCGCAACTGCCTGATGGACACCCTCGGTTGTGGCCTGCTGGCCCTGCGTTTTCCCGAGTGCACCAAGCATTTGGGACCGATTGTCGAAGGCACAGTGGTGCCGTTCGGTGCGCGGGTGCCGGGTACGTCCTATCGCCTGGACCCGGTCAAGGCCGCGTGGGACATCGGCTGCATCGTGCGTTGGCTCGATTACAACGACACCTGGCTCGCCGCCGAATGGGGCCATCCTTCGGATAACCTCGGTGGCATTCTCGCCGTCGCTGATCACCTGTCGCAAAAACGCGTGGCCCATGGCGAGGCGCCGTTGACCGTGCGTGCGGTGCTGGAAGCGATGATCATGGCCCATGAAATCCAGGGTGTGATTGCCCTGGAAAACTCCTTCAACCGCGTCGGCCTTGACCATGTGCTGTTGGTGAAAGTGGCCTCCACTGCGGTCTGTGCCAAGTTGATGGGGGCCAACCGCGAACAGATGCTGTCGGCACTGTCTCATGCCTTTGTCGATGGTCAGGCCTTGCGGACCTACCGGCATGCGCCAAACGCCGGGTCACGCAAATCCTGGGCGGCGGGGGATGCATCCAGTCGTGGTGTACGTCTGGCGGATATCGCTCTGCGTGGCGAGATGGGCATCCCCGGCGTGCTGAGCGCACCGCAGTGGGGCTTTTACGACGTGTTGTTCAGTCACACCAACAAGGACCTGGCCCTCAAGCCTGAGGACAAGCGCGCATTCAGTTTGCCCCAGCCCTATGGCACTTATGTGATGGAAAACGTGCTGTTCAAGATCAGCTTTCCTGCAGAGTTCCACGCCCAGACCGCCTGTGAAGCTGCTGTCACCTTGCACCCGCAGGTCAAGCACCGCTTGCACGAGATCGAGCGCATCGTGATCACCACCCACGAGTCGGCCATTCGCATCATTTCCAAGGTCGGCCCACTGGCCAATGCGGCCGACCGCGACCATTGCCTGCAATACATGACAGCCGTGCCCCTGGCGTTTGGCACCCTGGTCGCCGAGCAGTACGAAGATGAGTTCCATACGGCGCACCCGATCATTGATGAGTTGCGCGGCAAAATGGAAATCGTCGAAGACCCACGCTACAGCCGCGAGTACCTGGAAGCGGACAAGCGTTCCATTGCCAACGCGGTGCAGGTGTTCTTCACCGATGGCTCGAGCACCGAGCAGGTCGCGGTGGAATACCCGATTGGCCATCGTCGGCGCCGGGCGGATGGCATTCCTTTGCTGGAAGACAAGTTCAAGGCCAACCTGGGGACACGCTTCACCGCGCAGCGCAGCGCCGAGATTTTTGCACTGTGCAAGGATCAGGCACGGTTTGAAGCGACGCCGGTGAACCGGTTTGTGGATTTGTGGGTGATATGAGGGCGTCGGGCGGCGAGTTGTGAAGTGGACATACTTTGCTATTCGTACGCCCGACATCGCCGGAACCTTATTCCGATACTGACCAATCAGATAGCCAGATGACCTGTTTTTGCCGGGGCATCCGGGATGCAATGCCCGTGAATCAACTACCTGAATCTGAGAGGTCCACTATGACGAGCGTAAGTCATTCGCAGTACGCACCCAGCCAGCCCTATGAAATGCCTCCCAAACCAGCGTCCGTGCAGAACGAAGGCCGTGCTGAAACGGATGCCCCGCCCGGCGCGCAAGCAGATTCAACTCCACCCCGCCCACCGATGACTGCGCAGCAGCGTGGGCAGTTTGCGGCACATAAAGGCCTGGTCAATGCACCGTCATCCAATGCCAGTACTAACTCGCCTCAACTGGCGCAGCTCTCCCAGGAAAACAACCAGCTGCGTGACAGTCTTAACCAGTTGGTTGCCCACTTCACGCCGATAATCACTGAGCTTGAACAGCAGATAGCAAACCTGGGGCAGCAAGCCGGCATGATGGAGAGCCCTGCAAAAGGGGGCGCCCCATCGAAACAAGATGCCAGTGGCCGCGCAGAAGCAGGGCAGGGCAAAGTGCCGCCTGAAGCCAGTGCTCGCGCAGACAACAACACGCCGGTGTCGGGGTCGGAGGCCCCTCGTAGCCTCGAGCAGCTGACTGCTGAAAATGACCAACTGCGCGAGACGATTGAGCGCCTGCAAACCCAGTTCACGGCGGTGGTGACTAAGCTGCAAAAGCAGATCCAGGCGTTGACCCAGAAAATGGGGGGGGCAGATGCCTCCGCAAATGAAGCCCCTGCCGCAGGTCCGAAGACTGACAGCAATGCCCCGTCGGCCCCCACATCGGCTGAGCAAGCGCCCGGTGCCAAGGACGCTCCAGCAGCGGCTCAGACCCATGAGCCAACGCCACCGGCGAACCGCAGCGCCGACGATCTCATGCGCGACAACCAGCAACTGCGCGCACGTATAGATCAAATGATGACTGAGTTCACCCAGGTGATTACCCAGCTGCAACAGCAAGTCCAGCAATTGAGTGCCCAGATCAAAGCCCAGGCGAAGTAAAGGCAAGCGTGCCAATAGGGGCGTTTACCCCCTCCCGTTGGCAGCTTGATGCTTCACTCGAACCGCAGGATCACCCGCCGGTTGTGCTTGCTTTTTTTCTCGATTTTCTCGCAGAACACCCGGCCGATTTCTTCGGTGTTGACCACATGGGTGCCGCCACACGGCTGGATATCAATGCCGGCAATTTCAATCACCCGCACCGCGCCCTGGATCACCGGGGGCGCAACCGCCTGGGTGCGGGTGATCTGCAACAGGGTGGAGTATTCGGACGCCGGCATCGACAGCGACTTGACCTCATGGGCCTGCTCGATCAAGGCATTGAGGTCGCGGGTGATGCTCTCCTTGTCCAGGGTCATTTCCGGTAGGTCGAAATCCAGGCGGCCCTTGTCGGCGCTGATGCTGCAACCGGTCACCGGCGCGTCGATGATCGAGCACAGCAGATGCAGGCAGGTGTGCATCTTCATGTGCTGGTAGCGCCGTTCCCAGTCCAGGCCGGCGTCTACCTGCGCGCCTGCGCGCAATGACTCGGGGCAGTGTTCCACTTGATGCCAGATGATCGAGCGCAGTACCGGGTCGCGCGCAGTCCCGGTCACGTTGACTCGGCTGCCGTCCGCCAGAGTGAAGTAACCGGTGTCTCCGGGCTGGCCACCCCCGGTGGGGTAGAACAGGGTGTGCTCCAGGGCCACGCCCTGTTCGCTGACGGCAATCACGCGGGCGCTGAAGGCGTTCTGGTAAGGCGCGCTGTCAAACAGCGCCAGGGTTTCCATAGTGTGTACGGACATGTTCATCCTCCAACGATCAGTGGGCTGGTTTGCAGCAGGCGCCGCACCATTGCGCTCAACCCGGGTGGGGAGAGCAGGGTGACTTCGAACTTCGCCCCGCACACCTTCAGGTTCAGGGGCAGGCGCGGGGGATAGGTGGGGGCCTGCAGCGTGCGCAGGCGAAACTGCAAGTGATGACGCTCCTTGACCGTGGGCTCCAGCACCACGCCGGACAATGGATGGAAGTCGGCATCCAGCAGCGTGACCCGGTGGCTGATGTCGACTTCACCGACCACATGCAGGCGCTCGTCGAGGGCAAAGGCTCCGAGGTAGTTGCTGGCGTCCGATTCGTCGTTTTTCTGCAACTGGATCTGGTTGACCACCTTGACCTTGGTGCCTGCGGGCACGTCCTGGGTGATGACACAGGAGGGGCTGATAAACACGTTGTCGCCGATCAGCACATACCCGAGCACCCTGGCGCCTGCGCCGACTTCCACGTTATTGCCCAGGCGCGGGTGACGCTTGCCGTCCGGGTTGTTGGCGATGCCCCGGGCGCCCAGGGTCACGCCACACAGGATGTAGCAGTCATTGCCGATCTCGCAGGTTTCGCCGATTACCGTGCCAAAGCCATGATCCAGCACAAAGCGCCGGCCAATGCGGGCGGCCGGGTGGATTTCGGCGCCGGACAGGAGCTTGCCCTGGTTGCTCAAAGTCAGCGCAATGGCGCAGAACTGGCCGTGGGCCGGGTCGGGAAGGTTCCAGACACAATGCGCCAGCCGGTAATACAGCACGGCCTTGAACGAGGCGTAGGACTCCAGGATCAGTTCACCCCGGCCGCGGGACGCGGGATCGCGCCAGGCGTAGGCGATCAGGTCCTCGGCCACTTCCTGCGCCGCTGGCTGGATCAACTCCGCCAGGTGTGGCTGCAACTGTGCCATCTGCGCTGGCGACAGGGTGGTGATGAGGTGGGTCAGCAACTCATCGTGCAGCTGTTGCATGTCGATAAAGCCTCCCATGGAAGGCACCCCCGTAATTGTCGTTATTCGAAACAGGGCAGATAACTGTCGGCGCTGTCGTACACCATGGTCAGGACGACGGTGTCGGTGGGCAGTTCCGGGGCGAGCTTGGCGATGGCCACCATATTGGCGGCCGACGACAGTCCCAGGCTGATGGCGTCGGTACGCATGATGCGCTTCATCATTTCCAGGCAGTCGAGGCGCGAGACCTTGAGCATGCCGTCCAGCACATTCAGGTTGAGAATGCTCGGGATCAAGCCGATGGACAGGCCCTGGATATGGTGCGGCGCATGGCGGTCGCTGAGCAGGTCGCACTCCTCGGGTTCTACACCCATCACGCGGATCTGCGGCCAGGCGGCCTTGAGGGTTTCACCGATCCCGGTGATATGGCCCCCGGTGCCGATACCGCTGACGAAGTAGTCGACCTGGCGCTCGCCAAAGGCGCGGATGATTTCCGGGGCGGTGGTGTCGCGATGGGTCTGGGGGTTGGCGCCGTTGCGTTGCTGGTTGAGCATGACGAAGCTGGGGTTTTCCAGCTGCAGCTCCATGCACTTTTCGCCATGGGAGTTATTGCCCAGGCGGCTGTCCGACAGCACCACCTTGGCCCCATACAGGCGCAGCAGCTTTTGCTTTTCGGGGCTGTAGTTGTCGGGAATCACCAGCACCACTTTGTAGCCCAGCACATTGCCGGCCATCACCAGGCCGATGCCAGT
Organism: Pseudomonas sp. WS 5410; assembly: GCF_012985645.1. Taxonomy (NCBI): domain Bacteria; kingdom Pseudomonadati; phylum Pseudomonadota; class Gammaproteobacteria; order Pseudomonadales; family Pseudomonadaceae; genus Pseudomonas; species Pseudomonas sp. WS 5410. The sequence goes on along the minus strand of NZ_JAAQWS010000005.1, from coordinate 125,765 downwards.
GTTGCCCCCGCTGGGTTCGATGATGGTTTGCCCTGAGTTACGAATCAGGATGCCCCGGCGCTCGGCGTCGAGGATCATGCCCAGGGCAATCCGTGCCTTGTGGCTACCGCCCGGGTTCAGGGATTCAAGCTTGGCGAAGACCTCGATGCCGAGGTCTTCGGAGAATTGTTCCAGGCGCACGATGGGCGTTTGGCCGATGGCGTCGAGTATGGAGTTGTGCAGCATCAGATAAGTACCCCCAGGCCTGTGATCAGTACAAAGGCATGTCGGGTTCGACGTCGCGCACCCAATGTTTCATGCCGCCTTCAAGCACCCGGGTGTTGGCAAAGCCAGCGGCCAGCAAGGTGCTGGCGGCCTGCTCGGCGCGGATGCCGGCGTAGCAGATCAGGTAATGGGTGTTGTCACGGCTGAGCGTGTCGAGGTGCTCGTCGAGCTGGGCCAGGGGGATGTGCACCACGCCGGGCAGCTGGCATACCTCCAGCTCGCTGGCATCGCGCACATCCAGCAGGATGTCGGCGCTGCTGCGCTGTTCCAGCAACTGCTTGAGCACCTGGGGCTTGATGTAGTGCTCTGCCGCCAGGCTTGGAGCGCTGCGGATGGCATCGGCACAGACGGTGGCTGCGGGCTGATGTTCTTCACGCAGGTCGGAGCAGCACGGGCAGTCGGCGCGGCGCTTGAAACGGATTTCACTGAATTTCATGGCCAGGGCATCAAAGCGCATCAATCGACCGGACAAGGACTCGCCTAGGCCAATCAACAGCTTGATCGCCTCGGTGGCCTGGATCATCCCGACCACGCCGGGCAGTACACCGATGACCCCGCCAGCACTGCAATTGGGCGCCAGTTCCGCCGGCGGGGCGTGGGGGTACAGGCAGCGGTAGCAGGGCCCGCCCTGGTAATTGAACACGCTGATCTGGCCGTCGAAACGGTAGATCGCGCCATACACCAGCGGCTTGCCCAATTGTACGCAGGCATCATTGACCCGGTAGCGGGTCTCGAAGTTGTCCGTGCCGTCGATCACCAGATCGTAGGCGCCGACCAGTTCCAGGGCATTGTCGGCGTTCAGCGCGGTGTCGTAGGTGTTGATCCGGATGTGCGCGTTGAGGTCCTGCAGCCGGCGCTTGGCGGATTCGACCTTGGGCAGGCCCAGGGTGCTGTTGCCATGCACCACCTGGCGTTGCAGGTTGCTGCTTTCCACCACATCGAAGTCCACCAGCCCCAGGGTGCCGATGCCGGCAGCGGCCAGGTACAGGCTGATGGGTGAGCCCAGGCCGCCGGTGCCGATGATCAGCACCCTGGCTTTCTTCAGGCTCAGCTGCCCTTCGCGGCCGACACCGGGCAGGGTGATATGGCGCACATAGCGCTGCACTTCCTCGTTGCTCAGGGACTCGATGTCCATGCCGCCGGAGGTGGCGAGCAATACTTCGATTTTTGCTTTTTCGGGCAGCGGCTCGTCGGGGCCGATCAGTTCTTCCCCGGCCGTGAACAGGAAGTGTTCCTTGAGCCGGCCGTTGTTCTCGTGGAACAGGTGCGCCCGCAGCTGCGGGTAGCGGGCACAGAGGCCTTCAATGACTTCGCGCAATGTCGATCCGGCACCCTCGAGGGTCGATTCTGGCAACTTGGCCACACGGGCCAGGATGTCGGGGAAAGAGACAGCGTTCATGTACAACTCCGTTTGCAGGTCGTTGAAGGGGTTGAGGGCGAAGTGCGTGCCATCCCAGGCAAACAGCTTCGACCCAAGGGCCTTGCCCTGGCGGACATCCACCACCAGGTAACTGACGGGGTAGATCGGTTCCCCCATGTAGAGGGCCTTGTCCTGATCCTCGTCGCTGAAGTAGGCACCGACATCCGGGTGGGAGTGGTAAATCACCACCACCGGGTTGTCCGTGCGAAAGGCCTTGTTCATCAGCAGCGTGTCGGTCACCGAGAAGGTGTAGCCGTTGGCCGCGCTGCGGGGGTAGGCCTCGGGGTTCTTGCGGTGCAACTCGTTCTGGATATTGCTGCCCAGGTACACGCTGCCGTCGGCAAAGACAAAGCCGCAGCACTCTTCGGGATAGGTGCTGCTGGCATGGGCGTAGATCTGCTCCAGGGCGGTTTGGCGGAGGACTTCCATGTTTCTCTCGCGTGGTGGGTAAAGGGTCAATTGGGTTTTGCCAGCAGCTTTTCGATCGGCAGCTTGGTGATTGCAAAGCCGGCCAGCAGGATCGCCGAATACAGCATCAGGTCCCGGGACAGTTCCAGGCCTTCGTACCAGGCACCGATGATCACGGCGAACACCGGGAAAATAATGAAGACGAACGACAGGATGATCGGGCTCAGGCGCTTGAGCAGCATGAAGTACACGATAAAACCGCCCACCGACGCTACCAGGCCCAGGTAGAACAGGGCGCTCCAGGACCGCAGGGTGATGGCCTCGAAGGTCGGCGATTCAAACCAGAGGCCGGCGACGAACAGCATCAGCCCGGCAATCCCGATGGGCAGGGTGTTGTAGGTGATCACGCTGATGGCGCTGCCTTTTTGCTTGGTAATGACATAGCACAAGGCATGCATGATCGCGGCGGTCAGAATCGCCAGTACGCCGAAGAACTCGGCATGGTCAAGGTGCAGTCCCTGACTCTTGAGGATCATGTACAGGCTGCCGAAACCGATGCCGATCCCGATGACCTGGGAAAAGTAGATGCGCTCGCGCAGGAACAATGCCGAGAAGATCAGGATAAACACTGGCATACAGCTGAACAGCAGGGCGGTCAGGCCGGACGAGACGTGCATCTCGCCGTAGTTGAGCAGGTAGTACGGCACGCTGAAATAGCACAGGGTCACGAACACAAAGAACCAGCGGCTCTCCCGTGGAAACAGGATTGGTTCGCGCCGCACCAGGGCAAAACACAGGAACAGCGGAAAGGCGATGAGGAAGCGCAGGCCCGCCGAGGTCAGTGGCGGCACGCTTTCCACCGCGATCTTGATCCCCAGCCAGGTGGTGCCCCAGCTCAGGCAGACAATCAGAAACATCACACTGGTGATCAGGCCAGCCAGCCATTGTTTGTGGTTTTTGGTTTTTTCGGCATTTTCGATGACGGCGGACATTGGCATTGTTTATTGCTTCCCTGAGCTGGAATTGAACTCTATATTGAACTTGTAATTAGAGGTTTCACCCGGTGAATGAACCCGTAAAAGCACACTATTAGGGCGAATGATGGCTGTCAAAACAAATATTGACATGGTGTCAATCATGCGAGAGGGACTGTCCAATGGGCAGGGTGTGAAGTACAAGCGCCTGTCAGATGTCATGGAGCGGGGCATCCTCGAAGGCTTGATCGAACCGGGGCGCAAACTGCCCCCTCATCGGGTGCTTTCCGACAATCTGGGGGTGACCATCGGGACCATCAGCCGTGCCTACGGTGAACTGGAACGCCTGGGCCTGGTGGTGGCACGGGTGGGCGACGGAACATTCGTGCGCAAGCGTGGGATGGAGCGCCAGCGTGACGAAGGCTTTCGCAACGTCAGCGAGGAGCCGCGGCAGTACTTCGATATGAGCCGCAATATGCATATCCCTGGGCAGGAGACCACGTTCCTGGCCCAGAGCTTTGAAACCCTGGCCACCAATGCCAAGTTCCTGCAGGACATCAGCGCCTACACCCCGGACGCCGGCTTGCCCCGCTACCGCGCGGCAGGTGCGCAATGGTTGGTGCAGCGCGACTTTCACCCGATTCCCGAGCAGGTCATCTGTGTCAATGGAGGCCAGCATGGGTTGCTGTGCGCCTTGATGGCGTTGGTGCGCGCGGGCGACACGGTGGTGACCGAGCAGTTGACCTACCCCGGCCTGATCACCGCCGCGCGGATGCTGGGCATTCGCCTGATCGGCCTGGAAATGGATGAGGAAGGCGTGTTGCCAGCAGCCCTGGAGGAAGTCTGTCGCAATCACCGGGTGGCCGCCCTGTACTGCACGCCGACCATCCAGAACCCGACGACGGCGGTGTTGTCGGTCGCCCGCCGTGAGGCACTGGTCAGGGTGTGTCGCGAGCACAACCTGCTGATCCTCGAAGACGAGGCCCACGGTGTGCTGGTGCAAGATCGCCCGCCACCCCTGAGTCACTTTGCCCCGGAGCGCACGATTCTGATCAGCAGCCTGAGCAAGGCCGTGTCGGCCGGCTTGCGGGTGGGGTATGTGCATGCGCCACCGGCGCTGGTCAGCCGTATTTCTGCGGCCCTGCGTTCAACCTGCTGGATGGCCACGCCGGTGACCCTGGAGCTGGCCACGCAGTGGATTGAAAATGGCACGGCAGAGCATCTGCTGCGTCAACAGGTCAGTGAAATCAGCCGCCGCAAGGCGTTGGTCGAAGACCTGCTGAGCGGCCTGGAGTACCGGACTCATCTCAACAGCCCGCACTTCTGGATTGAAGTCCCGGAGCCTTGGCGGGCGTCGGAAATCGAGGCTGAACTCAAGCAGAACAATTACCTGATCGCCACGGCAGAAGCGTTTGCCGTAGGGCAGACGGCGGTGCCGCAGTTTATTCGGGCGAGTATCTGCAATACGTCTGAGGATGATCAGTTGCTGAGGGCCGGATTTGATGCGCTGGCTACGGCGCTGGGGCAGGGGGGGGACCGGTTCCACCTGTAAATGTTGTGGCGAGCGGGCAAGCCCGCGTTGGGCTGCGCAGCAGCCCCAAAACCAGGCCCCGATGAGTGTCTGGTGTACCGTGTTCTTCTCTATTTAGGGCTGCTTCGCAGCCCAACGCGGGCAATCCCGCTCGCCACAGGTTATTTGAAGCGCCGCTCAACACCCTTTTCCACAAGGATCTTTGCCGAAATCTCTTCCACCGAAAAGTGCGTGGAATTGATGTGCGCAATGTTTTCCCGGCGGAACAGATTTTCCACTTCCCGCACCTCGAACTCGCACTGGGCATAGCTCGAATAACGGCTGTTGGGCTTGCGTTCGTTACGGATCGCCGTCAGCCGGTCCGGGTCGATGGTCAGGCCAAACAGCTTGTGCTGATGGGTGCGCAGCACCGCCGGCAGTTGCAGGCGTTCCATATCGTCTTCGGTCAGCGGGTAGTTGGCCGCACGGATGCCGAATTGCATGGCCATGTACAGGCAGGTCGGGGTCTTGCCGCAGCGCGACACGCCGACCAGGATCAGGTCGGCCTTGTCGTAGTAGTGGGTGCGGGCGCCGTCGTCGTTGTCCAGGGCGAAGTTGACCGCCTCGATCCGCTCCATGTAGTTGGAGTTATGGCCAATGGAATGGGACTTGCCCACGGAGTATGAGGAATGTTCACTCAGCTCCTGTTCCAGGGGCGCGAGGAAGGTCGAGAAGATGTCGATCATGAAACCATTGGAGGTCGCGAGGATCTCACGGATGTCCTGATTGACGATGGTGTCGAAAATGATCGGGCGCATACCGTCTTTTTCGGCGGCCAGATTGATTTGTTGTACCATGGCCCGCGCTTTATCCACGTTATCGATATAAGGCCGGGTGAATTTGGCGAAGGTGATGCTTTCGAACTGCGCGAGCAGGCTTTGACCCAGGGTTTCGGCGGTAATGCCGGTGCCGTCGGAGATAAAGAAAGCAGATCGTTTCATTTGAGCCTTGGGCCTTAAGCTGATGACGAATCTTGGATATGATAGGCGCGGTTTTGCCGCCCCACAGTGGGCTGCATTCTCACTTATTTTCCAGGTCCAGGCCACAAACGCCGGTAAATGCTCCTACTGAGCCACCGGCGCCCTGAGCTTTTCCAACACAGTTAGTGGAGAGATCACCTTGGTAGAGTACGTAGTTTCCCTCGATAAGCTCGGCGTCCATGATGTAGAGCATGTGGGGGGCAAGAACGCATCCCTCGGCGAGATGATCAGTAATCTTGCGGGCGCTGGTGTTTCGGTGCCCGGTGGTTTCGCCACCACCGCCCAGGCATACCGCGATTTCCTCGAACTGAGCGGCCTCAACGACCAGATCCACGCTGCCCTGGACGCGCTCGACGTCGATGACGTCAACGCCCTGGCCAAGACCGGCGCACAGATCCGTCAGTGGATCATGGAAGCCGAGTTCCCCGAGAAGCTCAACGCAGAAATTCGCACCGCCTTCGCCACCCTGTCGGCCGGCAACCCGGACATGGCTGTCGCCGTGCGCTCCTCGGCCACCGCCGAAGACTTGCCCGACGCCTCCTTCGCCGGCCAGCAGGAAACCTTCCTGAATATTCGTGGCGTGGAAAACGTCATCCGTGCAGCCAAGGAAGTATTTGCCTCGCTGTTCAACGACCGCGCCATTTCCTACCGTGTGCACCAGGGTTTCGACCACAAACTGGTGGCTCTGTCTGCCGGCGTGCAGCGCATGGTGCGTTCGGAAACCGGGACTGCCGGCGTGATGTTCACCCTGGACACCGAATCGGGCTTCCGTGACGTGGTATTTATTACCGGCGCCTACGGCCTGGGCGAAACCGTCGTACAAGGCGCGGTCAACCCGGACGAGTTCTACGTGCACAAGCACACCCTTGAAGCCGGCCGCCCGGCGATCCTGCGCCGCAACCTGGGCAGCAAGGCTATCAAGATGATCTACGGCGACGAGGCCAAGGCCGGTCGCTCGGTGAAAACCGTTGATGTCGACAAGGCCGAGCGCGCGCGTTTCTGCCTCAGCGATGCCGAAGTCAGCGAATTGGCCAAGCAGGCGATGATCATCGAGAAGCACTACAAGTGCCCGATGGACATCGAATGGGCCAAGGATGGCGACGACGGCAAGCTGTACATCGTCCAGGCCCGCCCGGAAACCGTGAAAAGCCGTACTTCGGCCAATGTCATGGAACGCTACCTGTTGAAAGAAACCGGCACTGTGCTGGTGGAAGGCCGTGCCATCGGCCAGCGCATCGGCGCGGGCAAGGTGCGGATCATCAAGGACGTGTCCGAGATGGACAAGGTCCAGCCAGGTGACGTGCTGGTCTCCGACATGACCGACCCGGACTGGGAGCCGGTGATGAAGCGCGCCAGCGCCATCGTCACCAACCGTGGCGGGCGTACCTGCCACGCGGCGATCATCGCCCGTGAACTGGGGATCCCAGCGGTTGTCGGTTGTGGCAACGCCACCCAATTGCTCAAGGACGGCCAGGGCGTTACCGTTTCCTGCGCCGAAGGCGATACCGGCTTCATCTTTGAAGGTGAGCTGGGCTTCGATATCAAGCAAAACTCCATCGACGCCATGCCCGACCTGCCGTTCAAGATCATGATGAACGTCGGCAACCCCGATCGCGCCTTTGATTTTGCGCAGTTGCCGAACGCCGGTGTGGGCCTGGCCCGCCTGGAATTCATCATCAACCGCATGATCGGCGTGCACCCCAAGGCCCTGTTGAACTACGACGGCCTGCCGGTGGAAATCAAGGACAGCGTCGACAAGCGCATTGCCGGCTACAACGATCCGGTAGGTTTCTACGTCGAGAAGCTGGTGGAAGGCATCAGCACCCTGGCGGCGGCGTTCTGGCCGAAGAAAGTCATCGTGCGCCTGTCGGACTTCAAGTCCAACGAATACGCGAACCTGATCGGCGGCAAGCTTTACGAGCCGGAAGAAGAGAACCCGATGCTGGGCTTCCGTGGCGCCTCGCGTTATATCAGCGAAGCATTCCGCGATTGCTTCGAGCTTGAGTGCCGCGCCCTCAAGCGTGTGCGCAACGAGATGGGCCTGACCAACGTCGAGATCATGGTGCCCTTTGTGCGCACCCTGGGCGAAGCGAGCCAGGTCGTTGACCTGCTGGCCGAGAACGGTCTGACCCGTGGTGAAAACGGCCTGCGCGTGATCATGATGTGCGAGCTGCCATCCAACGCCATCCTCGCCGAAGAGTTCCTGGAGTTCTTCGACGGTTTCTCCATCGGCTCCAATGACCTGACCCAGTTGACCCTGGGCCTGGATCGCGACTCCGGGATCATCGCGCACCTGTTTGACGAGCGTAACCCTGCGGTCAAGAAGCTGCTGGCCAACGCCATCCAGGCCTGTAACAAGGCCGGCAAGTACATCGGGATCTGCGGCCAAGGCCCTTCCGATCACCCGGACCTGGCCAAATGGCTGATGGAACAGGGCATCGAAAGCGTCTCGTTGAATCCCGATTCCGTGCTGGAAACCTGGTTCTTCCTGGCTGAAGGTCAAGCCTCGGCGTAATTGCCATTTGCCGGCCAGCCAGTTTGGCTGGCCGGCATTTCTCATTCTGTACAGGGCGGAACTCCTACCGGACGCCGCCCTTTTTTGTGCAAGAACATTATGCAAAGCAGCAGCAACCTGTTTCCCGTCGCCTTGATCAGCGCTGAGCGTCGTGGCGACCTGAGTGAAGATGTCTATCGCCTCAAGCCTGGCAACAGCCCGGATGGCACCGTAGAACTGGCGGTGACACGCCTGGGCCTGGCCGATGTCGCGCAAAGCCGTGGCATACCGGTGGTGTTGGTGCATGGCAGCTTTTCCAATCGGCGGTTCTGGTATTCGCCCAAAGGTATTGGCCTGGGGGCGTACCTGGCGCGCCAGGGCTTTGATGTGTGGATCCCGGAGATGCGCGGCCACGGGCTTTCCCGACGCAACCACGACTACGCCAAGAATCGCGTCGCCGACTATGCTCGTTACGACTTGCCAGCCATCGCCGCTTTTGTGCGTGAGCAAAGCGCGCAGATTCCGCACTGGATCGGCCACTCGCTGGGTGGTACGACCTTGGCGGCAGCCTTGGGTGGCCAGTATCTGGGCGCGCCGGCTGTCGCGTCGGTGGCGCTGTTTGGCTGCCAGGTCAGTCGTACTTACTGGCCGTTGAAAATTCCGCCGGTGGAGTGGGGCGGGCGCTTGATTCTGAAGCGTTTTGCCCAACTCTCCGGTTCGCGGCTCAAGCGCGGGCCGGAAGATGAGCCCATCGGCCTGGCCTTGGAAAGCATGCGCTGGCACGGTTTGTTCGGGCGTTTTGGCGATGCCGAGCGCGACTGGTGGAAAGGCCTGGCTGAGGTCGATGTGCCGCTGCTGGCCGTGAGTGCCGCAGGCGATCATCAAGACCCGGACTGGGCCTGCCGCAAGCTGTTTGACCAGGTCGGCAGCGAGCACCGCCAATACCTGTGCCTGGGGCGCAAGCAGGGGTTCAGCGGTGATTTCGGGCATGTCGAAATGCTGGTCAGCAAAGCAGCCCAGGCCGAAGTATGGCCACTGGTGCAGCGTTGGTTGAATGATCCACTGACACCTTTGGTCGGCTCGCAGGCGCCTGTGCTCGAGAGCGTCTGAGAAAAGGCTCTGCCAAGGGCGTTTCACTCGCGGTGGCTTGAGGCTAAGATATGACGCTTCGGGATGTTTTGGTCATATTCAGTCGCGCAGTGGCTATTGCGTTACGGTCTGGTGGGTCTGATCATGGTCGCCCGCGCAGTGGCAGGGCTTAAAGAATGCCCCTTGCGATGCGTTTTCCTGATGTAGCTGTGGATGTTCGACACCTTCTTTCACCGACAGGAGCTTCTCGATGAACCATTACGTTACCCCCGACCTGTGTGACGCCTACCCGGACCTGGTGCAGGTGCTGGAGCCGATGTTCGCCAACTTTGGTGGCCGGGACTCCTTCGGCGGCCAGATCGTGACCGTCAAGTGTTTTGAAGACAACTCCCGGGTCAAGGAACAGGCTGAGCTGGACGGCACCGGCAAAGTGCTGGTGGTCGACGGTGGTGGTTCGCTGCGTTGCGCCTTGCTGGGCGACATGATTGCTGAGCGAGCGGCGAAAAATGGCTGGGAAGGCTTGGTGATCTACGGTTGTGTGCGTGACGTTGACGTGTTGGCGCAGACCGACCTGGGCGTGCAGGCCCTGGCCAGCCACCCGAAAAAGAGTCATCGCCAGGGTGTGGGCGACCTGGGCGGGGCCGTGACTTTTGCTGGCGTGACATTCCGTCCGGGCGAATACGTCTACGCCGACAATAACGGCGTGATTGTTTCGCCCAGCCCGCTGAAAATGCCGGAATAACCGCAGTAGTCGATGGGGTGAGGATGTTCGAGGAAGAAAACGCGCAGTGGGGGCTGGTGCATGCCCTGGTGCTGGACGGTAAAGGTGGTGCGCGTTCGATTGCCCGGACCGAGCTTGACGACCTGCAACTGCAGCCCCAGGAAAGCCTGTGGCTGCATTGGGACCGCAGTCACCCCCAGACCCAGACCTGGTTGCGCAAATCCAGTGGCCTGAGCGAATTCGCCTGTGACCTGCTGCTGGAGGAGAACACCCGCCCGCGGCTGTTGCCGTTGCCGGACGACGAATTGCTGCTGTTTCTGCGCGGGATCAACCTCAATCCGGGGGCTGAGCCGGAAGACATGGTGTCGGTGCGTATCTTTGCCGCGGCTGATCGGGTCATCTCCTTGCGTCTGCGACCCTTGCGCGCCACCGACGAGTTGCTGGTGCAGTTGGCGGATGGAAAAGGCCCCAAGAGCGCTTCCGAGCTGATCTTGTACATGGCGCAGTACCTGACTCATAAAGTGCAGGATCTGGTCAGCGACCTGTCTGAAATTGTCGATATTGAAGAAGAAAAACTGGATGCCGACGAACGGTATACACCGGAACATGGCAACGTCCTGCAGATCCGTCGGCGTGCTGCTGCGCTCAAGCGTTTTCTGGCTCCGCAGCGGGATATTTTTGCGCAACTGACACGCATAAAATTGCCCTGGTTTGTCGATGACGATGCCGACTATTGGAATGAATTGAATAACAGCCTGACCCGTTACCTGGAAGAGCTGGAACTGAGCCGGGAGCGCGTGGGGCTGGTGCTGGAGGCCGAGGATCGGCGTTTGAGCGTGCGTATGAACCGCACCATGTACCGCTTCGGGATCATCACCGGGATCTTTTTGCCGATGAGTTTCCTGACCGGTTTGCTGGGGATCAACGTCGGGGGGATTCCGTTCTCCGAGAGTCCCTATGGATTCGTGGTGGCCTGCCTGTTGATGGTGTCAGTGGCCCTTGGACAGTGGTGGTTGTTTCGACGTTTACGCTGGGTTTGACCTGAACGTGACCTGAACGCTGGGAGAGGTCATGTGACCCGACGAATTTTGCCCTCGTCTTTTAATTCACTTGCGAGAGGTCCCTATGCACGATCCGTTTGAACAGTCTTTGCGTGACATGCTTAACGCTTCGCCGTCCAACCGTGACGACGATGCTTGCCTGGGCCGCGTGCTGAAAACCGCCAATCGCCAGGTAGGCGCGGGCGACCTGTTTGGTCTGCTCGGCCGCTGGGTGCCGGCACTGATGATGGCGCTGAACAATGGTTCGGCCCATGTATCACCTGTTTCTCGTCGTAAACCTATTGCTCGCACTGCTGATAAGGCTGATTGAATATGGAACTTGATCTCTGGACACAGAGTCTGGTCACTGCAATGACTGCGTTGTGGACCAAGGTGGCGAATTTCATTCCCAACCTGTTTGGTGCGCTGGTGCTGGTATTGCTGGGTTTTGTCGTGGCCAAGCTGCTCGACACCCTGCTCTCCAAATTACTCGCCAAGCTGGGCCTCGATCGCCTGATGGCTGGCACCGGGTTGACCAAGCTGCTGGGGCGCGCCGGGCTGCAAGTGCCGATCTCGACGCTGATCGGCAAGATCGTCTATTGGTTTGTTTTGCTGATTTTTCTGGTTTCTGCGGCGCAATCACTTGGACTTGAGCGAGTTTCAGCTACGCTCGACATGCTTGCGCTGTATTTGCCGAAAGTATTCGGCGGCGCGCTGGTGTTGCTGGTGGGTGTGTTGCTGGCGCAACTGGCCAATGGGCTGGTGCGCGGCGCTGCCGAGGGTGTAGGCCTGGACTATGCCGGCGGCCTGGGGCGAATTGCCCAGGGCCTGGTGATCATCATCAGTATTTCGGTGGCGATCAGCCAGCTGGAGGTCAAGACTGACCTGCTTAACCATGTGATTGTGATCGTTTTGATTACCGTTGGTCTGGCCGTTGCGCTGGCCATGGGGTTGGGAAGCCGGGGAATTGCCGGGCAGATTCTTGCGGGAATTTATGTGCGTGAGTTGTATCAGGTGGGGCAACACGTGCGTGTTGGCGAGGTCGAAGGGCAGATTGAAGAGATCGGTACGGTGAAAACCACGGTGCTGACCGATGATGGCGAACTAGTGTCGCTGTCCAATCGGGTTCTGCTGGAACAGCAGGTCAATAGCCGCTAACCCGGTAACCCTGCTAATGTACGCCGCCGCAAACCTGGGTATCCAGGCTGTGGCGGACATTGACCTGACTGTCGGCACGACTTGTTTTGAATAAAGCCCAAACGCTGTCCACGCGCTATGACCCCCGTGAGCTCTCTGATGAGGAGTTGGTCGCGCGCGCGCACACGGAGCTGTTTCACGTAACACGCGCGTACGAAGAATTGATGCGCAGGTATCAACGCACTCTGTTCAACGTTTGTTCAAGGTATTTAGGGAACGATCGTGATGCGGATGATGTCTGTCAGGAAGTGATGCTCAAGGTGTTGTATGGCCTGAAGAACTTCGAGGGTAAATCGAAGTTCAAAACCTGGCTCTACAGCATCACGTACAACGAGTGCATCACGCAGTATCGTAAGGAACGGCGAAAGCGTCGCTTGATGGACGCGTTGAGCCTTGACCCCCTTGAGGAGGCGTCTGAAGAAAAGACGCCGGCACCCGAGGAGAAGGGCGGGCTTGATCGCTGGTTGGTGCATGTGAACCCAATTGACCGGGAAATTCTGGTGCTACGATTTGTCGCAGAACTGGAATTTCAGGAAATTGCTGACATTATGCATATGGGTTTGAGTGCTACAAAAATGCGTTACAAACGTGCTCTTGATAAATTACGTGAGAAATTTGCGGACAGTACTGAAACTTAGTTCGGTGCAAATATCTCTTACGTGTAGGCAAGTTCTGTTAGACTTGTCGCCGAGTTGTCCCCCGGTATGTGGGACTGCTTTACAATCACCAGATGGGGATTTAACGGATGAAACTGAAAAACACCTTGGGCTTGGCCATTGGTTCTCTTATTGCCGCTACTTCTTTCGGCGTTCTGGCACAAGGCCAAGGCGCAGTTGAAGGCGAGCTGTTCTACAAGAAGCAGTACAACGATAGCGTCAAGCACATCGAAGACGGCTTCAATCCTGGCGCTCGCATCGGTTACTTCCTGACCGACGACCTGTCCTTGAACCTGTCCTACGACAAGACCAACCACACCCGTTCGACTGACGGTACTGGCAACCAGAAGATCAAAGGTGATACCGGCAGCCTCGTTGCTCAGTACCACTTCGGTCAAGCTGGCGTCGACTCCCTGCGTCCATACGTAGAAGGTGGTTTCGGTCACCAGAGCCGTGGCAACGTACGTGCTGACGGCCACACCGGTCGCGATCAGACTACTTTCGCTACCGTTGGTACCGGCGTTAAGTACTACTTCACCAACAACCTGTACGCTCGTGCCGGTGTTGAAGCTGACTACGGTCTGGACAACGGCAAGTGGGACTACTCCGCACTGGTCGGCCTGGGCGTAAACTTCGGCGGTAACGCTGGCGCAGCTGCTCCAGCTCCTACCCCAGCACCAGCTCCAGAGCCAGTTCCAGAGCCAGAAGCTCCGGTTGCTCAGGTTGTTCGTGTTGAGCTGGACGTGAAGTTCGACTTCGACAAGGCCGTTGTTAAGCCTAACAGCTACGGCGACGTGAAAAACCTGGCCGACTTCATGGCTCAGTACCCAGCTACCAACGTAGAAGTTGCTGGTCACACTGACTCCGTCGGTCCAGACGCCTACAACCAGAAGCTGTCCCAGCGTCGTGCTGACGCTGTTAAGCAAGTCCTGGTTAAAGATGGCGTAGCTCCTAGCCGTATCACTTCGGTTGGTTACGGCGAATCCCGCCCAGTTGCTGACAACGCAACTGAAGCTGGTCGCGCTGTTAACCGTCGTGTAGAAGCGTCGGTTGAAGCTCAAGCTCAGTAATTACTGAGTGCTAGAAAAAAGCCCGGCTTAGGCCGGGCTTTTTTTCGCCTGCCATTTGCCTCAGGCGCTTGCCAGCAAGGCGGCTTCCACGGCTGTGGCTGCTACCGCGCCGATCACCAGGATGGCTGGGCTCTTCAAGGCAAACCCCTGGGCATCCTCCTGCATGCGCGCCAGGGAACTGCGGCATTCGCGCTGCTGGGGCATCGAGGCGTTCTCGATCATGGCCACCGGCATATCTGCGGCCATGCCTCCTTCCAGTAACTGCTGGGAAATCTCTGCAAGCTTCGCCACACCCATGTAGACCACCAGTGTCGTGCCACCCTCGGCCAGTGCCCGCCAATTAAGGCTGCTGTCGTCCTGGGTATGGGCAGTGACAAGCGTCACGCCACGACTGATTCCCCGCAGTGTCAGCGGTATGTCGCAGTTTGTTGCACCCGCCAGCCCGGCCGTGATGCCATTGACCAACTCCACGCTGACCCCTCGCGCCTTCAGCCAACTGGCCTCTTCGCCGCCGCGTCCGAAAATGCACGGATCGCCGCCCTTCAGGCGCACCACGCATTTACCCTGGCGCGCATAACGCAGCATCAAGCGATGAATGAAATCCTGGGGTGTGGAGCGGCACCCCCCGCGCTTGCCGACGGTAATCACCTGCGTACCGGGGCAATGCTCAAGTACCGCCGGGTTGACCAGATCATCAATCAGCACCACATCGGCCTCGTGCAGGGCCCGTACTGCCTTGAGGGTCAACAACTCCGGATCACCTGGGCCTGCGCCCACCAGCCAGACTTTTGCATTCATAGGTATTGCCCTCACACACTGATAGCGATTGGCTGCGAGGTGCTTGCCAATAGCCGTTTGATTTCGGGGACGCAGGAGCCACATTGCGTGCCGCAGCCCAATGCTTGTTTCAGCCCGTCCAGGTTCAGGCCGCGGCCGATGCCGGCGCATATCGCGCTTTCACTGACGTTTTTGCAGTTGCAGAGAATTCTGTTGCTGGTCGTTCCACCACCGGGCGGCGCGCTTAGCGGTGCCAGCAGCCAGCGGCGTAACTGTTCGTCGGCGCGGCCTTCCAGCCACAGGCTTTGCAGCCAGTGGCGGGCGAGGGTTTCGCCGGCCAGGCGGATCGCGGTAATCCGGCCTTTCTCGATCTTTACCCGTTTACCGATGGAGCGGCGCGGGTCGTCATAGGCCATGACCGGGCCGTCATTGAGGCCCAGCAATCGGTCGATGCTGTTGAGCAGTTGCAGATCCGGTGCTTCGGTATGGGCAGCCCGCACCAGCAGGGCCGGCCGCTCACGCCCGGTCAGGCTCAGGCTGACATAGGCAAAACGCTCACAAAGGGGGCGCAAGGCTTCGAAGTGTTGCTGCACATCGCCCTCGATCAGCGCGAACAAGTGCCAGGGCAATTGCACGGCTTCCAGGCGTACGCCGCTGTGTTTGAGTTCCGGCTGTTTCGACAGTGGGTCGAACGCCGGCTGGGTCAGCGCATTGACGCCACCCTTAAGGAAGCGATCGCCCCAATGCATCGGCAGGAATGCCTGGCCGGGTCGCACGCTGTCATCACTGGTCACCGCCACAATCACGTTGCCGCGACGGCTTTTGAGATTGACCAGGTCGCCTTCTTTGAAACGGTGCCGGCGCAGTTCGTCCGGGTGCAGGCTGAGCGATGCTTCGCTGACATGGCCAAAGAGTTGCGCCGCCGTGCCAGTACGGCTCATGCCATGCCATTGGTCACGCAGGCGGCCGGTGATCAGGGTCAGTGGAAAACGCGCGTCACGCTGCTCTTTGGCGGCGCGATAAGGATCAGCGACAAACTGCGCACGACCACTGGCGGTCGGGAAGATGCCATCGGTGTACAGCCGTGGCGTGCCGGCCTGGGCCTTTGCGGGAAACGGCCATTGCTGCGGGCCGATGCGGTCGAGCAGGGCGTGGCTGAGGCCCGACAGGTCCAGGTCCTGACCACGGGTCAGCTGTTTGTATTCATCAAACACCTGCGCGGGCGTTTCAAAGGCAAACAGGCCGGTTTTTTGAGGACGCAAGCGGCGCTCCAGGCGCTGTGCGAAATCCACGGTAATCGCCCAGTCTGGTCGCGCTTCACCCGGTGGGGCGATGGCCTGGCGCACGTGGGAAACGCGCCGTTCGGAGTTGGTCACGGTTCCTTCTTTCTCGCCCCAACTGGCGGCGGGCAACAACAGGTCGGCAAAGGCGGCGGTTTCTGTGGTACGGAAGGCCTCCTGCAACACCACGAACGGGCACGCGGCCAGAGCCTGGCGCACGTTGTTCTGGTCTGGCAACGATTGCGCGGGGTTGGTGCAAGCGATCCACAACGCTTTGATCTTGCCGGCCTGTACCTGCTCGAACAGTTCAATGGCGGTCAAGCCGGTGCTGCAGGGCAGTTGTTCAACCCCCCAGTAGGCGGCCACTTCGGCGCGATGCTCAGCGTTGCCGGCGTCGCGATGGCCTGGCAGCAGGTTCGACAGGCTGCCGGTCTCCCGGCCGCCCATGGCGTTAGGCTGGCCGGTCAGGGAAAAGGGCCCGCAACCCGGGCGGCCAATGGTGCCGGTGGCCAGGTGCAGGTTGATCAGCGCACTGTTTTTAGCGCTGCCAGCGGTGGACTGGTTCAACCCCATGCACCACAGCGACAGGAAGCTGGGCGAGGTGCCCACCCACTGTGCGCACTGGCGCAGTTGTTCGACACTGATCCCACATAATTGCGTGACCATCTGTGGCGTGTAGTCATGGACCAGCCGCTTCAACTCCACCAGACCCTCGGTATGAGCCTGGATAAAGTCGCGGTCGATCCAGTCTTCCCACAGCAACAGATGCAAAATCCCATGGAACAACGCCACATCAGTACCGGGCAGGATTGCCAGGTGCATATCCGCCAAGTCGCAGGTGTCGGTGCGCCGGGGGTCGATGACCAGCACTTTCATCTCGGGTCGGCGTGCCTTGGCCTCTTCCAGCCGGCGAAACAGTACGGGGTGGGCGTAGGCCATGTTACTGCCGACGATCATCACGCAATCGCTGGCCTCCAGGTCCTCATAGCTGCACGGCGGCGCATCGGCGCCCAGGCTGCGCTTGTAGCCGACCACTGCCGAAGACATGCACAGCCGGGAATTGCTGTCGATATTGTTGGTGCCCACCAGGGCCCGCGCGAGTTTGTTGAAACTGTAGTAGTCCTCGGTCAACAGTTGCCCGGAGATATAGAACGCCACGCTGTCGGGGCCATGCTCGGCGATGGTGTCGGCGAATACATTGGCCGCGTGTTCCAGGGCCGTGTCCCAGTCGGTGCGGCCGCGGGCCAGCTCTTTGCCCAGGCGCAGCTGCGGGTACAACGCCCGCGCCGTCAGATCGCCGGTCAGGTGCAGGCTGGAACCCTTGCTGCACAACTTGCCGAAGTTGGCCGGGTGTGCCGGATCGCCGCTGACCCCGAAGATCTGCGTGCCATCGTGCTCGATCAGCACGCCGCAGCCGACCCCGCAGTAGCAGCAGGTCGATGCCGTGACCTGGCGGTTCATCAACCTGCGTCCCGCAGGGCCAGCATCACCCGGCCGTTTTCCACCCGGGCGTGGTGATGGTGGGCGCAGCCGATATCCGGTGCCTGGGCTTCGCCGGACGCCAGGTCGATCTGCCAGTTGTGCAGCGGGCAGGCCACGCGTTTGCCATAGATCAGCCCCTGGGACAGCGGCCCGCCCTTGTGCGGGCAGCGGTCATCGAGGGCGAACACTTCATCGTCACTGGTACGAAAAATCGCGATTTCCCCTTTCGGGCCACTGACAATGCGCGAGCCCAGGGAGTTGATTTCTTCGAGGGCGCAGATATCCAGCCAGTTCATAGCACTACCTCCAGCTGTTTGACGGCGATGGTGTCGAATTCCTTCTTCAGCAGCGGCTGCTCCAGGCGCTCTTTCCACGGGTCTTGTTCAAACGACAGGGAGAATTGCAGGCGCTCATTGAGGGCCTGGCGCCGCGCCGGGTCTTCCAGCACGGCCTTCTTGATGTGGTCCATGCCCACCCGTTGCAGGTAGTGCACGGTGCGCTCCAGGTAGAAGGCTTCTTCGCGGTACAGCTGTAGGAAAGCGCCGTTGTACTCACGTACTTCTTCGGCGGTCTTGAGCTTGACGAAAAACTCCGCGACCTCAGTCTTGATCCCGCCATTGCCACCGATATACATCTCCCAGCCCGAGTCGACGCCGATAATGCCCACATCCTTGATTCCGGCTTCCGAGCAATTGCGCGGGCACCCGGACACCGCCAGCTTGACCTTGTGGGGCGACCACATATTGAACAGGTCATGTTCCAGCTCAATGCCCAGTTGCGTGGAGTTCTGCGTGCCAAACCGGCAGAACTCGCTGCCAACACAGGTCTTCACGGTGCGGATGGATTTGCCGTAGGCATGCCCGGACGGCATATCGAGGTCTTTCCACACCCCGGGCAGGTCCTGTTTCCTGATGCCCAGCAAGTCGATGCGCTGGCCGCCGGTGACCTTGACCATCGGCACGTTGTACTTGTCGGCCACATCGGCAATCCGGCGCAGCTCGGAAGGATTGGTCACACCGCCCCACATCCGTGGGACTACCGAGTAGGTGCCGTCTTTCTGAATGTTGGCGTGGGCCCGTTCGTTGATCAGGCGCGATTGCGGGTCGTCCTTGGCTTCGCCCGGCCAGGTGGAAATCAGGTAGTAGTTGAGTGCCGGGCGGCAGGTGGCGCAACCGTTGGGCGTACGCCAGTTCAGGTAGCTCATGGTGTCGGCGATGGTCAGCAAGTGCTGGTCGCGAATGGCCTGGCGGATTTGCCCGTGATTGAGGTCGCTGCAGCCGCAGATGGCTTTTTCGCTTTTGGGTTTGACGTCGGCGGCGCCGCCCACGGTGTTGATCAGGATCTGCTCCACCAGCCCGGCACAGGAGCCGCAGGAGCTGGCGGCCTTGGTGTGTTTTTTCACCTCATCGACACTGAACAGGCCCTGTTCCTGGATCGCCTTGACGATGGTGCCCTTGCACACCCCGTTGCAGCCGCAGACTTCGGCGTTGTCGGCCATGCTCATGGCTTTGTCCTGGCCTTGGTGGCCTACATCGCCCAGGGCGTTTTCGCCGAACATCAGGTGATCGCGGATCTCACTAATGCCATGGTTCTCACGGATCTGCCGGAAATACCAACCGCCGTCGGCGGTATCGCCGTACAGGCAGGCGCCGACCAGTATGTCGTCCTTGATCACCAGCTTCTTATAGACGCCACCGATAGGGTCGGAAAGGGTGATGGTCTCGGTGCCTTCGCCGCCCATGAAGTCGCCAGCAGAAAACAGGTCGATGCCGGTGACTTTGAGTTTGGTCGAGGTCACCGAGCCTTTGTAAGTGGCGAAGCCCAACTGCGCCAGGTGGTTGGCACAGACCTTGGCCTGCTCGAACAGCGGCGCCACCAGGCCGTAGGCAATCCCACGATGGCTGGCGCACTCGCCGATGGCATAGATGCGCGGGTCGTAGGTTTGCATCGTGTCGTTGACCAGAATCCCACGGTTGCACGGGATGCCGGACTGTTCCGCCAGCTCGGTGTTGGGGCGGATACCGGCAGCCATCACCACCAGGTCAGCCGGAATCACCTCGCCATTTTTGAACTGCACCGAGCCCACGCGACCATTGCCGGCGTCATGTAGGGCCTGGGTCTGTTCGCACAGGCGAAACACCAGGCCCCGGCTTTCCAGTTCGGTTTGCAGCAACTGGCCGCTGGTCTTGTCCAACTGGCGTTCCAGCAGCCATTCGCCGATATGCACCACGGTCACGTGCATGCCGCGCAACATCAGGCCATTGGCCGCTTCCAGGCCCAGCAAGCCGCCACCGATGACCACCGCGTGCTTGTGGGTGCGGGCGGTGTCGATCATGGCCTGGGTGTCGGCGATATCGCGGTAGCCTATTACACCCTGCAAGGTATTGCCGGGGATCGGCAGGATAAACGGGGTCGAGCCGGTGGCGATCAGCAGGCGATCGTATTCGGCTTCCGTGCCGTCTTCGGCGATGACTTTGCGCTTGACCCGGTCGATCTGCACCACCTTGCGGTTGAGCAGCAGCTTGATGTTGTTTTGCAGGTACCAGTCCAGGTCGTTGAGCACGATCTCTTCGAACGTCTGCTCACCGGCCAGCACCGGCGACAGCAGGATGCGGTTGTAGTTGGTATGGGGCTCGGCACCAAAGACCGTGATGTCATACAGTTCGGTGCTCAGCTTCAGCAGTTCTTCAAGGGTGCGAACCCCGGCCATGCCGTTGCCGATCATCACCAGTTTGAGTTTCTTCATGTCGTTCTCCGCAGTGGCTCGACAAATCACGCGCAAACAAAAAAGGCGTCCCGCTAGTTGCCTAGCGAGGACGCCTTTGTCCTGGTCCCGTTCTCTCGGGAAAGCCCCACCTTCGTCGTTGAAGGGGGGGCTGTATGTGGGGGTGTTGCAGAAGCTAATGCAGTGGTTGTGCCAAGTCGCGCAACGCCGGGTTTACTGGGGTTTTAGTGGATGCTCCAAGGTCTTTACGCACCATTTGAAGGCAGGACGCCCACAACTGGCGCACCTGCCTCCTATAGGGATAACAGATACAGCAACAGCAGATTGATCAGCAACGACACCAACGCCAGGGTTTGCCAGACCTTCAGCGGCTCGCGCTCCAGCAGTGGCCGTGGGCGCAGGCTCAGTTCGCGGCGGTCGGCCTGTTCCAGCACCAGCAGCCATTCCTCGGCGGTTTCGTAACGTTGGGCCGCTTGTGCCGCCACCGAGCGCTCCAGGCTCTGTTGCAACCAGTCGGGCAGGTCGGGTCGATAACGGCTGGCACTGACAGGCGTGTTGAAGCGGGGGCGCTGGAACGCTTCGATTTCACCGTAGGGATAATGCCCGGTCAGCAGGTAATACAGGCTCACGCCGACGCTGTACAAATCCTGCTGCGGTGTCGGACGTTCGCCGCTGAAGGCTTCGGGGGCGATAAAGCTGGGGGTGCCCGGCAACAGGTGAGCGCGGTCTTCGGATAAGCCGGGGCAATAGGCCAGGCCAAAATCCAGCACCCGCAGTTCGCCGTCCTCCCCCAACAGCAGGTTTTCCGGCTTGATGTCACGGTGCAGGATTTGCCGGCGATGCAGCATGCCCACCGCCCGCAGCAAGCGCTCGGCGATGGACTGCCATTGCGCCAGCGGCAAGGGGCCTTGCTGCTGGAACAGTTCGGCCAGGGTCTGCCCGCTGTATTCACGCATCACATAGTACAAATGCTGACGCCCGCTGCCCGGATGGACTTCAGGAAATGCCCGTCCCGCCACCCGGCGCAAAAACCATTCTTCCGCGAGCAGGGCCTGGGCCGCATCGTTGTCATCGTCGCGACCCGGGGCCAGGGTTTTCAGCAGCCAGGCTTGCTGCTGGGTATCACGTACCCGGTACAGCAACGACTGCCGACTGTGCGCCAGCACGCACTCCACCTGCCAGCCTTCAAAGGCTTGCCCGGCCTTCAACGGCGGCGGCAGTGGCCACTGCTGCAACTGCACCAGCGCATCACCCAGGGTCGCGGCGCCAAGCTGGTCGATGCGCACCAGCAGGGCGCTGGCATTGTCCTGGCTACCCGCCAGGTGCGCCGCATTGACCAGGGTGTTCACGGCCAGATCCAGATCGGCCTGTTCGCGCAGGATCGCGCGGATGCTGTGATCGGCCAGGGTCGCCCATACCCCGTCGCTGAGCAGCAGGAAGCACTCGCCCTGGCGCAGTTCACCGTCGAGAAAATCCACCACCAGATGCTGGTCCAGGCCCAGGGCGCGCTTGAGCACATGTTGCATGCCCGGTTGCTCCCAGACATGTTCTTCAGTGATGCGCTGCAACTCGCCCGCGAACCAGCGATACACCCGGCAGTCACCGACATGGGCCAAGGTAAAACGCTGGCCGCGAAACACCAGGGCGCTGAGGGTGGTCAGCAACGGCTGGCCGCCGCCATTGGCCTGCAGCCAGCGATTTTGTGCAAGCAACAGGCGGTCCAGGGCCTGGGCCACGCCCCAGGTTTGCGGCGTGGCGTAGTAGTCCAGGGCCAGGGCCTGCAAGGTCGAGCGCGCGGCCAGGCCGCCGTCGGCGCATTGGCTGACACCATCGGCGATGGCACACAGATAGCCCTTGCTCGCGGCCAGCTCCGGGGCCGGGGTGACCAGGCGCAGGGCGTCCTGGTTTTCCGCGCGCGGCCCAATGGCGCTGGCCTGGGCCACGCTCAGTTGCAGGCTCATCAGACCCGCGCTGCGGTGACGGCAGCCGAACCCCAGGTGGTCCTCCAACGCCGCTTCACGCCATACAGGCCGAACCACGCCAGCACGCCCAGGCTGGCGAACAGCCACAACGCCAACTGATAGCTGCCGGTGCTTTGCTTGATTGCGCCCATACCCGCCGCCAGGGCGAAACCGCCGATACCGCCGGCCATACCGATCAACCCGGTCATCACGCCGATCTCCCGGCGAAAGCGCTGGGGCACCAACTGGAAGACCGCGCCGTTACCGGCCCCCAGGCCGAGCATGGTGCATACGAACAGGGCCAGTGCAGCGTAGGAACTCGGTAGGTTGAAGCCCACTGCCGCGATGCACACCACCGCCACGCCGTACATACCCAGCAGGGTGCGGATCCCGCCGAATCGGTCGGCCAGGGCGCCGCCCAGGGGCCGCATCAGGCTGCCGCCGAACACACAGGCGGCGGTGTAGTAGCCGGCAGTGACCGGGCTCAAGCCATATTGGTCGTTGAAGTAGCCGGGCAGGGCGCTGGCCAGGCCGATAAAGCCACCGAAGGTCACGCTGTAGAAGAACATGAACCACCAACTGTCGCGGTCGCCCAGGGCCTTGAAGTAGTCGGCCATGGATTTGGCTTTCGGTCGCTCAGGGGCATTGCGCGCCAGCCAGGCGAATACGATCAAGGTCAGGACCAGCGGGATCAGGGCAAAGCCAAACACGTTGCTCCAGCCAAAGGCGGCGGCGATCAGCGGCGCCAGCAATGCGGCGAACACCGTGCCGGAGTTGCCCGCCCCGGCGATGCCCATGGCCTTGCCCTGGTGTTCGGCGGGGTACCACTGGGAGGCCAACGGCAGGGCCACGGCAAACGAGGCCCCGGCCATGCCGAGAAACAGCCCCAGCAGCAGCGCCTGTTCATAGCTGTGGATCCCCAGTTTCCAGGCACAGAACAGCGCCACAATCACGATCACCTGGCCGATCAGGCCGGCGGTCTTGGGCGACAACTTGTCTGCCAGCATGCCCATCAAGAAGCGCAGGATCGCGCCCGCCAGGATCGGTGTGGCAACCATCAGCCCGCGTTGCTGGGTGGTCAGTTGCAGGTCGGCGGCGATCTGCACCGCCAGCGGGCCCAATAGATACCAGACCATGAAACTCAGGTCGAAATACAGGAACGCGGCAAACAAGGTCGGGGTGTGCCCGGATTTCCAGAAGCTTGATTTCATCACGCACCTCAGATTGGGGATCTTGTAGAAGGCCTGGTGATGGAACGGCCAGCGAAGGCCGCCCCACCCAAACGAAAAAACGCCGCCACCGGGTTCGCCTGGGCAAACCGGATGTGCGACGTCTTTGTCGTGGAGGGGCAACCGCCGTTGGCTACCTGGGGTGTATGGTTTGCAAGTCTTGCGCCAATCGTGACACTGCCATCGCGGGCAAGCCCGTTTCCACAGTGGGCGAGGGTAGTTGTGTGTCTCAGCCTAACAATTCACTCATGGCAATAATCTGCTCGGCCACCTGGATCAACTTCTGCTGGCGGCTCATGGCTTGGCGGCGCATCAGGGTGTAGGCCTGTTCTTCATTGCAGTCCTTCATTTTCATCAGCAAACCCTTGGCCAGCTCGATGCGCTTGCGTTCCGCCAGTTGCTGGTCGCGGGCCTGCAGCTGCGCACGCAGGGCCTGATCGCTCTCGAAGCGTGCCATGGCCACATCGAGGATCGGCTGCAGGCGCTGGGCCTGGATGCCCTCGACGATGTAGGCACTGACCCCGGACTTGATCGCCTGGCGCATCACGTTGGGGTCATGTTCGTCGGTAAACATCACGATGGGGCGGGGCTGGTCACGGCTGACCAGCACCACTTGCTCCATCACATCGCGGCCGGGTGACTCGGTATCGATCAGAATCACATCCGGGCGCACTGTTTCGACGCGCGCCGGCAGGTCGATGGTCAGGCCGGACTCGTCGATCACCTCAAAACCGGCCTCGGTCAGTGCACTTTTAAGGCGCCCGACTTTGCGTGGGGTGTCATTGATCAGCAGGATTCGCAACATGGCTGGCCTCCCATCAGCGCAAGGCGTGGCGGACGACATCGTCGGCCAGGGCATGCAGGCGGAAGCTACGGGCGTAGGCGGCAGGGTCCGAGCCATCCCAGACCTTGCCGTCGATCAATTGGCTGCTGCGCATGTCCGCGCCCCAGGCTGCCACACCCACTGCCGTCGCGGCCTGGCGGTAGAGGTCCAGTTGCTGCACCTGCCGGGCAACGGCGAGGTAGTCAGGGTCGTCACGCAGCAGGCCCCAGCGGCGGAACTGGGTCATGAACCACATGCCGTCGGACAGGTACGGCAGGTTGACCTCGCCACCGCCATGGAAGCGCAACGCGTGCACGTCTTGCCAGTGGTTGCCCAGGCCATCGTCATAAGCCCCCAGCAGGCGCGGTTCGATGCAGTCGAGTGGGGCGTCCAGATATTCCCTGGCGCTGAGCAGTTGCGCGGTGGAGCGGCGGTTCTCCAGGCTGTCGTCGATAAAACGGCTGGCCTCCAGGATCGCCATTACCAGCACGCGGGCGGTGTTGGGGTATTGCTCGACAAACGCCTGGGTGCAGCCCAGGACTTTTTCCGGGTGATCCGGCCAGATCGCCTGGCTAGTGGCCAGGGTAAAGCCCTGGTTTTGCTGCACCGCGCTGGCGCACCAGGGTTCGCCCACACACAGGCCGTCAATCCGCCCGGCCTGCAAGTGCGCGACCATCTGCGGCGGCGGCACCACCACACTCTCGACATCGCGCAGCGGATGAATGCCTTGGCTGGCCAGCCAGTAATACAACCACATGGCGTGGGTGCCGGTGGGAAACGTCTGGGCGAAGGTGAGTTTTGTCCGGCTTTGGTGCACCTTGCGCGCCAGTGCCTCAGGACTGGTCACGCCCTGGTGCTGCAGGCCCTGGGACAAGTTGATGCCCTGGCCGTTCTGGTTCAGGCCCATCAGCACCGCCATGTCGGTTGGCGCCACGCCGCCGATGCCCAGGTGCACCGCATAGATCAGGCCATACAGGCTGTGGGCGGCGTCCAGTTCGCCGCTGACCAGCTTGTCGCGCAGGCCGGCCCAGGATGACTGGCGCTTGAGGTTCAGCGTCAGCCCGTACGGCTGGGCAAACCCTTGGGTCGCCGCGACCACCAGCGAGGCGCAATCGCTCAAGGCCATGAAGCCCAGGTCGAGGCTGCTCTTTTCCGGGGCATCGCTGCCGTTGACCCAGGCCAGGGGGTTATTGGCCTGGCTGTTGCCCACCTGATCACTCATCAACACCTACCTTCTGTGTGAAAAAAGGCGTCGTTCCGTAGGGCGGCTTGCAAGCCTCCTGCAGGTAACGACGCCTTTGTCCTTGAGCCCGTTCCGTCGTTGGTGCGGGCCGCGATACACAAGACAAAGCAAGGCACATGCCACGGCGCAGGGCGAGCCGTGGTTGATCAGGTTTTCATCAAGATTGCATTGCGCGGGCCTTTCACTATGGCGCTCCTTTGGGCAACACCCTTCAGGAAACCCCGCGTGCTTCTTGATCAATCTATCGCAGCGACCTGCACTGCCTTTTTGCAGCGCTGGCTGCTGGGCGGGCTGTTGATGCTCGCTGCCCTGCCAGCCATGGGCGCGACCTACCTGGCGTTGGATGAAAGCCTTTCGGGCTTCTTCACTCGACTTGCGGTGCCCTTGGGGCAGCCCATCGTGGTCAGCAAGCGGGCGGCGGGCAAGCGCATCACCGGGCAATTTGATTTTGCCGACGCGCAAGCGGTCCTCGAGACGGTGGCGTTGCAGCACGAATTGATCTGGTACAGCGACGGCCAGGTGCTACATCTCTACGACGCCAGCGAGGCCAAGAGTTCCGGGGTGATTCTGCGGCACATGAGCGTCGACAGATTGCGTGTGGTCATGCGGCGCGCGGGGCTCGACGAGGCGCGCTACCCGCTGCGCAAGGCCGGTGCGCGATTGTTTTATGTGTCCGGGCCCGCCAATTATGTCGATCACGTATTGCGCCTGGCCCAACTGATGGACCGCCAACGCCCGGCACGGCGCCAGGCGTTGCCGGAAGTCGGTGTCGTGCAGGTGCTGAATCATGACGTGGCAGACCACCAGTACGACATGGGGCTGCAAAAAATCACCGTGCCCGGCATGGCAACGCTGGTCGAGCGTCGGCTTGCCGAGCTTGGGCGCAAGGCCGGCACTGGCGCAGCGGTAATCGCCTACCCACAGGTCAACAGCCTGTTGATCAAGGGAAGCGCGCAGCAGTTGCGGTTTATCAAAGAACTGGTGGCTGAATTGGATATACCCACGGCTCCCGTGATGGGTTCTGTTTCGACCCCCCTGAGCTCTGATCAATACGAGCGCGTCCGGCGTGCATTTGCTCGTATCGCCGAGCAATGAAAGCAGGCATTACCCATGGCGAACGGGGGCTGTTGACCTCGAAAGTTCCTACGAAACACTCCCGGAAAACTTCGAAGCACAGGGTTTTTTCCTAACGTGCAATTGGCTGCGGGTTTCTATAGTCGCGATATCTCCAGGCGGTGCGATATCAATATTCAAGGCGCCGCGTATGTCAGACAGGAACAGAGGTTTGCATGGTTGCTGCAGTTGAGGGCTTGGTCAGGGGCTCCCTCGCCTTTGGTCATTGGAAGTTGCAGGGTGATGGCCGGCTGACCGCCGAAGGTCGCGACATTCAGTTACCCCCCAAGGAATGTCATGTGTTGCGCTTGTTGCTGGCCACGCCCGGCGTATTGGTGACCAAGGACTACCTGCTGGAGCAGGTCTGGCCCCATATCGACATCGCCGAAGAGTCCCTGACCCGTTGTATCTACTCATTGCGCAAGCAATTGGAGGGCGACAGGCGGTTGATCGCGACAGTGTATGGCCGCGGTTATCGCTTCAATGGCCGGGTAAGGGTGCTCGAGCGGCATGGCCAGGCAGCGCAAGGTGCGGGTGCTCCACGGCGTGCTTGCCCGGCCTGTGGCTGGTGCGCCGAAGCGGCTGTCGAGCAGGCATGAAACGAGCCTGCAGGCTGGGGCTGCTGTTACTTACCCTGGGCAAGGCGAGTGAGGCCGGGGCTTATTGTTGGGCCGAGGCCGCCCGCCAATACGATATCGAGCCGGAGTTACTGCAAGCCATTGCCGCCGTGGAGTCGGGCTATCGCGCCGAGGCCATGAACTACAGCAATAACAATGGCAGCCGTGACATCGGCCTGATGCAGATCAACAGCATTCATCTGCCGCGCCTGCTCAAGCAGGGGATTACCGAGCAGCGTCTGTTGGATGAGCCGTGCCTGTCGGTGGAGGTGGGGGCGTCGATTCTGGCCGACTTCATCAAGCAGTTTGGTTACAACTGGACCGCCGTGGGCGCCTACAACGTCGGGCCTGGGGCAGGGGGCGAGCGTGATGCGCTGCGTCTGCGTTATGCGCAGAAGATTTGGGCGCGCTACGAAGAGTTGATGCAGCATCGAAACGGATGATTGACCGGCGGTGTGCCATGCCTCGCACGTACCCGCCACCCCGGCTATAATCGCTGCCACCTTTCGCCGCCATCCGAGTCAAGCCCGCCCATGTATACCCTGGCCCGCCAGCTGTTATTCAAACTCTCCCCGGAAACTTCCCACGATCTGTCCCTGGACCTGATCGGCGCGGGTGGACGCCTGGGGCTCAATGGCCTGGTGTGCAAGGCGCCGGCAAAGATGCCGGTCTCGGTGATGGGGCTCGATTTCCCCAACCCGGTGGGCCTGGCAGCTGGCCTGGACAAGAACGGCGCTGCCATCGACGGCTTTGCGCAGTTGGGTTTCGGTTTTGTCGAGATCGGCACCGTCACGCCGCGCCCGCAGCCGGGCAATCCCAAGCCGCGCATTTTCCGCCTGCCGGAGGCCGAGGCGATCATCAATCGCATGGGTTTCAACAACCTGGGCGTCGATCACCTGCTGGCGCGGGTCCAGGCCGCCAAGTACAAGGGCATCCTCGGGATCAATATCGGCAAGAACTTCGACACCCCGGTGGAGCGTGCGGTAGATGACTACCTGCTCTGCCTGGACAAGGTCTACGCTCACGCCAGCTATGTGACCGTCAACGTCAGCTCGCCCAACACCCCGGGCCTGCGCAGCCTGCAGTTTGGCGACTCGCTCAAGCAACTGCTCGAAGCCCTGCGCCAGCGCCAGGAAGACCTGGCGGTACGCCATGGCAAGCGCGTGCCCTTGGCGATCAAGATCGCCCCGGACATGAACGACGAAGAAACCGTGCTGGTGGCCCAGGCCCTGGTGGATGCGGGGATGGATGCGGTGATTGCCACCAACACCACCCTCAGCCGTGCGGGCGTTGAAGGCCTGGCTTTCGGTGACGAGGCGGGTGGGCTTTCCGGCGCGCCGGTGCGTGACCAGAGCACCCATATCGTCAAGGTGCTGGCGGCCGAGTTGGCCGGGCGTTTGCCGATCATCGCCGTGGGCGGTATCACCGAAGGCAAGCACGCCGCCGAGAAAATCGCCGCGGGTGCCAGCCTGGTGCAGTTGTATTCCGGGTTTATCTACAAGGGCCCAGCGTTGATTCGCCAATCGGTGGACGCCATTGCGGCGAGCGGGCTTGCCCCACGTGGGACTGCAAAGCAGCCCTGAAGCTGCTGCTGCGCAGGGGTTTCAAGCCCATAAAAAAGGGCTCCTCTAAGGAGCCCCTGGGCCGAAGCCCGCCGCCCGGATGGGGCGTGCGTGGTTAAGTTGTTACATTCTTCAAGGTGGTTGTCGGAATTAAGTGCCCTGATTAGCCGACGGCGTGAAGTTCGTTGAGTCTGTGGATCCCCGCAGTGCCGGTCATACCGTCCCAGTTGTCGCCGCGTCCTTCGCGCCAGCCGTTAATCCAGGCTTGGCGTACTGACGGTAGAGTAAATGGGCAAAGCTCACGGGATTTGCCATGAACGCCATACTGATATCCGCGTAAAAATGCTCTTTCCAACGGATCACGCTTAAGTCTTCTCATAGGGTGTTTCCCTCACTTGTTGACTGTCTTGATATCCTTCGGCCTCGTCCGAGGCCGGGCAGAGTTTTTCTGCCGTTGGTGTGGCTCGCTGCCGGCGTGGCGAGCCTCTGTGTCAGCGTCGTTGTGGCGCTAACCTGTGTTGAGTTCTAACCAATAGGTCACATGGTTTC
The DNA here is from genome assembly GCF_012985645.1 of Pseudomonas sp. WS 5410. Taxonomy (NCBI): domain Bacteria; kingdom Pseudomonadati; phylum Pseudomonadota; class Gammaproteobacteria; order Pseudomonadales; family Pseudomonadaceae; genus Pseudomonas; species Pseudomonas sp. WS 5410. The sequence goes on along the minus strand of NZ_JAAQWS010000005.1, from coordinate 96,521 downwards.
AATGATCGTTTTGTCATAAGCACGTAACGATAACGATGCTATAGCCATAAGCTGGGATGGCTTTTCGCCCCATTTATTGGGCAAAGCCAGCTATGATGTGCCCTGTATAGAGGATGGGTTTAATCCTTTAGTGAGAATACCCGCCGCTTGCAGTCGGTTATTATTCGACGAAGGGTCAGAATATTTCCTTTTGTTGCACAAATTATCTCTCTGCCCCGGCAATCAAGGCCCTGCAGGTCTGGACACCGGGGTGGAACGGCACACATTCGTGCCACGCGAGCGCTCTTCAAGAAAAGCGCTTGATTGAAAACCGAACGCGCGATGCGTCGCCCGTTCACTTATTGCTGAAAAGCCTGGAATCCCCATGTCGGACCGTTACGAACTCTTCCTCACTTGCCCCAAGGGCCTCGAAGGCCTGCTGATCGAGGAAGCCGTCGGGCTTGGCCTTGAAGACGCCCGCGAGCACACCTCGGCTGTGCGCGGCATGGCCGACATGGAAACCGCCTACCGCCTGTGCCTCTGGTCGCGTCTGGCCAACCGTGTACTGCTGGTGCTCAAGCGCTTCCCGATGAAGGATGCCGAAGACCTGTACCACGGGGTGCTGGATATCGAATGGCAAGACCATATGGTCCCAGACGGCACCCTGGCGGTGGAGTTCAGCGGCCACGGTTCGGGCATCGACAACACCCACTTCGGCGCGCTGAAGGTCAAGGATGCGATTGTCGACAAGCTGCGCACCCCGACCGGCGAACGCCCGTCCATCGACAAGATCAACCCCGACCTGCGCATTCACCTGCGCCTGGACCGTGGCGAAGCGATCCTCTCCCTCGACTTGTCCGGCCACAGCCTGCACCAGCGCGGTTACCGCCTGCAGCAGGGCGCGGCACCGTTGAAGGAAAACCTCGCGGCGGCAATTTTGATTCGTGCCGGCTGGCCGCGCATTGCTGCTGAAAACGGCGCGTTGACTGACCCGATGTGCGGCGTCGGTACCTTCCTGGTGGAAGGCGCGATGATCGCCGCCGACATGGCCCCCAACCTTAATCGCGAGCAGTGGGGCTTCACCGCCTGGCTCGGCCACGTGCCGGCCCTGTGGAAAAAACTCCACACCGAGGCCAGCGAGCGTGCGGCCATCGGCATGAACAAGCCGCCACTGTGGATCCGCGGTTACGAAGCCGATCCGCGTCTGATCCAGCCTGCGCGCAACAACATCGAGCGTGCCGGCCTGAGCCACTGGATCAAGATTTACCAAGGCGAAGTTGGCACCTTCGAGCCGCGTCCGGACCAGAACCAGAAAGGCCTGGTGATCTGCAACCCGCCGTACGGCGAGCGCCTGGGTGACGAAGCCAGCCTGTTGTACCTCTACCAGAATCTCGGTGAGCGTCTGCGCCAGGCGTGCATGGGCTGGGAGGCGGCGGTGTTCACCGGCGCCCCGGACCTGGGCAAGCGCATGGGCATTCGTAGCCACAAGCAGTATTCGTTCTGGAACGGCGCCTTGCCGTGCAAGCTGCTGCTGATCAAGGTCAACCCGGATCAGTTCGTCACCGGCGAGCGCCGCACCCCGGAGCAGCGCCAGGCCGAACGTGAGCAAGCCGCTTACGACCAGGCCCCGACCGAGCCGCAAGAGCGCCAGTACAACAAGAACGGTAACCCGATCAAACCTGCGCCTGCACCGGCGCCAGTGGTTGAGCAGGCGCGCTTGAGCGAAGGCGGGCAGATGTTTGCCAACCGCCTGCAAAAGAACCTCAAGCTGCTGGGCAAGTGGGCCAAGCGCGAGGGCGTCGATTGCTACCGCGTGTACGATGCCGATATGCCGGAATACTCCATGGCCATCGACCTGTACCACGACTGGGTGCACGTCCAGGAATACGTGGCACCGAAGTCCATCGACCCGGAAAAAGCCTCGGCGCGCATGTTCGATGCCCTGGCCGCCATTCCCCAGGCGCTGAACATCGACAAGAGCCGTGTGGTGGTCAAGCGCCGCGAGCGTCAGAGCGGCACCAAGCAGTACGAGCGCCAGAGCGCCCAGGGCAAGTTCACCGAAGTCAGCGAAGGCGGGGTGAAGCTGCTGGTCAACCTCACTGACTACCTGGACACCGGTCTGTTTCTCGACCACCGCCCGATGCGCATGCGCATCCAGAAAGAAGCTGCCGGCAAGCGCTTCCTCAACCTGTATTGCTACACCGCCACCGCCAGCGTGCATGCGGCCAAGGGCGGCGCGCGCAGCACCACCAGCGTCGACCTGTCGAAAACCTATCTGGACTGGGCGCGCCGCAACCTGTCCCTCAATGGCTTCTCCGACAAGAACCGCCTGGAGCAGGGCGATGTGATGGCATGGCTGGAAGCCAGCCGTGATGAGTTCGATCTGATCTTCATCGACCCGCCGACCTTCTCCAACTCCAAGCGCATGGAAGGTGTGTTCGACGTCCAGCGTGACCACGTGCAATTGCTCGACCTGGCCATGGCCCGCCTGGCGCCGGGCGGGGTGCTGTATTTCTCCAACAACTTCCGCAAGTTCCAGTTGGAAGACAACCTGGGCGAGCGCTATGCCGTCGAGGAAATCAGCGATAAAACCATTGATCCGGATTTTGCCCGTAACCCGAAAATCCATCGTGCCTGGAAAATCACCGCACGCTGATCGACCTTGAAGCCGCAAGCCTGGATTTTTCCGGGCTCGCGGCTTTTTTACGCTGGTCAAAAGAGGGCTCGATGGCTATAACTAACCTCTTAGCCGAAGTAGCGCTCCTGCACGCTGGTGTTTCGAGTTTTGCCTATGCCGTTGCAAGCCGTCCGCCCGAAAATACTGGGATTTATCAGCGAGCAGGCATCCGCTTGGCTGGTGGCATTGGTGGTCTTGCTGGTGGGGGTGGCGCTCACCGCCGTGCTGGCGCTGACCACGGCCGATCGGCATCACCAGCAGGTCCGCCAGCGTTTCCAGTTATTGGTCAACGAGCGCTACAGCCGCCTGGAAGAGCGTTTCGAAGACCAGGAGCAGCGCCTGGGCAGCCTGCAGCGTTTTTTCGTCAACTCCCATGATGTTTCCCGCGAAGATTTCGATGGGTTCGCCCAGCCGTTGCTGTTGCGCGCCCGTGCCTATGCCTGGGCGCCTCGGATAGCGCGTGATGAGCGCCGGGCGTTCGAACAACAGGTATCACGCCAGCGTGGCGCGCCTTTCTCCATTCGTGAGTTGAATGAAGCCGGGGCGCTGGTACCGGCGCAGGAGCGTGACGAGTACGTGCCGGTGTTGTACAGCCAGACCCAGAGCATCCTCGGCTCGCCCTTGGGGTTTGACCTGCTGGCCCAGCCGTTGCGCCGTTCGACGATCGAGCGGGCGTACCGTTCCGCAACCATTGCCGTATCCCAACCGATGTCGCTGGTGGGGGTGGAGCCGGCGTATACCATGGGCGTGTTGCTGGTAGCACCGGTCACTCGGCCGCCCACCGCGCAAATGCCCTACAACGAACCCTACGGTTTCGTCATGGCGGTGATCAGCATGCGCCAATTGGTAGCCGACGGTTTGCCCAAGCCCGCGCGGGATAACCTGGTGATGCAGATTGTCGACACCTCCGATACTCAACAGCAGCTGCTGTATGAATCGGACAATCCCGTGGGCGATAGCAGCCTGGAGTCGATCCGCCGGCTGACCCTGGGCGATCATGTCTACGCCTTGAGCCTGCGTCCCAGCCAGGTGTTTGTGCAGGCCAATCACTCTTCGACGAGCAGTATCCTGGCCATGGGCAGCTTGCTCAGCCTGTTGCTCAGTGCCTTGCTCTACGTGCTGGTCAGCCAGCGGCAGCGGGCGCTGAGGCTGGTGCAGCAGCGTACGGGGCAATTGCACCAGCGCGAGTATGAGTTGCGTGGTGCCCATGGTCAGTTGCGCAGCGTGCTCAACGCCGCGACCCAGGTGGCGATCATTGCCACGGACTTGCGGGGCGTGATCAGCACGTTCAATGCCGGCGCCGAGAAGATGCTGGGTTATCAGGCCGACCAGGTGCTCGGTCACATGACCCTCGAAAGCCTGCACCTGGCGCCCGAACTGGAAGCCCGTGCGGTGCAGTTGAGTCTGGCGCTGGGCAAACGGATCATGCCCGGCCAGGCGATGCTGGTGGAGGGCAGCGACAGCCTGCATGAGGCCCGGGAGTGGACGTTGGTGCGCCAGGACGGCAGCCAGTTGACCGTGAATATGCTGGCCACGGCACTGCTTGACGAGCATGGCTTGTGGATCGGGCACCTGGCGATCTGCCTGGATGTCACCGAGCAGAAACGCGCCTATGAGGCCCTGGCGGCTCGGGATCGGTTGCTGAAAAAACTCAGTGCCCATGTGCCGGGCGGGATCTTCCAGTTCACCCTCGAACCCAATGACAACTGGCGGTTTATCTACGCCAGCGATGGTATTCGCGATATCTACGAAATCGACCCGGGGTTGCTGCAACAGGATGCCAAGCAAGTCTTCGAGCGTATTCATCCCCAGGACGCAGAGCGCATCCGCGCCTCTATCCGCCTGTCCGCGCTGCAGTTGAGTCAATGGCGCGAAGAATATCGGGTGCAACTGCCGGGCCGGGGCCTGCGTTGGATTCGTGGCGAGGCGACGCCGGAAGAGTTACCCGGTGGCGGTACGCTATGGCATGGCTATGTGTCGGATATCTCCGATCTCAAGCGGGTGGAAGAAGAGTTGCGGGCGCTGTCCATCACCGACTCGTTGACGGGTATCCATAACCGTCGCTACTTCCAGGATCGGCTGAGGGCCGAGATGAGTCGGGTGCGGCGTACGTCGGGGTCGCTGGCGGTGATCATGCTGGATATTGATCACTTCAAGCGCATCAATGACCAGCATGGGCACGCGGCGGGGGATGGTGTGCTGCAGGAGTTGTGCCGGCGTATCAGCCTGCGCCTGCGCCGCAGCGATGTGTTCTGCCGCCTCGGCGGCGAGGAGTTCATGGTGCTGTGTCCCAATACCGATGGTGTCCAGGCCTACAGCCTGGCCGTTGAGTTGTGGGAAGTGCTGCGCAGTACGCCAATGGACGGCGTCGGCACGGTGACGGCGAGTTTTGGCGTAGCCAGTTGGCGGGTCGATGAGGGCGTGGATGGCTTGTTGCTGCGCGCGGATTCGGCGGTGTATGCGGCCAAGCAGGCGGGCAGGGATCGGGTCGAGGCGCAGCGGTTGCCTGTCTGAGCACCGTATCCCTAATGTGGGAGCGGGCTTGCTCGCGATGACGGTGTATCAGTCGCCAGATGTATTGACTGACACACCGTCATCGCGAGCAAGCCCGCTCCCACATTTAGTTCGCAGTGGTTGCAAAAGGTTGGTAAGCCAACCGCTCTATAGGCCCGGCGCAGCCGCCGCCAGCTTCGGCTGGCGATACAGATCCAGCAGCACCTGGTCCAGCACCGACGATGCGCCCCACGGCTTCGGATCGTTGAGAATCGCCACCACCGCCCAGGTATTGCCATTGTTGTCACGGCTGAAGCCGGCAATCGCACGTACCGTGTTCAGGGTGCCGGTCTTGACGTGGGCTTCGCCGCGCAGGGCTGTGGTTTTCAGGCGCTTGCGCATGGTGCCGTCACTGCCGGCAATCGGCATCGAGCTGATGAACTCGGCCGCATACGGGCTTCTCCAGGCGGCCTGCAGCATGGTCGCCATTTCTCGGGCGCTGACCCGTTCGGCACGGGACAGGCCGGAACCGTTTTCCATCACCAGGTGCGGAGCCGTGATGCCTTTTTTCGCCAGCCATTGGCGGACCACGCGCTGTGCTGCCCTGGCGTCATCGCCGTCGGCATCAGTGCGGTATTGCGCGCCGAGGCTGAGGAACAACTGCTGGGCCATGGTGTTGTTACTGTATTTATTGATGTCGCGGATGATCTCGGCCAGGTCCGGGGAGAACGCCCGGGCCAGGACCTTGGCGGTTTTTGGCACCGGGGCCAGTACGTCGCGGCCCTGGATCGTGCCGCCCAACTCTTTCCAGATCGCGCGCACGGCGCCGGCGGTGTAGGTGGCATGGTCGAGCAGCGACAGATACGTCTGCGAGCTGCAGCCATCGCCCAACTGGCCGCTGACGGTCACGGTGACACTGCCGTCGGCGGCGGTGACCGGGTTGTAGCGCACATCACCGGTGCACTGCTTGGCGTTGCTGGCCTTGACCTGATTGTCGATCTGGATGCTGGCAATCGGCGGCTCCACCGAGACCAACACCTTTCCCGAATCATTGCGGGTCACAAAGCGCAGGGCCTTGAGGTTGACCAGCAGGGCGTCCGGCTTGACCAGGAACGGCTTGTTGGCATCGTTGCCGTCGTCGTTGAACTCCGGCAGTTGGGGCTGGATAAAGAAGCCGCGGTCCAGCACCAGGTCGCCGGTGACTTGCTGTACGCCATTGGCGCGCAGGTCGCGCATCAGCAGCCAGAGCTTTTCCATGTTCAGCTTGGGATCGCCGCCGCCCTTGAGGTACAGGTTGCCCCGCAGGACGCCGCCACTGAGGGTGCCGTCGGTGTAGAACTCGGTTTTCCACTGATGGTTGGGGCCGAGCATTTCCAGGGCTGCGTAGGTGGTGACCAGTTTCATGGTCGACGCCGGGTTGACCGACACGTCAGCGTTGAACACCGTGGCGCTGCCGGGGCCATTGAGCGGAATCATTACCAGGGACAGGGCATCGTTCTGCAGTTTGGCTTTCTTCAGGGCTTCCTGGACTTTGGGTGGCAGGGTGGTATTGATCGGGGCGGCGGTGACTGAGAGCGCCAGGGGCAAAAGGAAACTGGCGAGTAATAATGGACGCAAGGATTTGATCATAAGAAGTAAGACCCTACTGCAGAGGAGGGTGAATATAGCGGGGGCTATGTAAGAAAATCCCCCAGTGGTCATGAAAGTGTCGGCATTATGCCCCAAGGTGGGGCTACTTGTGCCTCAACCATAGCTGCAAATGATGGATTTTTTTCGCGCTATCGTGCCACCCGTCTTGGATTGCCGGGCAATTCGCGCCTTAAACTGGTAGAGTGCCGGCCGTTAATACTTAAGAGGATTGTTCCAATGGCGACTAACCGTTCCCGGCGTCTGCGCAAAAAACTGTGCGTTGATGAATTTCAAGAGCTGGGTTTCGAACTGAACCTGGACTTCAAAGAAGGTTTGGACGATGAGGCGGTTGACGCTTTCCTCGAAGCATTCCTGACTGAAGCGATGGACGGCAATGGCCTGGACTACGTGGGCGGCGATGACTTCGGTCTGGTCTGCAAAGCCACCCGTGGTTCGGTCAACGAAGAACAGCGTGCCGCTGTTGAAGCGTGGCTCAAGGCTCGCCCAGAGCTGACCCGCGTTGAAGTCAGCGAACTGCTGGACGCCTGGCATCCAGAGACACCGGTTAACCCGGCTGTCTGATGTCATGAAAAAGCGACCCGCCCGGGTCGCTTTTTCGTTTCAAGGTATTAAATTCAGGCCTTGCGCCAGTTCAGAATCACCAGCGTCAACACCCCCGCAACAATCCCCCAGAATGCCGAACCGATGGAAAACAGCGTCAACCCCGACGCCGTGACCATAAAGGTGATCAGTGCTGCTTCCCGCTCCTTGGGCTCATTCATGGCAATGCTCAGGCCATTGATGATCGAGCCGAACAACGCCAATGCGGCAATCGACAGCACCAACTCCTTGGGCAATGCGGCGAACAACGCCGCCAAGGTCGCGCCAAATACCCCGGCAACCCCGTAGAAAATCCCGCACCACACGGCGGCGGTGTAGCGCTTGTTGCGGTCCTCATGGGCATGGGGGCCGGTGCAGATGGCCGCGCTGATGGCGGCCAGGTTGATGCCGTGGGAGCCAAACGGCGCCAGCACCAGTGAGGCCAGGCCAGTGGCGGTGATCAGCGGTGAGGCGGGCACGTCGTAGCCATCGGCGCGCAATACCGCGACCCCGGGCATGTTCTGCGAGGTCATCGCCACCACAAACAACGGAATGCCGATGCTGATGGTCGCCGCCAGGGAAAAGTGCGGCGTGGTCCACACCGGCGTCGCCACTTCCAGGCTGAACCCGCTGAAGTCCAGGAGCCCCATCAACCCGGACAAGGCAGTACCGATCAGCAGCGCCGCCAGCACGGCATATCGAGGCGACAGGCGCTTGATGATCAGGTAGGTAAAGAACATGCCCAGCACCAGGGCGGTGCGGTGCTGCGCGGCGACGAAAATCTCGCTGCCGATCTTGAACAGGATCCCGGCCAGCAGCGCGGCGGCCAGTGAGGCAGGGATTTTCTTCACCAGTTTTTCAAAGCTGCCGGTGAGGCCACAGATCGTCACCAGTACCGCGCAGGTGATGTAGGCACCGATGGCCTCGCCGTAGCTGACCCCGCCCAGGCTGGTAATCAACAGCGCCGCGCCGGGGGTCGACCAGGCAATGGTGATGGGCGTGCGGTAGCGCAGGGACAAGCCGATGCTGCACACCGCCATGCCGATGGAAATCGCCCAGATCCACGAGGAAATTTGCCCGGTGGTCAGGCCGGCAGCCTGGCCGGCCTGGAACATCAGCACCAGGGAGCTGGTGTAACCGGTCATCATGGCGATAAAGCCGGCGACAATGGCCGAAGGCGAAGTGTCGGCCAGTGGGCGCAGCGGCGCCTGGGTCGCGTCGGTCATGGGGCGGTGTTCCTTGTACCTGGGAAATCGTGGAATCAAGCCTAAACTCAAACGTAACTGACTGTTGCAATACAGCCGGTGGCGCAAACAGCCGTACAGTGTGTTGGCGCAACGGGTTGTGTACAATGTGCGCTGTTTTTACGCGATACTTGCCAGCGACCGCTGTACTCTTATTACAGTCAACGTCAATTCGCCGCCGTTCTCCCGACCCGAGTGCCCATGAACGAACAGTTGCAGCCCCTCAAGAAACAGCCGCGAGCCGGTAAGGCCGGTCGCAGTGGAACCCAGGACGATATCGTCTACGCGCATATCTTCGAGGCCATCCTCGAGCAACGCCTGGCGCCCGGTACCAAATTGAGTGAAGAAGCACTGGGCGAGATCTTTGGCGTCAGCCGCACCATCATTCGTCGCGCACTGTCGCGCCTGGCCCATGAAGGCGTGGTGTTGTTGCGCCCCAATCGGGGTGCGGTGGTGGCCAGCCCAAGCGTCGAGGAAGCCCGCCAGGTGTTCCTGGCCCGGCGCCTGGTCGAGCGGGCGATCACCGAATTGGCGGTGCAGCATGCCTCGACCGAAGAGCTGGCCGAACTGCGGCAGATGGTCAATGACGAGCGCGACAGCTTCTCCCGTGGCGATCGCGGCGCGGGTATCCGGCTCTCTGGCGAGTTCCACCTGAAACTGGCCGAAGCGGCAAAAAATGCCCCGCTGATCAGCTTCCAGCGCAGCCTGGTGTCCCAGACCTCGCTGATCATCGCCCAGTATGAAAGCGGCAACCGCTCACACTGTTCCTATGACGAGCACACCCAGTTGATCGATGCCATCGAGGCTCGGGATGTGGGGTTGGCGGTGAACCTGATGATGCACCACATGGATCACATCGACAGCAAGCTCAACCTCGATGAGGAAGGTGCGTCGGATGATTTGCATGCGGTGTTCTCACATTTGCTGCAGACCAAGAAGCCGGGTCGCTCCTCTATAAAACTGTAAACCCCGATCAAACTGTGGGAGCTGGCTTGCCTTAATGCCAGTCAGTCAAGCGCAGATCCCCTGTGGGAGCGGGCTTGCTCGCGAAAGCAGTGGGTCAGTCAACATCAATGTTGGCTGGGCCGACGTCTTCGCGAGCAAGCCCGCTCCCACATTTGATTTTCACTGCTTTGAGCATTGCGTTCGCTTAACTGATCGGCATTATGGCTTGCCTGCTCCCACATTGGTTTGTGGTGCCCTTCAAAATCAGCGTTGATGCACCAGTTGGCCGGCTGCATACGTCTGCATCACCGCCCGATCATCCCCCAGCGTCATCAACACAAACAACGTCTCGGCAATGTCCTTGGCCTGCTTCAAGCGATAGCTGAGCAGTGGCGTGGCGTTGTAGTCCAGTACCAGGAAGTCGGCATCGGTGCCCGGCTGCAGGGTGCCGATCTTGTCTTCCAGGCGCAGCGCTTTGGCGCCGCCCAGGGTCGCCAGGTACAGCGATTTGAACGGGCTCAGGCGTGCGCCCTGCAATTGCATGACCTTGTAGGCCTCGTTCAGCGTCTGCAGCAGCGAGAAGCTGGTACCGCCCCCCACATCCGTGCCCAGGCCCACATTGAGCTGGTGCTTCTCGGCCATCGGCAGGTTGAACAAGCCGCTGCCGAGGAAGAAGTTCGACGTCGGGCAGAACGCGACCGCTGAACCGGCTTCGGCCAGGCGCGCGCATTCGTCGTCGCACAGGTGTACGCCATGGGCGAATACCGAACGTTCCCCCAGCAGCTTGTAGTGGTCGTACACGTCCAGGTAGCCGCTGCGCTCCGGGAACAGCTCCTTGACCCATTGCACTTCCTGCAGGTTTTCACTGATATGCGTCTGCATGTACAGGTCCGGGTATTCCCCCAGCAACTGCCCGGCGAGGTTCAACTGTTCCGGTGTGCTGGTAGGCGCGAAGCGCGGCGTAACGGCGTAGTGCAAACGGCCTTTGCCGTGCCAGCGTTCGATCAGCGCCTTGCTTTCCTGGTAGCCGGATTCGGCGGTATCGGTCAGGTAGTCCGGCGCATTGCGGTCCATCATCACCTTGCCGGCGATCATGCGCAGGTCGAGCTTCTCGGCGGCCTCAAAAAATGAGTTCACCGATTGCGGGTGCACGCTGCCGAACACCAGGGCGGTGGTGGTGCCATTGCGCAGCAGTTCCTTGATAAAGATATCCGCCACTTCTTCGGCGTGGGCCTTGTCGGCGAACTGGCTTTCGCAAGGGAAGGTGTAGGTGTTGAGCCAATCCAGCAGTTGTTCGCCGTAGGCCCCGACCATGCCGGTTTGCGGCAGGTGGATATGGGTGTCGATCAGGCCAGGGGTGATCAGCGCATCCTGGTAATGGGTGATTTCGATATCGGCCGCCAGTGTCGGCAGCAAATCGCTGGCATGCCCGAGGGCGCTGATCTGGCCGTTGTCGATCACCAGCAGGCCGTCCTCGAAATACTCATAGGAGGCGTCAATCCCGACGATGGCGGGGTCGGCGAGGCTGTGCAGGATGGCGGCACGGTAGGCTTTACGAGTCAAAGGCATGGTCGTCTCAATTCATAGCTTGGCTGCGGCGAGATACCGGCAGCAGTTTGGCAATGGGTTCGGCGCTCGCGGTGTGCTGGCCGAAGTTGGCGTTATAGGTGGCGATGATCTCGCCGGCGATGGAGATGGCGATTTCCACCGGCAATTTGCCCTTCACCTCGGTGAGGCCCATGGGGCAGCGCATGCGTTGCAACTGCGCAGCCTCGAAGCCGCGCTCACGCAGGCGGTGTTCAAACTTGACGCGTTTGGTCTGCGAGCCGATCAGGCCGAAGTAGGCAAAGTCATTGCGCTTGAGCAGGGCGGCGGTCAGTTCCAGATCCAGTTGGTGATTATGGGTCATGACGATGCAGTAACTGCCCGCTGGCAGGTCGGCAATTTCATCGACCGGCTCTTCGCTGACGATTTTACGCACGCCCTGGGGGATATGCTCCGGGAATTCCTGTTCCCGCGAGTCGATCCAGCGCACCCGGCACGGCAGGCTGGCCAGCAGCGGCACCAGGGCGCGACCGACATGGCCGGCGCCGAACACGGCAATCTGCGCCTGCACCTGGCCCATGGGTTCGAACAGCAGCACGGTGACGCCGCCACAGCACTGGCCGAGGCTAGCACCGAGGCTGAAGCGCTCCAGATGGGTGTTGTGCTGACCGCTGGCGAGCATGTCGCGGGCGATCTGCATGGCCTTGTATTCCAGGTGGCCGCCGCCGATGGTGTCGAAGGTTTGCGCGGCGCTGACTACCATCTTCGAACCGGCATTGCGCGGCGTGGAGCCGAGCTCTTCGATAATGGTCACCAGCACGCAGGGTTCACCCTGGTGTTGCAGGTCGGCGAGGGCGCTGATCCAGTTGTTCATGTCTACCTCAACATTGCTGTTGTCAGTCAGGCCGTCATCGCGGGCAAGCCCGCTCCCACAAGGGAATGCATTCCAAATGAGGGAGCGGGCTTGCCCGCGATGGCAGCACCTCGGTCTAGAGCGAAGCCATCTCGGTCTCAGCCTCAACCACCGTCGCCGCCTGCAATTGACGCATTTGCTCACAGCCCCACAACACCCGCTCCGGGGTCGCCGGCGCATCAATTTTTGGTTGATGGCGATAGTCACCCAGGCTCGCCACCGCATCCTTGATCGCGCACCACGAAGCAATCCCGAGCATAAATGGCGGTTCGCCCACGGCCTTGGAATGGAACACCGTGTCCTCCGGGTTCTTGCGGTTTTCTACCAGTTTGACCCGCAAATCCAGGGGCATGTCCGCCACGGCCGGAATCTTGTAGCTGGCCGGGCCATTGGTCATCAGCTTGCCCTTGTTGTTCCACACCAGCTCTTCCATGGTCAGCCAGCCCATGCCCTGGATAAAGCCGCCTTCGACCTGACCAATGTCGATGGCCGGGTTCAGCGAGGCACCCACGTCGTGGAGGATGTCGGTGCGCAGCATCTTGTACTCGCCGGTCAGGGTGTCGACGATCACTTCGCAGCAGGCTGCGCCGAAGGCGAAGTAGTAGAACGGCCGGCCCCGCGCCTGGCTGCGGTCGTAGAAAATTTTCGGGGTCTTGTAGAAGCCGGTACTCGACAGCGACACCTGGGCGAAATACGCCTGCTGGATCAGCTCCTCGAACGTCAGGATCAGCTCACGTACCCGCACATGGCCGTTGTGGAATTCCACATCCGCCTCGCTGACGTCGTACTTGCGCGCAGCGAACTCCACCAGGCGTTGCTTGATGGTTTCGGCGGCGTTCTGCGCGGCCTTTCCGTTCAGGTCGGCGCCGCTGGAGGCGGCGGTCGGCGAGGTGTTGGGCACCTTGTCGGTGTTGGTCGCGGTGATCTGCACCCGGTCGATTTCCACCTGAAAGATCTCGGCCACCACTTGCGCGACCTTGATGTTCAGGCCCTGGCCCATCTCGGTGCCGCCATGGTTCAAGTGGATGCTGCCGTCGGTGTAGATATGGATCAACGCGCCGGCCTGGTTGAGGAAGCTGGCGGTAAACGAAATACCGAACTTCACCGGCGTCAGCGCCAGGCCCTTTTTCAGGATCGGGCTGTGGGCGTTGTACAGGCGGATCGCTTCGCGGCGTTCGGCGTACTGGCTGCTGGCCTCAAGCTCGGCGGTCATTTCTTCGAGCATGTTGTGCTCGACGGTCTGGTAGTAGTGGGTGACGTTGCGCTCGGTCTTGCCATAGTAGTTGGCCTTGCGCACGGCCAGCGGGTCCAGGGCCAGATGGCGGGCGATGGCGTCCATCACTTCCTCGATGGCGACCATGCCTTGCGGGCCGCCGAAACCACGGTAGGCGGTGTTGGAGGCGGTGTTGGTCTTGCAGCGATGACCGTTGACGGTGGCATCGCCCAGGTAATACGCGTTGTCGGAGTGGAACATCGCCCGGTCGACAATCGAGTTCGACAGGTCCGGCGAGCAGCCGCAGTTACCCGCCAGGTCCAGATTGATCCCTTGCAGGCGGCCGTTGTCGTCGAAGCCCACGTCGTATTCGATGTAGAACGGGTGGCGCTTGCCGGTCATCAGCATGTCTTCGACCCGTGGCAGACGCATCTTGGTCGGCTGGCCGGTCAGGCGCGCCACCACTGCGCACAGGCATGCCGGGCTGGCGGCCTGGGTTTCCTTGCCGCCAAAACCACCGCCCATGCGGCGCATATCCACCACGATTTTGTTCATCGACACGTCCAGTACTTCGGCCACCAGTTTCTGCACTTCGGTGGGGTTCTGGGTGGAGCAGTAGACGATCATGCCGCCGTCTTCGGTGGGCATCACCGAGGAGATCTGGGTCTCCAGGTAGAAGTGTTCCTGGCCGCCGATATGCAGGGTGCCCTGGATACGGTTTTTCGCGCTCGCCAGGGCGCTCGCCGAATCACCGCGCTGGTGGGTGTGGCTGTCCAGCACGAAATGTTTATTGCGGAAGGCCTCGACCACATCCAGCACCGGCTCCAGGTCTTCGTATTCGATCACCGCGGCCATGGCCGCCTTGCGTGCGGTTTCCAGGTCGCGGGCGGCGACGGCCAGGACTACCTGGCCGACGAACTGCACGGTGTCGATGGCCAGCAACGGGTCGCCGGGCATCAGCGGGCCGATGTCTTTCAGGCCCGGTACGTCTTCGTGGGTGATGACAATGCGCACACCGTCAAAGGCGTAGCAGGGCGCGGTGTCGATACTGAGGATCCGGGCGTGGGCGCGGTCGGACATGCGCGCATACAGGTGCAACTGGTTGGGGAATTCCAGGCGATCATCAATGTACTGCGCTTCGCCCGACACATGCTTGGCGGCGCTGTCATGCTTGACGCTACGCCCGACCCCGGACGTCAGGTCCTGGGCAAACAGCGCGGCCATTTCGGCTTGGGTTTTTACCACGGCGTGATGGTTAGACATAAGCGGTCACCCGAGTCTCGATGTGCGGCGTTTGCAATTCGATGAAGTATTTGCGCAGCAGGTTCTGGGCGCTGAGCAGGCGGTATTCCTTGCTCGCACGGAAGTCCGACAGCGGGGTGAAATCCTCGGCCAGGGCCGCGCAGGCTTTCTCCACGGTGGCGCTGTTCCAGGTGGCGCCGATCAGCAGGGCCTCGCAGTGTTGTGCGCGTTTGGGGGTGGCGGCCATGCCGCCGAAGGCGACGCGGGCATCGCTGATCACTCCGTTGTCGATCTTCAGATTGAAGGCTGCGCAGACTGCCGAGATGTCATCGTCCAGGCGCTTGGAAACCTTGTAGGCGCGAAACAGCGCGTGGCCCTTGGGCACGATGATCTTCTCGATGAACTCACTGTCCTGACGGGCAGTGACGCGGTAGTCGATAAAGTAGTCCTCCAGGGCCAGGGTGCGGCGCACGTTGCCCTTGCACAGCACGATCTGCGCGCCGAGGGCGATCAGCAGCGGCGGCGAGTCACCGATGGGCGAGGCGTTGCCGATATTGCCGCCGAGGGTGCCCTGGTTGCGGATTTGCAGGGAGGCGAAGCGGTGCAGCAGGTCGCCAAAGTCCGGGTATTCGTGGTGCAGCGCGCTGTAGCAGTCGGAGAGGGCGGTAGCGGCGCCGATTTCCAGGCGGTCGTCAAAGGTCTCGATGCGCTTCATGGCTTCAATGTTGCCGACGTAGATCATCACCGGTAGCACGCGGTGGAACTGGGTGACCTCCAGCGCCAGGTCAGTACCGCCGGCCAGCAGCCGGGCTTGGGGGTAGGCGTCGTAGAGGTCGGCCAGGTCGGCGACGGTCAGGGGCACCAGGCAGCGTTTGTCGCCGCTGTTCAGTTCGCCGGTTTGCGTCGGCGCGATGGCCTTGAGGCGGGCGATGGTCTGCGCCTCGCGGCTGTCGAACTGGTCCTGAGGCTTGTTGCAGCAGGCTTGCTCGGCAGCGGCCAGGATTGGCCGGTAGCCGGTGCAGCGGCACAAGTTGCCGGCCAGGGCTTCGTGGGCCTTGGCGCTGTCGGGGGCGTCGCTGTTTTTTTGCAGGGCGAACAGCGACATCACAAAACCGGGGGTGCAGAAACCACATTGGGAACCATGGCACTCGACCATGGCCTGTTGCACGCTGTGCAGTTGGCCCTGGTGCTTGAGGTCTTCCACGGTGATCAGTTGTTTGCCGTGCAGGGATGAGACAAACGTCAGGCACGAATTGAGGCTGCGATAGCGAATCTGCTCGGCACCTTGCTCGTCGGTATGCAGCTCGCCGACTACCACGGTGCAGGCACCACAGTCGCCGCTGGCGCAGCCTTCCTTGGTTCCGGATTTGCCCAGGTGCTCACGCAGGTAGTTGAGCACAGTCAGGTTCGGGTCCAGGTCATGCTCGCTACGGAGCTCCTGGTTTATTAAAAACTGGATCACGGAAGGCCTCGCAGACTCATTATTGTTGTTAACCGCTTTGCGCCGAATCTAGTCATGTCTGACTTTTCGGTCAACGATTTTCTGACCAGAAGGTCAAGAAAATGCGATTGCAACACCTTTGATTATGGTTCAGATCCCTGTAACCGCCGTTTTCAGGGGCGCCTGGGCTTTATCGTCTGCTTATTTCATGCCAAATTCGGCGTTGCTGGCCCAGTGATTGCGCTACACTGCCGCCCTTGTACCGATAGCAGATTTTGAAGGGAAAACATGACGTTCAAGGCGCCGGATAGTCTTGCCGAGCAAATCGCTCACCACCTCGCCGAACGCATCATTCGCGGCGATCTCAAGCCTGGGGAGCGGATCCAGGAACAGAAAGTCACGCTGGCGCTCAATGTCAGCCGTGGCTCCGTGCGCGAAGCCTTGCTGATCCTCGAGCGACGGCACCTGATCGCCATCCTGCCGCGCCGTGGCGCCCACGTCACCGAGCTCACCGCGCACAAGGTGCAGAGCCTGTGCACGCTGATGAGCGAGCTGTACATCCTGCTGGGCAATGCGGTCGCCGAAGGCTGGCAGACCCAGGCCGACATGGCGCCCTTCGTGCAGATCCAGCAACGGCTGGTGAGCAATTTCGAGCGCCAGGACATCCGCGCTTTTGTCGAAGAATGCTTCAATGTCATGCGCGCCGCGTACCCCTTTGCCAATAACCCGTACCTGCAGGAAACCGTCGAAAACCTGCAACCGGCGATGAACCGCGCCTATTACCTGGCCCTGGATCAACGCAAGGCGTCGATGAGCGAGTACCTGGCGCTGTTCGAGCAACTGCTCGCCGCTGTACTGGCCCGTGATCTGCCGCAGATCCGCCAAGTGCTCTCGGCCTATGGCCAGCGCAGTTGTTCACTGGTTATCGCAGCCCTGGCGGACGCCTAAGCGTGCGGCTCAAGTGCATCAAACTGGCGGGGTTCAAATCCTTCGTCGACCCGACCACGGTGAACTTCCCCAGTAACATGGCGGCAGTGGTCGGGCCCAATGGCTGCGGCAAGTCGAACATCATCGACGCCGTGCGCTGGGTGATGGGCGAGAGTTCGGCGAAAAACCTGCGTGGCGAGTCGATGACCGACGTCATCTTCAATGGCTCCACCAGCCGCAAGCCGGTCAGCCAGGCCAGCATCGAACTGGTGTTCGACAACTCCGACGGTACCCTGGTGGGTGAATACGCCGCCTACGCGGAAATCTCCATCCGCCGCAAAGTGACGCGCGACAGCCAGAACAGTTACTTCCTCAACGGCACCAAGTGCCGGCGCCGCGACATTACCGACATCTTCCTCGGCACCGGCCTGGGCCCGCGCAGCTACTCGATTATCGAGCAGGGCATGATCTCCAAGCTGATCGAAGCCAAGCCCGAGGACCTGCGCAACTTTATCGAGGAAGCGGCCGGCATCTCCAAGTACAAGGAGCGCCGCCGCGAGACCGAAAACCGCATCCGCCGCACCCACGAAAACCTCGCGCGCCTGACCGACCTGCGTGAAGAGCTGGAGCGCCAACTGGAGCGCCTGCACCGCCAGGCCCAGGCCGCCGAGAAATACCAGGAATACAAAGGCGAAGAACGCCAGCTCAAGGCGCAACTCTCGGCGCTGCGCTGGCAGGCCTTGAATGACCAGGTGGGCCAGCGCGAAGCGATTATCGGCACCCAGGAAATCAGCTTCGAAGCCCTGGTGGCTGAGCAGCGCAATGCCGACGCCAGCATCGAACGCCTGCGTGACGGTCACCATGACTTGTCCGAGCGCTTCAACCTGGTGCAGGGCCGCTTCTATTCGGTGGGCGGCGATATTGCGCGGGTCGAGCAGAGCATCCAGCACGGCCAGCAGCGTTTGCGCCAGTTGCAGGATGACCTGAAGGAAGCGGAGCGCGCGCGCCTGGAAACCGAGTCGCACCTGGGCCACGACCGCACCTTGCTGCTGACCCTCGGCGAAGAGCTGGACATGCTCATCCCCGAGCAGGAAATCACCAGCGCCGCCGCCGAAGAGGCCGCCGCCGCCCTGGAAGAATCCGAAACCACCATGCACGGTTGGCAGGAGCAGTGGGATGCGTTCAACCTGCGCTCCGCCGAACCGCGGCGCCAGGCTGAGGTGCAGCAGTCGCGCATCCAGCAACTGGAAACCAGCATGGAACGCCTGGCCGAGCGCCAGCGCCGGGTCCTGGAGGAGCGCGCCTTGCTGGCCGCTGCCCCGGAAGACGCGGCGATCATGGCGCTGAGCGAGCAGCTGGCCGAAAGCGAAATGACGCTCGAAGAGCTGGAAGCCAGCGAAGAGCAGCAAGTGGAGCGCCTGGAGCAATTGCGCCAGGAACTGCAGCAAGCGACCCAGGCGCAGCAGCAGGCCCAGGGCGATTTGCAGCGCCTCAACGGGCGCCTGGCCTCCCTTGAAGCCTTGCAGCAGGCGGCACTGGATCCCGGCACGGGCACCGCAGAATGGCTGCGTGACCAGCACCTTGCCGAGCGTCCGCGCCTGGCCGAAGGCTTGAAGGTCGAAGCCGGTTGGGAACTGGCCGTGGAGACCGTGCTTGGCGCGGATCTGCAGGCGGTGCTGGTGGATGACTTTGGCGGGTTTGACCTGGCCGGTTTCACCCAGGGCGACTTGCGTCTGCTCAGCCCGGCAGCCGATGGCACCCGCGTGCCGGGCAGCCTGTTGGATAAAGTCGAGGCGCCGATTGATCTGTCGCCCTGGCTGGGCCAGGTCAAACCGGTGGATTCCCTGGAGCAGGCCCTGGCGTTGCGTGGCCAATTGGCCTCTGGCGAAAGCCTGATCAGCCGCGACGGCTACTGGGTCGGCCGGCACTTTTTGCGGGTGCGCCGCGCCAGTGAGGCCGAAAGCGGCGTATTGGCCCGTGGCCAGGAAATCGTCAACCTGAGTGCCGAGCGTGAAGAGCGCGAGGCGACCCTGGAGTCCCTGGAAACCCAACTGCAAACCCTGCGCGCCACCCAGCGCCAGCAAGAGACCGGCCGCGAACACTTGCGCCGCCTGTTGCAGGACGAAGCGCGCCAGCAGGGCGAACTGAAAGCCCAGCTCTCGGCCAGCAAGGCCAAGGCCGAACAGTTGACCCTGCGCCGTACCCGTCTCGATGAAGAAGTGGCCGAGATGGGCGAACAGCGCGCCCTCGAACATGAACAAGTCGGCGAAGCGCGCCTGCAGTTGCAGGACGCCCTCGACAGCATGGCCCTCGACACTGAGCAGCGCGAACTGCTGCTGGCCCAGCGTGACAGCCTGCGTGAACGCCTCGATCGGGTACGCCAGGAAGCGCGCCAGCACAAGGATCACGCCCACCAGTTGGCGGTGCGCCTGGGCTCGTTGCGCGCTCAGCACGATTCCACGCGCCAGGCCCTGGAGCGCTTGGAGATGCAGTCCGAGCGCCTGACGGAAAAGCGCGAGCAACTGAGTCTCAACCTGGAGGAGGGCGAGGCGCCCCTGGAAGAGCTGCGCTTGAAGCTCGAAGAGTTGCTCGATAAACGCATGAGCGTCGACGTAGAACTCAAGACCGCGCAGATCGCCCTGGAAGACGCCGACCGCGAACTGCGCGACGCAGAAAAGCGCCGAACCCAGGCCGAGCAACAATCACAATTGATCCGCAGCCAGCTCGAACAGCAGCGCATGGAATGGCAGGCCCTGACGGTGCGCCGCAAAACCTTGCAGGATCAGTTGCTGGAAGATGGCTACGACCTGCACGGCGTGCTCAATACCTTGACCGCCGAAGCCAACGAGAAAGAAGCCGAAGAAGAACTTGAGCGCATTGCCGCGCGCATTCAGCGACTCGGCGCGATCAACCTCGCCGCCATCGACGAATACCAGCAGCAGTCCGAGCGTAAACGTTACCTGGATGCCCAGAACGCCGATCTGGTGGAAGCCCTGGACACCCTGGAAAACGTCATTCGCAAGATCGACAAGGAAACCCGTAACCGCTTCAAAGATACCTTTGATCAGATTAATGGCGGTTTACAGGCCTTATTCCCAAAAGTTTTCGGCGGTGGCAGCGCTTACTTGGAACTGACGGGCGAAGATCTACTCGATACAGGGGTAACGATCATGGCGCGGCCTCCGGGCAAGAAGAACAGCACCATCCATTTGTTGTCCGGCGGCGAGAAGGCCCTGACCGCATTGGCCCTGGTGTTTGCCATCTTCAAGTTGAACCCGGCGCCGTTCTGCATGCTCGATGAAGTTGACGCGCCGCTGGATGACGCTAACGTTGGACGCTATGCCCGCCTGGTTAAAGAGATGTCCCAGACGGTGCAGTTCATCTATATCACCCACAACAAGATCGCCATGGAAATGGCGGATCAATTGATGGGGGTGACCATGCATGAACCAGGCTGTTCGCGACTGGTGGCGGTGGATGTGGAAGAGGCGATGGCGATGGTGGAAAGTTAGCGCCAAGTTGCTAGCTTCAAGGGGCATGAGTGTCGGCTTGAAGCTTATGATTTGTAGCTTAATTCCTGCGTCAGCCGACACATTTTGCGTCAACTGTGTAAAGTTATCTTTGGTCGTGCTAGTTTAATGTCAATTTTTCGTATGCGTGGGCAAAACGTCAGTCAGAACATAGAGTTGGCGCCACGTTTTAAAGCGGTTTGCACGGTGCTAAACCCCTTATTTTTCAGCATTTTTTATAGAGGCAAGGGATTACATGGAAATCGGTCTGCGCGAGTGGCTGATCGTCATCGGCATTATTGTAATAGCCGGTATTCTTTTTGATGGCTGGCGCCGTATGCGCGGCGGCAAGGGCAAGCTGAAATTCCGTCTGGACCGTAACCTGTCCAATTTGCCCGACGACGACGGCGCTGCCGAGCTGCTGGGGCCGCCCCGTGTCCTGGACACCCATAAAGAGCCGCAGCTGGACGAGCACGACCTGCCGTCGATGAGCGCCCCGGTGCGTGAAGCACGCGAACCGTCGTCCAAACGTGGCAAGCGCGGCAGCGCTGCTGTGGCCGAGCCGCATCAGGGCGACCTGAACCTCGACGTGGACGAAGGCCCGAGCTTCAGCAGTCGCGATGGTGATTTCCCGGATGAAAGCCCGGCCAAGAGCGCGCCACGTGAGTCCACCAAGGACCAACCGGCAGCTGAAGAAGTGCTGGTGATCAGCGTGATCTGCCGCGACGCGGCCGGTTTCAAGGGCCCGGCGCTGTTGCAGAACATCCTGGAAAGCGGCCTGCGTTTCGGCGAGATGGATATTTTCCACCGTCACGAAAGCATGGCCGGCAACGGTGAAGTACTGTTCTCCATGGCCAACGCGGTCAAGCCGGGCACCTTCGACCTGGACGACATCGACCTGTTCAGCACCCCGGCCGTGAGCTTCTTCCTCGGTCTGCCAGGCCCGCGTCACCCGAAACAGGCGTTCGACGTCATGGTGGCCGCAGCCCGCAAGCTGTCCCAGGAACTCAATGGCGAGCTCAAGGATGACCAGCGCAGCGTGCTGACCGCCCAGACCATCGAACACTACCGTCAGCGCATCGTCGAGTTCGAGCGTCGCGCCCTGACACAGAAACGCTGAGGACGGGTCTTCAGCGTTGTCAGTAGAATTAAGCGCACTAACATATTGAGCAGCTTCGGCTGCTCTTTTGCTTTATGAGAGAACACCCATGACCGCCGCCCACACCCGCATTCTCGAGCTGCGCGCTGAACTGGATCAGCACAACTACCGTTACCACGTACTCGACGAGCCGAGCATTCCGGACGCCGAATACGACCGGCTGTTCCACGAACTCAAGGCGCTGGAAGCCGAGCACCCGGACCTGGTGACTCGCGACTCACCGACGCAGCGGGTTGGCAGTGCGGCGCTGTCGGCCTTTACCCAGGTGCGTCACGAGATCCCGATGCTCAGCCTGGGCAACGCCTTTGATGAAACCACCATGCTGGAGTTTGATCGCCGCGTTACCGAGGGCCTCGACCTGCCGGTGGGCGATCTGTTTGGCGGTGGTGCGGCGGTGGAGTACAGCTGTGAACCCAAGCTCGATGGCCTGGCGGTCAGCCTGCTGTATCAGGATGGCGAGTTGGTACGCGGCGCGACCCGTGGCGACGGCACCACCGGCGAAGATATCAGCGTGAATGTGCGCACCGTGCGCAATATCCCGCTGAAACTGCAGGGCACGGGCTGGCCGGCAACGCTGGAAGTGCGCGGTGAAGTGTTCATGTCCAAGGCCGGTTTCGAGCGTTTGAACGCCACGCAACTGGAAGTCGGCGGCAAGACCTTCGCCAACCCGCGTAACGCGGCGGCGGGCAGCCTGCGCCAACTCGACTCGAAGATCACCGCCAGTCGCCCCCTGGAGTTCTGCTGCTACGGCGTGACCACTGACATCAGCGACACCCATATCGGCAACCTCCAGCAGTTGCAGAAGTGGGGTATGCCCATCAGCCACGAGTTGAAGCTGGCCAAGGGGATTGAGGATTGCCTGGCGTACTACCGCGACATCGGTGAGCGGCGTAACAGCCTGCCCTATGAAATCGACGGTGTGGTGTTCAAGGTCAACAGCATCGCCTACCAGCGCGAATTGGGCTTTCGCGCCCGCGAGCCGCGCTGGGCCATCGCCCATAAGTTTCCGGCGATGGAAGAACTGACTGAATTGCTCGACGTTGAATTCCAGGTCGGCCGCACCGGCGCGGTGACGCCGGTGGCGCGCTTGAAGCCGGTCAAGGTGGCCGGCGTCACCGTATCCAATGCGACATTGCACAATATGGACGAAGTGGCGCGCCTGGGCTTGATGATCGGTGACACCGTGATCATCCGCCGTGCCGGTGATGTGATCCCACAGGTCGTGTCGGTGGTTGCCGAGCGTCGCCCGGAAAATGCCCGCGCCGTGCAGATCCCGGAAAGCTGCCCGGTGTGCGGTTCCCATGTGGAGCGCACGCAACTGGTCAAGCGCAGCAAGGGCAAGGAAACCGTCAGCGAAGGTGCGGTGTATCGCTGTGTCGGGCGCCTGGCCTGTGGTGCGCAGCTCAAGCAGGCGATTATCCATTTTGTCTCGCGGCGGGCCATGGATATCGACGGCCTGGGCGACAAGACCATCGAGCA
Organism: Pseudomonas sp. WS 5410; assembly: GCF_012985645.1. NCBI lineage: Bacteria > Pseudomonadati > Pseudomonadota > Gammaproteobacteria > Pseudomonadales > Pseudomonadaceae > Pseudomonas > Pseudomonas sp. WS 5410. The sequence continues at coordinate 73,526 of NZ_JAAQWS010000005.1, read as the reverse complement.
GTTGGTCGATGAGAAACTCATCGGCTCGCCGGCGGACCTGTACAAGCTCAAGTACGAACAGATCATCGACCTGGAAGGCTTCGCCGATGTTTCCAGCAAGAAACTGATCGCCGCCATCGAAAACAGCAAGACCCCAACCCTGGCGCGGTTCATCTACGCCCTGGGTATTCCCGATGTGGGCGAGGAAACCGCCAAGGTCCTGGCGCGTTCCCTGGCGTCCCTGGAGCGCGTGCAGCGGGCGTTGCCGGAAGTGCTGACGTACTTGCCGGATGTGGGTCTGGAAGTGGCGCACGAGATCCACAGCTTCTTTGAAGACGGGCACAACCAGCAGGTGATCGGCGCGCTGCTGTCGCCGGACGAGTGCGCGCTGGTCTTGCAGGACCAGGGTGAGCTGAGTGCCGAGTTCGCTGCCAGTACCACCCTGGGCGGCCTGCTCGACAAGTTGCATGTACCTTCCGTGGGGCCGGGAGCCGCGCAGAAACTGGCGGACAAGTTTGGCTCCCTGGAGGGTGTTATCCAGGCCGATTGGCTGGACATGCGCCAGGCGCTGCCGGAGAAGCAGGCCAAGGCCGTGCGTGAGTTCTTCGATAACCCGGACAATGCCCATCGTGCGCTGGCCATCGAGCAGCAGCTCAAGGACTTCGGCATGCATTGGCAGAGCGAGAAGAAGGTGGTTGAAGGCTTGCCCGAGGCGGGGCATACCTGGGTGCTGACCGGCTCGCTGGAATTGATGAGTCGCGACGTGGCCAAGGCAAAGCTCGAAAGCCTGGGGGCCAAGGTGGCGGGTTCGGTCTCGGCGAAGACCCATTGCGTGGTCGCCGGGCCGGGTGCCGGCTCGAAACTGGCCAAGGCCAGCGAGCTGGGGCTGAAGGTCCTGGACGAAGAGGCTTTTGTCGCCTTTCTGGCCAGCCACAACATTCCCCTCTGATGATCGTTCCCACGCTCTGCGTGGGAATGCATCCCAGCACGCTCCGCGTCCCAACAGCGGACGCAGAAGCTCATGGCGTCATTGTCAGGCAGAACGTGGGAACGATCTTGCGCGGTAAATGATCTAGTCTTGGGCACGCCCCTGGAGAGATCGCCATGTACCGCTTCTTCGAACAGCTCAGTTCGCGCATCGCCGCGCCATTCATGGGCGGGGCTTCGCGCAACAGCAAGGTCTGGCAGTGCCGTTGCGGGCAATCCCTGTTTTTTCGCAACAGCCAATGCCTGGCCTGTTCGGCGCTGTTGGGTTACCTGCCCGAGCAAGGCCGGCTGGCGTCCCTGCAACCGGGGTCAGTGGTCGATACCTGGCTGCAGGACGACAACCTCGACGCCGGCGCCTGGCGCCGCTGCGCCAACCTCGATACCCCTGCGGCCTGCAACTGGCTGATCCCGGCCTACAGCACCGCGCCTCTGTGTGTGGCGTGCAGCCTTAATCGCACCATTCCCGACCTGTCGATTCCGGAAAACCCCGAGCGCTGGCGCAAGGTGGAAACCGCCAAACGCCGGCTGGTGGCGCAATTGATCAGCCTGGGGTTGCAGGTGATCCCCAAAACAGTCGACGAGACCAATGGCCTGGCTTTTGACTTCGTGGGTATCGGCCTGGCAGGCAAGGCCCCCACCACGGGCCATGCCAATGGCTTGATCACCCTGGATATCAAGGAGGCCGACGACGAGCACCGCGAGAAAATCCGCGTGCAGATGCGCGAGCCGTACCGCACCTTGCTCGGTCACTTCCGCCATGAGGTCGGCCACTACTATTGGGATCGCCTGATCGCCGGCAGTCATTGGTTGCAGCCGTTTCGCAGCCTGTTCGGCGACGAACGCGCCAGTTATACCGACGCCCTCGACCAGCACTACCAGAACGGCCCGCGCCCGGACTGGCAGCAAACCTGCGTCAGCGCTTACGCCACCATGCACCCCTGGGAGGACTGGGCAGAAACCTGGGCCCATTACCTGCACATGATGGACGCGGTCGACACCGCTCTGGGGTTTGGCATGAGCGCACGGGAGATGGACCTGGACTACCAGCCATTTCCCCTCACCACCCTCTATGACCCGCAGCACCCTGGCGGCGCGGCGTTCCTGTCGTTCGTCAACGCCTGGATCGAGCTGGCCGGCATGCTCAACGAACTGTCCCGCAGCATGGGGCAGCCGGATTTCTATCCCTTCGTGCTACCGCCGGCGGTGATTGCCAAGTTGCACTTCATCCACTTGGTGATCCAGGAAGAGGGCGGCCGTGCGGATGAGGTATTGAAAGCCCAATGATCAAAAGGTGCGAGGGTGTTCTTGAGGGCTATGGCAAGTACTTGAACCTCTTGGCTTTTTAATCCTGCGCCAACGGTTGTAACTTCCGATGAGATCGGTACAATGGCCCCGCTTGCCGAGAGGCCAGCGTCGTTATGGTGACCCCATCGGTCCCCCCGCAACGATTACCCGTGAACCTGGTCAGATCCGGAAGGAAGCAGCCACAGCGGGAACATTGTGTGCCGGGGTGTGGCTGGTGGGGTTGCCTCCAATCATCCAAGTGATTGATTATTAACGGTTTTTCACCCTTTGCCACGCGGTGGTACAAGGAGTGATACATCCGTGTCGACCATCCCGTCCTACCTTTTGCTGTCCCTCCACTCGGTCTACTACTTCCGAATCGTGGTGCCGGATGTCATTCGCCCGTTATTCGCCCAAAGAGAAATTCGTCGCTCCCTGCAAACTCGCTGCAAGCGGGAGGCGCTGATTCGTGGGCGCGACATTCTGGCCCAGGTCCAAGGTCTGTTCACGCAAGCGTTCCAGGGGAGTAGATCCTGTGTTGAGCTTCTGCGCGGTGCCTGGGAGGCAGGCGGCAAGCGTCTTGCCTGTTGGGCGTCGTGGCTGCGTCAGCAGCAGTTGCTTGGCGTCGCCATGCCTTTGCCTGAAGTCTTACTCACTAAGGCAAGACAGATTTTTTGGCAGAAAATAGTCGGCACCCTCTGCGTTTGATCGGCCAGGCTCTTATTGGCTTTAGGTCAGGAGGTCTGAGGGGGGCGGCGAGTTTCGTACATAGGACATTTTTCGTTGTACGCAGACTCATAGTCGATCTGGAGGCGAATGAGACCGCCGAGATACACCTCGACATCTTCTAAGTTTTTCTTGCACGCGACTTTACATACCTCAATGGAGCTGCCCGCAGGCAGTACAAAGGGAGGATGGAAGAACTCACGGCTCAGCAATTCACAGTTGGGCACGTCAGCAAAGGCCGCATCGACAAGCGCGGTGCCTTCTCCTTCCACTAGTTTGTCGCGGTAGTAGACTCTCGCCTGCGTGAGGATTGCCGGGCCTAGGCCGTCATTCCGTACCGTCAGGCTGTAGATTCCATCCTCCATAAGGGAATGGCCTTCAAGCTGTGGCTTTACTGAAAGCCTGTTATGAACTCTAGCCAGATGCGCTTGCCAGCCCGTCGCGATAAGGGCCAGAACCGAAATGCCAATGGCAACCCAGGAGGCCCAATCTGTTCCGCTTGAGGACTCCACCACGATGTAATGGATGTCGTAGGCCATATAGCTCCCTCGATACTCGGTAGAAATTGTTGGTTCCCAGTAGCTGGGCAGACCCCCGTTACTGTGAGAAGGGTTCGATAGCCTTGAAGATGCCTGTTTTTGTCATCTGCCTGCGCAGGTCAAAGCGAGCCAATGCTTCAACGACGTCGATGTCCGCCAGACGTCCAAAGTCGATATCACTCCAAGCTCCCCGGCCAACACGAACAGAGAAGAGATACTCATCGGTGATGCGTCCTGTTGCTTTATCAGGGCGCTGCGAATAGCCGGAGAAAACTACTGTGGAGGCCTGGGGTAGAGCAGCAAAGGTTTCGCCAACTATCCTGAAGGCAACAGCGTGGATGTGGGCCATGTAGAGTTTCTGAACAGCTGTGGCTGACATCGCCTTTACCGATAACTTCAACCCTCTACTAGGCACACTAGCTGTGGAGGTGGGCATGTCTTCTATTTCCGGTAGGTCAACATCCAGAAGTACAAGCTGGCCATCTTCAAGCAGCTCCAAAGAAATTGCGGTCTCTCTGGGCCATTGTATGTCCTGTAGGTTGTCCTCCAGCCAGGCCTCCATATCAGATATTTTGGTGTAAATACCCTCGTTAATTAGGAACTTTCTGTCCTGTTCTAACTGGATATGTTTTGCTCGGTTGTTTGACCAGTCGTCATAGTAAGCAGTAAAGTTTTTTTGAATTTCGGCGTTCTGCGTTTCTAGGCGTAGCATCCGTTTCTTGAATAACCTGTCTAGCAGAGAAGGCTTAAGAGGCCGGGGAGCGACGGGCTCTGGTTCTCCGAAGTGCACCTCAACAAACACGGGCCTAGAAGTACTGCTGGGGGTGTCCAGGTGGATGGTCCCTAAGGCTTCAATGTTGCCGTTAATTTCGTCGCATTTGCGTTGGATCACAACAAGGATTACATCTTTGTTTTGCTTTTTGACTGCCTCAATTACATGTTCCGGTAAGTCATTCCCTGCCGCGTCCTGAAAAGTGAGACTCCCGTCGTCATGCAGGCTGCATGTCACAGAAACAAGCGTGGATGTAGATTTTGTTGGGGCTGGTTTGGTACTACGTGAGGGGCCGGAGAGTTTTTGACTACTGGAAATGCCCATGAAGCTGGTGTTTAAGCGGGCTCCTCGTTTGCCAATCCCTACTGATGCGCCTCGCGGGCCGAGCGTCCAACCAACGCCAGCCCCACTCAAGTTCATTCGTATGCCAGGAGCAAGCTTGATTGATTTCCTGAATCGCATCGCCATGACTAACCCTCCCTGTCGTTTTGCCACTATCTGTGACCTTGGGCAAGACTGCGGAAACCAGCCGCTTTTAGCAAGCCACGGCAAGAAGGGTCCAACCGCCCAGGTGTAGGAGACTCATTCGGCGATGCGCCTTTTGATTTCCTCCACTGTGCCGATTAAGTCGTTGCCGTCGCGATGCCGTAGTAACCCAAACTTCGCCCCAAACGCCTCCGACTCTTCATTGGTCGACTCGATACCGATGTTGCTGTATCCGACGCGCTCTGCGTACTCCACCAAGAATGCCATGAAGCGCCGCCCGTGGCCTTTATGAGTGGGCGTGAAGCCTATCCGGGCGATGACCAGGCAGTTGGTCCCTGCCCATTGCCCCCTCTGCGGGGTAACTCGAAGGTAGAGGTCATATTTGACCGTCCTTGCGTTTACCGTAGTCACCAGGCCCAGCGTCACATAGTTGCGCTTATAACCGAACTGGGCGGCAAGGTAGGGCGCCAGCAGCTCCGCGAAATGCTCAGCTCTTGCACGCGCCTCCTTGTTCTCCCGCTGCTCTGCTTCTCGGTCACGCTCCTCAAGCATTGGGGTATTCATAGCTTGTTCCTCATTGGTCGAAACGGCCGGCACACCTTTTAGTTGGGCCTGGTAGGCGCCTTCAGGTGGTACAAAAGGGAGGCAAGTTGGTGATACAAATGGCTTGCGCAGCATCCCTTCACAAGCCTTACAAGGACGCCAAATTCGAATCCGCGTGATGGTGAAGAATCGTACAGAGCATCGCTTGGAAGCTCTAGGATGGTGACCCCATCGGTCCCCCCGCAACGATTACCCGTGAACCTGGTCAGAGCCGGAAGGCAGCAGCCACAGCGGGAGCATTGTGTGCCGGGGTGTGGCTGGTGGGGTTGCCTCCATAAAGCCCCCTCGCAACAACCCTCTTGTTTATTCCGCTATCCAATTCATCAGAATTTTTCACTTGCCCAGGCCTGATTGCGTCCGGGGCCAAGCTATCTGTACGCCGCGATTGCTCGCGGCGTTTTCGTGTGTGGCGATCAGCCTTTGTTGCGGTTGAAGAACTTGCGTGCGCCTGCCAGCAATGCCACCACGCCAATCACCAGAAACTTCTTGGCGGCCAGCAGGAAGATGCCGATCTTGGCAAACAGCCCGGCCTTGCCGGCAATCCCGCCAGCGACCAGCGCGGCCAGGCCATAAGAGGCCAGCTTGTCGGTGCTCGGGTTGTAGTCGGTGTAGAGGTTGCCGTCGGTGAAGTTGGTGAAGGCCAGGACCTTGGGCAGTTCCTGCTTGATGGTGAGCAGGTCGGCCATGGCGGCGACGGCGTTGAGTTCCAGCACGCCCTCGCGGCCCAGCACGCGGATGCTGTAGTTGAGGGTGTTCTGCTCGGCGTCGTCGGCTTTCAGTTCCCGGGCCCAGTACATCTTGTGGGACGGTTGATCGTAGTGCGGCGGTTCGGCCCAGCCCAGCAGGTGCAGGCCGGCATAGCCTTGCTTCTGGCGTTCCTGATTGTCCTCGGCATCGTCTTCCTGCATTTGTTTGAGCAGTTCGGTGTAGTCGATTTTTGCCGCATCTTCGTCGGAAATATGCCCGTCGTCCTTGTAGCTGACAATCACGCCCCAGCCGCGTGCCGACAGTGGGCTGACGGCCTTGGGCACGATCATGCCCAGGGTGTTGAAGCCCGGCGGGTTGCCCCAGCCGTCGGTGAGCAGACGTTCGGTGTCGTTGGGGTCCAGGTAATAGAACTCGTCGTTGAGCTTGAGCGTAGCGATGCCGCCGGGCAGGGTGACGGTGCCGGTTTGCTGCTTGAGGGAGGCGAGGAAGTGCTCGGCGGTTTCGGCGGGCGCGCTGGCTTCGACAGGCGCCGGGGCTGCGGTGGCATAGACCGGTGCGGCAGGCAGGCTCAAGGCAGCTGCCGCCACCAGCAGGCGGAGGTAGTTCATGGTAGTCCCTTACATTTTGAAATAACTTCGCGAGAGGATACCGAATCTGCCTGGGCCGCGCGAGTATGCTGGCAAAAGGCGTGGCCCAGCGCCTGCCAGGAGAGGGGCTGTCCGGTCGGATCATGTCAGTAGGCAAAGAGCAAAGAACAGGCGACGTCAGTGGCCTGCTCTTTTTTATGTCGTACGAGCTCTAAGGCTTGGACAAGGCCTGGTCTACCGCCGCTATCAGCTTTCCCAGATCCTTCGGGGTGGCTTTATGAATGACACCGAACAGATAAGCGCGCTGTTCTTCCTCATCGCCCAGATCGGCAAAAAAGACTTTCAGCTTCACTCCCAAGGCCTCCGCAAACAAGAACAGAGCGTCAACGCTGGGTGTATAGGTGCCGGTTTCGAAGCGGCTAATGGTTTTAGGGTCAAAACCGGTTTTCTCACCTAGTTCAGCCTGAGTAAGCCCCGCTACCTTTCGGTAGCGTCTGATGGCTGGACCCAAACTTGAAATTTGCATCGCTCAATTCCCATTTAGAATCAAGAACTTAACGATAAATATTGGCATTAGACAACGGCACGCACCATCACCTTTTCTTGCAAAATGTGATGTAATTCGTAGAATCGGCGTTTAGGACAAGTATTTGGCGGTGTCGTTTCACAGGGCACCTTTATGAAACAGGAAATCATTGCTTTCTCCTCACTTTCATAAAGGTAGTTGCAAAACAGTTGCTTGGCCGCAGCGCCAGGCTCGCTCTTGCGCGCCCACGCAACCCCCGCCTTTCACACCAGACGCTCGAATTAAAGCCTAGTTGATCTTCGCTAAACCGAAGGTCAGGTGCTGGGCAAAACCTGGTTTGGCCGCCCAATGGCGCCAGCCAGCCGATTGACGGTTTACCCGTCTGGAAATACCCCTCCATCTGCAGGATCTATCCGATCCTGAGCAGGTGGATCGAATGCTGTCCATGGAGCTTTAAAGTGCGCGTCAATTTGCCGGTCACCACAGTTGAACAGACTTTCGGGGAGCAGCAACGGCTCATTTCCGCAACTGACATCAATAGCCACATTACTTACTGCAACGCCGAGTTTGCCGCCATGAGCGGCTTCACCCAGGCTGAACTGATAGGCAGTACCCACAATCTAGTGCGCCACCCGGACATGCCGCCCGCGGTCTTTGAGCTGATGTGGCGCTACCTCAAGGCCGGCCAGAGCTGGATGGGCGTGGTCAAGAACCGCTGCAAAAACGGCAACTTCTATTGGGTCAGCGCCTATGTGACGCCGATCCTCGAAGATGGTCGCCTGGTAGGTTATGAGTCGGTGCGGGTCAAGCCGACGCGCGAGCAGGTGCGGCGTGCCGAAGCGCTCTACGCACGCTTGCGTGCCGGGCGTTCGGCGGTTTCGCCGTTGCAGCGCCTGGGCCAGGTCGGCAATGCCCTGGCCGTTCCCGCCCTGGCGGCAGTGCTCGCTGGCGGGGCGATGCAATGGTTGCCGGGCGGGTGGGCGCAGGCCTCTGTCGCGCTGCTGTTTCTTGGCCTCGGCGCCTGGGCGCACCTGCGTCTGGGGCAGCAGCTCAAGCAGATTGTCGAGCACACGCCCAATACCTTTTCCGACCCTATCAGCGCCATGACCTACAGCGATGCGCTGGGCCCGGCTGCGCAACTGGAAATGATCCTGATCAGCGAAGAGGCGCGCTTGAAAACCGCGCTCACGCGTCTGAGCGACCTGGCCACCCAGATGGCCGAGGCTGCTGCTCATTCCAGCATGTTATCGGGCACCACCGAGTCGGCGCTGCTGGAGCAACGCGCGGAAACCGATATGACCGCCGCCGCCATGACCGAAATGGCCGCGTCCATCGCCGAAGTGGCAACCCATGTCCAGCAGACCGCCAGCGAAGCCCGCACCGCCAATGACCTGGCTGAGCAGGGCAGCCATGTTGTCGGCACCACACGCGAGGCGATTCAACTGCTGGCTAGCACTGTCACCCAGATCAATCAGGCGGTGGGCCATCTGGCCGATCAGACCCAGGAAATCCGTGTGGCCGCGAGCATGATCCAGGCCATCGCCGACCAGACCAACCTGCTGGCCCTGAATGCTGCTATCGAAGCGGCGCGGGCCGGCGAGCAAGGCCGTGGTTTTGCCGTGGTGGCCGATGAAGTGCGGGCGCTGGCGGGCAAGACCCGACAGTCGACCGAGCAGATCCAGGGCATCATCCAGAGTTTGCGTGCCGGGGCCGATCAGGCGGTGGACATTGCCAGCACCGGTATTCAAGAGGCCGAGCAAGGCGTGCAGCAGGTACTGCAAGCGCAACAGGCACTGCTGGGCATTCGCCAGGCGGTGGAACGCATTACCGGCATGAGTCAGCAAATGGCTGCAGCCTCACAGGAACAATCCCACGTCGCAGAGGATGTTTCACAACAGATCAATAACGTCGCGGCCACGGTACAAAAGACAGCGGGCAACGCCAACGCTGCAGTCACCCGGGGCCGGGAACTTGAAAGCATCTCTTCCGGGTTGCGTGCCCTGGTCGAGCGGTTCAACCGCTAGCCACCTAGAGCCACATTCATGGATGAGAAATACCGCAGGGCCGTGGATGCCGCCGCCATTTTCTCCGAGACAGACCTCACCGGCCGCATCACCTACGTCAACGACCAATTCTGCGACATGTCCGGCTACAGCCGCGACGAGTTGCTGGGGCGTAACCACCGGATCCTCAGCTCCGGATTGCACCCTGCCGGGTTTTTCCAGGGCATGTGGCGCACCATCACTGAAGGCCGGGTCTGGCGCGGGGAAATCTGTAACCGCGCCAAGGATGGCTCGTTGTACTGGGTCGATAGCACCATGGTGCCGCTGGTCGATCAGCGTACCGGGAAGGTGCAGAAGTACGTGTCGATTCGTTTTGACGTCAGCGAAAAGCGTCAGTTGCTGCAGACCCTGCAATGGCGGGTCGGTCACGATGTGCTGACCGGGCTGCCCAATCGCGCTTACCTCTCCGAATTGCTCGTGCAGTCCCTGGAGTTTTCCCGCAACGAGCAAATCCCCCTGGCGGTGTGCATGCTCGACCTGGATGGCTTCAAGGCCGTCAACGACGGCTATGGGCATGCCAGTGGCGACTTGTTGCTGGTGGAGGTTGCGCGTCGCCTGCGTGAGATCATTCGTGGCGAAGATGTGGTCGCCAGGCTGGCCGGTGACGAGTTTGTACTGATCCTGCGCTACGTGCGCGATGCCGATGAGCTTAACGGCGCGCTGCGGCGGATCCTCACGGCCATCTCCGAGCCGTATTCGATCCAGGGCGCGCAGATCAACGTGTTTGCCAGTATCGGCGTGACCTTGTTCCCCCTGGACGATGAGGACGCCGATACGTTGCTGCGCCATGCCGACCAGGCCATGTATGTGGCCAAGCAAAGTGGCCGCAACCGCTACCAGCTATTTGACGTGTCCCTGGAGCAGGAGGTCAAGGCCACCCACCAGACGGTCCAGCAGATTCGCCAGGCCCTGGCGGCGGGGGAGTTGTGCCTGCACTTCCACCCCAAGATCAACCTGCGCCAAGGCCAGGTGGTGGGGTTTGAAGCGTTGCTGCGCTGGCAGCATCCGATGCGCGGGTTGGTGGCGCCCAAGGATTTCCTGTCGTTGATCGAGCAGACCGACCTGATCGTGGATGTCGGCGAGTGGGTGATGGATCAGGTGCTGGCGCAGATGCGCCAGTGGCAGGAGGCTGGGCACTGCTGGCCGGTCAGCGTGAACATCGCGGCCCGGCATTTCCAGCGTGCGGATTTTGTCGAGCGCCTGCAGCAACTGCTGGCCCAGCATCCCGATGTCGCGCCACACATGCTTGATCTGGAAATTGCCGAATCGGTGGCCATCGACCATATCCAACGGGTCACCGAGCACCTGGCGGCGTGTCAGGCGCTGGGGGTGCGGTTTTCCCTGGATGATTTCGGCACCGGCTATTCCTCCCTCAGCTACCTCAAGCGCCTGCCGACCCAGACCATCAAGATCGACAAGTCGTTTGTGCGTGACATCCTGCACGACAAGGACGACCTGGCCTTGACCCAGGCGGTGATCGGCCTGGCCCGGGCATTTGGTCGCGAAGTGATCGCCGAGGGCCTGGAAACCCTCGAGCATGGCCAGTTGCTGCTGCGCATGGGCTGCGAAGTGGCCCAGGGTTATTACTTCGCCCAGCCCATGCCGGCTGACGAGGTGCCGGCCTGGGCCGTCGGGTTTGACCTGCTCAACTATGGTGCGGGCGACGATTGAGGCGGTCGCTCGCGGTCGCCGGTGTAGAGCCTGATGATGTCGTCAATCTCCCCCGACATCTTCATGCGCAGCAATGTGCGCAAAATTTGCTGCACGGGCAGGGCTGGGTCGTTACGCACGTAGCAGCCCAGGCTCTGCTCATCGATCACGGCCACTACGTGCAGCCTGCGGCCCACGGGTAGCCGCTGATTGAAGCGCTCCAGGGCCCATTCGTTGGTGACGGCATACTTGAAGCGTCCCGCCACCAGCTTGTGCAGCACTTGCTCTTCGCTGCGGGCGTCGTCGCGCTGCAGTTGGCCGTTGGCGAACAGCGGCTCGAGGGTCGGGTAGCTGTAGTTGAGCACGGTGCCGATATTCTGCGCAGCCAGCTTCGCCACATTCACCGACAGCGGCGGGACGTGGGCGCTGACCAGCACATTACGCTGCACCAGCAAGGGGACGCTCCAGACATAATCGCCGGACAGGTTACCCAGCCACGCCTGTGCGACGTAGCAGCGCACATCAACCTCGTCATGTTCCATGGCTGGGGCGATGCGGGCCCGGGCCAATACCTGGAACTGCGCCGGATGGCCAACCTGGGTGGCCAGGCTTAACATCAGGTCATACAAAATGCCCTGGGTCGGCTGGTCGGCCTCGATCTGCACCAGGGGCATGGCCCAGCTGTCGGAAATGGCGAAGCGCAACGGGGCGGGTGCCGCCAGGCTCAGTGTGGTGATCATCCATAAAGCGCCCAGGACTACGCGCATAAACTCTCCGAGATCAGCCCTTGGGAGGGAAGGTCACTACCAGCTTAGTCAGATTAGGCGAGCGTGCCGGATGCAATTTCGCCCCTGCTCCGCTAGCATTACCGGCTTCCGCTTCCCAGTTGCGACGGTTTTCGATGAGTTATCAGGTTCTTGCACGTAAATGGCGTCCGCGCTCGTTCCGCGAAATGGTCGGCCAGACCCATGTGCTCAAGGCTCTGATCAATGCCTTGGACAGCCAGCGGCTGCACCACGCCTACCTGTTCACCGGCACTCGCGGGGTGGGCAAGACCACCATTGCGCGGATCATTGCCAAGTGCCTGAACTGTGAGACAGGCATCACCTCCACCCCCTGCGGCACCTGCTCGGTGTGCCGGGAGATCGACGAGGGGCGCTTTGTCGACCTGATCGAGATCGACGCCGCGAGCCGCACCAAGGTCGAGGACACCCGCGAACTGCTCGACAACGTGCAGTACGCCCCCAGCCGTGGCCGCTTCAAGGTCTACCTGATCGACGAAGTGCACATGCTTTCCAGCCACTCCTTCAACGCCCTGTTGAAGACCCTGGAGGAGCCGCCGCCCTACGTTAAATTCATCCTGGCCACCACCGACCCGCAGAAACTTCCTGCAACGATTTTGTCGCGGTGCCTGCAGTTCTCCCTGAAAAACATGACACCCGAGCGGGTGGTCGAGCATTTGACCCACGTGCTGGGTGTGGAGAACGTGCCGTTCGAAGACGACGCGCTGTGGCTGCTGGGCCGCGCCGCCGATGGTTCGATGCGCGACGCCATGAGCCTGACCGACCAGGCCATTGCCTTCGGCGAAGGCAAAGTGATGGCCGCCGATGTGCGTGCCATGCTCGGCACCCTCGATCACGGGCAGGTGTTTGACGTGCTGCATGCGTTGATCGAAGGCGATGCCAAGGCGCTGCTCGAAGCCGTGCGCCATTTGTCGGAGCAAGGCCCGGACTGGAATGGCGTGCTCTCGGAAATTCTCAACGTGCTGCACCGCGTCGCTATCGCCCAGGCGCTGCCTGAAGGGGTCGATAACGGCCACGGCGACCGCGACCGCGTATTGGCCCTGGCCCAGGCGTTGCCGGCCGAAGATGTGCAGTTCTACTACCAGATGGGCCTGATCGGGCGCCGAGACCTGCCCTTGGCCCCGGACCCGCGCGGCGGCTTTGAAATGGTCATGCTGCGCATGCTGGCGTTCCGCCCGGCGGACACCGCCGATGCGCCGAGACAGCCGCTAAAGCCAGTGGGGATCAGCCAGGCCACAGTTGATTCCGCCAAACCAGTGGCTGGCGCGGCGGTCGTCGCGCCAGTGATCGCGCCGGAACCTGTGGCAGTCACTGCCGCCCCGGTCGCGGTTGAGCCGGTGGCGCCTGTAGCGGTGCCGGAGCCGGTTGCCGAGCCTGAGCCCGCGCCTGTGGTCGATCTGCCCTGGAACGACCCGGTAGAGGCCGTGGCCGAGCAGGAGCCTGCAGTCGAGGCCGTGCTGGAAACCACCAGCGAGCAGCCCGAGCTCACGCCCATGCCCACGCCGACCCCCGACAGCGTAGTGCCGGACGCGCCGGAATGGGTCGCCGCCCCCGTGCCCGAGCCGACCATCGCCGAAGTGGACGCCGCTACCCCCGGCATCGACCTGGATGACGAACCGCCGCTGGACGAAGATTACATCGAGCCGGACATGGATTCGGCCTACAGCTACCTGGACGACCTGGCCAGCGAACACACCGCCGAGCCCGCGCCGGAGCCCGAGGCAGAACCTGCCGCGATGCCGGCCACCGGCCTCGCCCTGCAATGGCTGGAGCTGTTCCCGAAATTGCCGATCTCCGGCATGACCGGGAGCATCGCCGCCAACTGCACGCTGATTGCCGTCGATGGCGATCATTGGCTGTTGCACCTGGACCCGGCCCACAGTGCCCTGTTCAACGCGACCCAGCAGCGCCGCCTCAACGACGCCCTGAATCAGTTCCACGAACGCACCCTGACGGTGACCATCGAGCTGATCAAGCCCGAGCAGGAAACCCCGGCCCAGGCCGCCACCCGTCGCCGGCTCAACCGCCAGCGCGAGGCCGAGGAGTCGATCCAGGCCGATCCGCTGATCCAGCAGATGATGGAGCAGTTTGGCGCGGTGGTGCGACACGATACTATTGAACCTGTCGAAGCCCAGGCTGCAGCGGGCTGATAATTGCAGGCGCCGTGCCTTGAGGCTCGGCGCCGTATTGATCCACGTACTTTTGAGGTGATTCCCATGATGAAAGGTGGCATGGCCGGCCTGATGAAGCAGGCGCAGCAGATGCAGGAAAAAATGGCCAAGATGCAGGAAGAACTGGCCAACGCCGAAGTCACCGGTAAAGCCGGTGGCGATATGGTCAGCGTAGTGATGACCGGTCGTCACGACATCAAGCGTGTGAGCATCGACCCAAGCGTATTGCCGGGCATTGGCGAAGACGACCTGGAAATGCTCGAAGCCTTGTTCGCTGCGGCCGTCAACGACGCCGTGCGCAAGATCGAAGCCAACAGCCAGGACAAAATGTCCGGCGTGACCGCGGGCATGCAACTGCCGCCGGGCATGAAGCTGCCGTTCTGATCGACTCGCGCGACTGCAAAAATGCCAGGCATCGTGCCTGGCATTTTTGTTTGTGTCGGGCACAATCGAACGTCAGTCTTGCAATAGCTGTCTGCACTCTATACCGCTGAATTCAATCACCGATATAAAGGAGCCCCGCTGATGACCGAAGCCATGACCCTTAACCAGCGCATCGTCCTGGTATCCCGCCCTCAGGGTGCGCCCGTGCCGGAAAACTTCCGCCTGGAGCGCGTGGCGCTGCCAGACCTCGCAGACGGCCAGGTTCTGCTCAAGACCCTGTTCCTGTCCCTTGACCCCTATATGCGTGGGCGCATGAGTGACGCGCCGTCCTACGCCGCGCCGGTAGAAATCGGCGAGGTGATGACCGGCGGTGCTGTGAGCCGCATCGAACAGTCGCGCAACCCCAAGTTCGAGGTGGGCGACCTGGTGGTCGGCGCCACCGGCTGGCAAAGCCATAGCATCAGTGACGGACGCAACCTGATGCCGGTGCCCAAGGGCCTGCCGAGCCCGTCCATGGCCCTGGGTGTGCTGGGCATGCCCGGCATGACGGCCTACATGGGCCTGATGGATATCGGCCAACCCAAGGCCGGGGAAACCCTGGTGGTGGCGGCGGCCTCCGGTGCGGTGGGCTCGGTGGTCGGCCAGGTGGCCAAGCTCAAGGGCCTGCGGGTGGTGGGCGTGGCCGGCGGTGCGGACAAGTGCCGTTATGTGGTGGAGGAGCTGGGGTTTGACGCGTGCATCGACCACAAGAGCGCGGACTTTGCCGAAGAGCTGGCCCAGGCCTGCGACAAAGGGGTGGATATCTATTATGAAAACGTCGGCGGCAAGGTCTTCGACGCTGTGCTGCCCTTGCTCAATCCCAAGGCACGGATCCCCCTGTGTGGCCTGATTGCCGGCTACAACGCCCATGAGGCGCCCACCGGCCCTGATCGCCTGCCAGCGCTGCAACGCACCCTGTTGACCAAGCGCGTGCGTATCCAGGGGTTTATCGTGTTCGACGACTATGGCGACCGCCACCCGGAATTTATCAGCGCCATGGCGCCCTGGGTGCGGGACGGCAAGGTCAAGTTCCGCGAAGACGTGGTCGATGGTCTGGAGCAGGCTCCCGAGGCCTTTATCGGCCTGTTGGAAGGGCGCAACTTCGGCAAGTTGGTCGTGCGTATTTGACGCTTATCCGAGGCGCGGGTATAAACCGCGTCTCGTTGTTTTGTCGGACCTTTGCCCCATGAGCTTCAGCCCTCTGATTCGTCAACTGATCGACGCCTTGCGCACCTTGCCGGGCGTGGGCCAGAAAACCGCCCAGCGCATGGCGCTGCAACTGCTGGAGCGTGACCGCAGCGGTGGCTCGCGACTGGCCCAGGCCTTGAGCCAGGCCATGGACGGTGTGGGCCATTGCCGCCAGTGCCGCACCCTCACCGAAGAAGAACTGTGCCCGCAATGCGCCGACCCCCGTCGCGACGACACGCTGCTGTGCGTGGTCGAAGGGCCGATGGACGTCTACGCGGTGGAGCAGACCGGCTATCGCGGGCGCTACTTCGTGCTCAAGGGCCACCTGTCGCCGCTCGACGGCCTGGGGCCGGAGGCCATTGGTATCCCGCAGTTGGTGGCGCGCATTGAAGGGCAGGGTACCTTTACCGAGGTGATTCTGGCCACCAACCCGACGGTGGAAGGGGAAGCCACGGCGCATTACATCGCGCAACTGCTGACCAACAAAGGCTTGATCACCTCGCGCATCGCCCATGGCGTGCCATTGGGTGGCGAGCTGGAACTGGTGGACGGCGGCACCCTGGCGCACTCGTTTGCCGGGCGTAAACCTATCGCGCTCTAAGCCCAATATCCTCTGGCACGCCGGCTTGTGTGGGAGCTGGCTTGCCTGCGATGGCATCGCCTCGGTCCTCCTGATACACCGCACTGCCTGCATCGCAGGCAAGCCAACTCCTCCATGGGTTCTGCGTTCGGCTTGATAACCAAGCAAGCGCTTGGTAAGTTCGCTCCATCTCTGCATGGAGCTTGCCGATGTCTGCCTACCAGGAATATTTCGACCCCAGTCACCAATTGGTCCGCGACAGCGTGCGCCGTTTTGTCGAGCGCGAGATTCTGCCGGGCATCGAGCAATGGGAGGAGGCCGAACACTTCCCCCGCGAGCTGTACCTCAAGGCCGGCGCGGCGGGGATTCTCGGCATTGGCTACCCTGAAGCCCTGGGCGGCAGCCATGAGGGCGACCTGTTCGCCAAGGTCGCCGCCAGCGAAGAGCTGATGCGTTGTGGCTCCGGTGGTGTAGTGGCGGGGCTGGGCTCGCTGGATATCGGCCTGCCGCCCGTCGTCAAATGGGCGCGCCCCGCAGTGCGCGAGCGCGTGGCCCCGCAGGTGCTGTCCGGTGAGAAGATCATGGCCCTGGCCGTCACCGAGCCCGGTGGCGGCTCCGACGTGGCCAGCCTGCAAACCCGTGCGGTGCGCGATGGCGATTGTTATCGGGTCAGTGGCAGCAAGACTTTTATCACCAGTGGCGCACGCGCCGACTACTACACCGTCGCCGTGCGTACCGGCGGGCCTGGCTTTGCCGGCATCAGCCTGTTATTGATCGAGAAGGACACGCCTGGCTTCACCGTCGGCCAGCCGCTGAAGAAGATGGGCTGGTGGGCGTCGGACACTGCCGAGCTGTTCTTCGATGATTGCCAGGTGCCGGTGGGTAATCTGATCGGCGGCGAAAACATGGGCTTTGCCTGCATCATGGGCAACTTCCAGAGCGAGCGCCTGGCCCTGGCATTAATGGCCAATATGACCGCGCAGATGGCCCTGGAAGAGAGCCTGAAGTGGGCTGCGCAGCGGCAGGCCTTTGGCAAGCCGATTGGCAAGTTCCAGGTGCTCAAGCACCGCCTGGCGGAGATGGCCACGGCGGTCGAGGTTTCCCGCGAGTTCACTTACCGCCAGGCGGCGAAGATGGCGGCGGGCAAGAGCGTGATCAAGGAGATCTCCATGGCCAAGAACCTGGCCACCGACACCGCCGACCGCGTGACGTATGACGCGGTGCAGATCCTGGGTGGCCTGGGCTATATGCGCGGCAGCCTGGTGGAGCGGCTATACCGCGACAATCGGATTTTGTCGATTGGCGGCGGGACCCGGGAGGTGATGAATGAAATCATCAGTAAGCAGATGGGGTTGTGATTGAGGGGGCTCCCACCTTTGAATGGGTTCACAAATCAAAATGTGGGCTTGCCCGCGATGAAGCCCACAAGACCCGCGCAAATTACCGCTCAGTCAACCCAAACTGCGTCAAACAGAACGTAGGGATCCCCATATCCTCCAGACGCTGCGAGCCGCCCAACTCCGGCAGGTCAATAATCGCCGCCGCCTCAAAAATCCGCGCGCCCATGCGCCGTGTCAGGTTCGCTGCAGCAATCAAGGTGCCACCGGTGGCGATCAAGTCATCGAACATCAACACCGAGTCCCCTTCACACAGGCTGTCGGCGTGTACTTCGAGGAAGGCTTCGCCATATTCGGTCTGATAGCCCTCGGACAGCACGTCCGCTGGCAGCTTGCCTTGCTTGCGGAACAGGATCAGCGGCTTGTTCAGTTGGTAGGCAATCACCGAACCGATCAAAAAGCCTCGGGCGTCCATCGCGCCGATATGGCTGAACTCGGCTTCGACGTAGCGGTGGATAAAGGTGTCGGCCACCAGGCGCATGGCCTTGGGCGACTGGAACAGCGGCGTGATATCACGAAAGATCACCCCAGGCTTGGGGAAGTCGATGACGGGGCGAATCAGGGATTTGATGTCGAAGGCGTCGAAAGTCATCGTCGGGAGTCCTGGGCGCAAAGACCCAGCAGTATACCTGCGGCCTCGCCGGTTGGCTTGGCCACAAGTGTCGCGCCCCTCGTGCGCCGATCAGCCGTCGAGGGAGCCGCCGGCCAGCGCGCAGAGCTGGATCGGGTCGAGGATGTGCACTTCCTTGCCCTCGGCGGCAATCAGTTCGTTCTGCTGGAAGCGCGTGAACACCCGGGACACGGTTTCTACCGCCAGGCCCAGGTAATTGCCGATTTCGTTGCGCGACATGCTCAGGCGGAACTGATTGGCCGAGAAACCACGGGCGCGGAAGCGCGCCGACAGGTTGACCAGGAAGGTGGCAATCCGTTCGTCGGCGGTTTTCTTCGACAGCAACAGCATCATTTGCTGGTCGTCCCGGATTTCCCGGCTCATCACACGCATCAACTGGCGGCGCAACTGCGGCAATTGCAGGGCCAGTTCATCCAGGCGTTCGAAGGGAATCTCGCACACCGACGTGGTTTCCAGAGCCTGGGCCGACACCGGGTGGATCTCGGTGTCCATGCCCGACAGGCCAACCAGCTCGCTGGGCAGGTGGAAACCGGTGATCTGCTCTTCGCCGCTATCGCTCAGGCTGAACGTCTTCAAGGCGCCCGAGCGTACTGCATAGACGGAATCGAACTTGTCACCCTGGCGAAACAGAAACTCGCCTTTCTTCATTGGGCGACCACGTTTAACGATTTCGTCCAGCGCATCCATGTCTTCCAGATTCAGCGAAAGTGGCAAGCAGAGGGGAGCCAGGCTGCAATCCTTGCAGTGAGCCTGGCTATGAGCGCGCAGTTTAACTGGCTCGGACATTTCTTAAATCCTTGTGGGAAAACACACATAAGACGTAAGGGTACCGCACTGAGGGACTATCAAGCCAGCCTGTACAAAAAACCGGCAGAGGTATAAAGGTTTTTACCCGGTGGCCGATGAACTGCTAACGACAATGAGCTTGGAGGCTCACGATATGCTTTCCATCGACGGCAATCTTCCGTCCCGCACCACTGTGCCGACGCTGCTTGAATCGAAAAAAACCAGCACCGTGGGCGCCGGTACCGAATCAACGGCGCTGGGTGAAACCCAGCCTGCCGAAGGCGTGAGCGTGACCTTCTCCGGTGCGTCGCTGAAGGCTGCCAGCGCCGAGAAGACGGCCAACGACGATATCGAAGAAAGCGGGCTGGACGAGAACGTGCAGAAACTGCTGAAAATGATTCGCCAGTTGAAGCAGCAGATCGCGGAAAAGATGGCAGAGATGTCGGCGATCATGTCCGACAAGCGCCTCAGCCCGGAGCAGGTCCTGGCGAAACTGAGCGGCGTGCAATCGGCGCTGGGCGGCTTGCAAGCCTCGCTGACCGGCGCCTATGCGTCGTTGAGCGAAGCGATGAAGAACCTGAGCGCCGAAGACGCGGTGAAGGCCGCCTCGTTGATGGCCAAGTAACCCGGCTCAGATCACCCGTGAAAAGCGCTGCCTATTCTGTTGCTCCAGATAGGCATCGAACACCATGCACACCGAGCGCACCAACAGGCGCCCGGCTGGCAGCACCCGGATTCCCTTGGCGTCGAGTTCGATCAGGCCGTCACTGGCCATTACTTCGAGTTGCGGCCAGAGCTCGGCGAAATAGCCGCGAAAATCCACGGTGAAGGCCTGCTCGATGCTGTCGAAGTCCAGGCTGAAGTGACAGATCAGCTGTTGGATCACCGCCCCTCGTAAACGATCGTCCGCCTTGCACAGCAGGCCGCGACTGGTGGCCAGTTGCGCGCCGGCCAGGGCATTCTGGTAATGACTCAGGTCGCTGCTGTTCTGGCAGTACAAGTCACCAATCTGACTGATGGCCGAAACGCCGAGCCCGATCAAATCGCAATGACCGTGGGTGGTGTAGCCCTGGAAATTGCGTTGCAGGGTGCCCTCTTCCTGAGCGATGGCCAGTTCGTCGTCGGGCAGGGCGAAGTGGTCCATGCCGATGTAGGTGTAGCCGGCGGCTGTCAGCTGCTCGATGGTTTCCTGCAGCATCTGCAACTTGACGGCGGGAGCCGGCAGGTCTTCGCTGTTGATCCGTCGCTGGGGCAGGAAGCGTTCCGGCAGGTGGGCATAGTTGAATACGGACAGGCGGTCGGGTTGCAGGCTGATGACTTCGGCCACGGTGTGGGCGAAATGCTCGGGGGTCTGCTTGGGCAGGCCGTAGATCAGGTCAATGTTGATCGAGCGAAACTGCAGGGTGCGCGCGGCATCAATCACCGCGCGGGTTTCTTCCAGGCTTTGCAGGCGATTGACCGCCCGTTGCACCTCGGGGTCCAGGTCCTGCACGCCGATGCTCACACGGTTAAAGCCCAGTTCACGCAACAGGCCCATGGTGGCCCAGTCGGCTTCCCGTGGGTCGATCTCAATGCCGTAGTCGCCGGAATCGTCATCCAGCAGGTTGAAGTGTTGGCGCAGTTGCGCCATCAGTTGGCGCAATTCGTCGTGGCTGAGAAAGGTCGGGGTGCCGCCGCCAAAATGCAGCTGCTGCACCTGTTGGTGGGGGTCCAGGTGGCAGGCCACCAGTTGAATCTCCTGCTCCAGGCGCTGCAGGTAGGCCTGGGCGCGACCGCGGTCCTTGGTGATGACTTTGTTGCAGGCGCAGTAGTAGCAGATGTTCGCGCAGAACGGCACGTGCACATACAGCGACAGCGGGCGCACGGCCTTGCGGCTGTCGCGCAGGGCGTGCAGCAGGTCGAAGGTGCCGACCTGGCTGGTGAATTGTACGGCGGTGGGGTAGGAGGTGTAGCGCGGTCCTGCCAGGTCGTAGCGATGAATCAGATCAGTGTCCCAACGAATGGCGTCGAGCATGCGGGCGTTCCCCGGATTGGCTAGTGGGCCGAGTCTAGGGGCATGGCTGGGCGGTCATCTTGATTTGTATCAACGGGGAGCGGCGCTATGCCACATGGCCTTTTAGTGGCCCATCAGCCAGTGCTGATGGGGCCCGGGTAGGGTCCAGATACCGAACACAATCACCAGCAGGCCGCCGGCCATGCGCACACTGCGCTTGCGTAACAGCGCGGTGACGCGCTCCGCCGCCAGCCCGGTGGCGAGCAGTACCGGCCAGGTGCCGAGGCCAAAAGCGAGCATCAGCAACCCGCTGTCCACGGCGTTGCCCTGGCTGGCCGCCCACAACAAGGTGCTGTAGACCAGGCCGCACGGCAACCAGCCCCACAGCGCGCCCAGCAGCAGGGCGCGGGGCAGGCTGGACACCGGTAGCAAACGGTTGGCAAACGGCTGGATATGCCGCCACAGGCCGCGCCCGAGGCTTTCGATACGGGTCAGGCCGCTCCACCAGCCGGCCAGGTACAAGCCCATGCTGATCAGTAGCAGGCCGGCCAGGATGCGCATGAACATCGCCGCCGGGCTGTTGGCCACGGCCCAGCCGGCCAGGCCGATCAATACGCCGGCGGCGGCATAGCTGAGGATGCGTCCCAGGTTGTACGCCAGCAGCAGGCGAAACCGCCGGCTGCGCTGTTCCGGGGGGATGGCCAGGGTCAATGCGCCCATCAGGCCGCCGCACATCCCCAGGCAATGGCCGCCGCCCAGCAGGCCGAGGATCAGCGCGGAAACCAGCAGCGGCGCGAGGTCAAGCATGGGGCGGCGCCGGCTCGTCAGGCTTGGCCGGTGGCTGCGGGTGGCTGCTGGCCTCGTCGACAGCGGCCAGGTGCTTGGGATCCTGGTCGTCGAACAGCACGCTGTGGGCCGGCCCGTCGAGGTCGTCATACTGGCCGCTGTCCACCGCCCAGAAGAAGATGTAGATGGCGATGGCGACGATCAGCAGCGCCGCGGGAATCATTACGTAAAGAGCTGGCATCGCTACTCCATGCCCGCGCGGCTCAAACCGGTAGCGGGCGGGGCTGTGGGGTGGTGCTCGCGGCACTGGCGCGCGGCAGGCGCGTCAGGCGCAGGGCGTTGAGCACCACGGTCAACGAACTGAGGGACATGCCGATCGCGGCCCAGATCGGCGTGATCCAACCGAGGGCGGCGAACGGCAACATCAGGCCATTGTACAGCCCGGCCCACAGCAGGTTTTCAATGATTACCCGGCGCGTACGCCGCGCCAGGCTGAACGCTTGCACCAGGGCATCCAGGCGGTTGGACAGCAGCACCGCATCGGCACTGGTTTTTGCCAGGTCAGTGGCCGAGCCCATGGCCACGCTGATATCCGCCGCGGCCAATACCGGCACGTCATTCACGCCGTCACCAAGCATCAACACCTTGCGGCCTTCCTTGTGCAACTGTTGCAGCACTTGCAGCTTGTCATCCGGGCGCAGGCCGCCACGGGCTTCATCAATCCCCAATTCGGCGGCAACGCTGGCGACCATCGGCGAGCTGTCGCCCGATAGCAGCAAGGTACGCCAGCCCCGCGCCTTGCACGCGGCCAGCAGTGCCGGCGCATCGCTGCGCAGGCGATCATCCAGGACAAACCAGGCCAGGGCGCCGCCGGTATCGCCCAGCAGCAGCCATTGGCCAGCGTCTTGCGGCGAATCGGGAATCGCGCAGCCGCTTAATTCACAGACGAAACCGGGCTGGCCGATCCGCAGCAGGCGTTCACCGACCCGGCCTTCGAGCCCCAGGCCGGGGGTGCTGAGCACTTCATCAGCCGCCAGCGGGGCGCGGCCGAAGGCCCGGGCAATCGGGTGTTCGGAGCGGTTTTCGAGGGCGGCGGCCAGGGCCAGGGCCAAGTCGCTGCTCATGCTGCCCAGTGGCCGGATGGCGCGCAGGGCCAGGCGGCCTTCGGTGAGGGTGCCGGTCTTGTCGAAAATCACTGTGTCGATCTGGTTCAAGCCTTCCAGCACATGGCCTCGGGTCAGCAACAGGCCGAGTTTGTGCAGGGTGCCGGTGGCGGCAGTCAAGGCGGTGGGGGTTGCCAGGGACAAGGCGCATGGGCAAGTCGCCACCAGCATTGCCAGGACAATCCAGAACGCCCGCGAGGGGTCCAGCTCCCACCACAGCAGGCCAATCACGGCGGCGGCGATCAGCGAGCAAAGCAGGAACCATTGCGCGGCGCGGTCGGCGATCTCGGCCAAGCGTGGCTTTTCGGCCTGGGCCCGCTCCAGCAGGCGTACGATGGCCGACAGGCGGGTGTCATGGCCCAGGGCGCGCACTTCCACGGTCAGCGCGCCTTCGACGTTGAGAGTGCCGGCGGTGACGCTATCGCCGGCTTGTCGCGGTTGTGGCAGGTATTCGCCGGTGAGCAGGGATTCATCAATGCTCGACTGGCCATCCAAGATCACCCCGTCAGCCGGCAGGATCGCACCCGGATGCACCAGCACCCGGTCGCCCAGGGCCAGTTCGGTGAGCAGGATGCGTTCGCTCTGGCCATCGCCTTTGAGGCGCAGGCACGAGGCCGGCAGCAGGTTGACCAGTTGGGCAGTGGCAGCGGCGGTGCGTTCTCGGGCGCGGCGCTCCAGGTAGCGCCCGGCCAGCAGGAACAGGGCGAACATGCCTACGGCATCGAAATACAACTCGCCCACCCCCGTGATGGCGGTCCAGATGCCCGCCAGGTAAGCGCCGCCAATGGCCAATGACACCGAGACATCCATGGTCAGGTGGCGGGTGCGCAGGTCGCGCATGGCGCCCTTGAAAAACGGTGCGCAGCTGTAGAACACAATGGGGGTGGTCAGAAACAGCGCGACCCAGCGCAGGATCACGTGCAGCTCGGGGCTCAGGTCGATATTGAATTCCGGCCAGGTGGCCATGGTCGCCATCATCGCCTGGAACCACAGCAAGCCGGCGACCCCGAGTTGGCGCAGGGCCAGGCGGTTTTCGCTGGCCAGTTGTTCGGCGGCGCGGTCGGCCTGATACGGGTGAGCGGCGTAGCCAATCTGGCGCAGCTCGCTGAGCACCTGGCTCAACGGCAATTGCGCGTCGGCCCAGCGCACATGCAGGCGATGGTTGGACAGGTTCAGCCGCGCCTCGGCCACGGCCGGCAGGCTGCGCAGGTGTTTTTCGATCAGCCAGCCACAGGCGGCGCAACTGATGCCTTCCATCAACAGGGTGGCTTCGGCCAGGTCGCCGTCGTGGCGCACGAAGGGCTTTTGCACATCGGCGCGGTCGTACAGCGCCAATTCGTCGACCAGTTGCACCGGCAAGGCTTCGGGGTTGGCCGAGGCTTCACTGCGGTGCTGGTAGTAGCTTTCCAGGCCGCCCGCGACAATTGCCTCGGCCACCGCCTGGCAACCCGGGCAGCAGAGCTCGCGGGGCTCGCCGAGGATCACCGCGGTGAAGCGGCTGCCGGGCGGGACGGGGAGGGCGCAGTGGTAGCAGGGGGTTGGGGTGGTCATGGCTTTGGATCTGTGTGGGCAGGGAGGGCCTCATCGCGGGCAAGCCCGCTCCATCTGTAGGAGCAGGCTTGTCCGCGATGCGCGAAGCGCAGGCTTTCAGTTCTTCAGGTCTTCAGCACCCTGCAACGGCTCGTCACCCAACTTCAAGTCGGTGCCATGGCTGACTTCTTCCTCTTCAAACATACGCCAGGTACGGTCGCCTTCGACCCCCAGCAGCTCGACGAAGCGGCGGCCTTCGACCTTGTCGGTCACCTGGCCGATATAACGCCCCGGCTCGCTCTGGCTGCGGGTGAGCACGACCTTGCGGTCTTTCTCCGGCTGGGTCGGCGAAATCAGGTTCAGTTCCAGAGTGGTCGGCCCGCTGTTGCCCGTGAGAAACAGCTCCACTTCCCCGGTCAGTTCATCCAAGTGCAGGGTGGCGCGCATTTGCAGGGTCTGGGCCAGCAATTCGCGGTCCAGGGAGCGGTTGATGCCTTTGCCGGCCTCGTAGTAGTTGTCGTTGACCAGGTTGTCCGGGTTGTTCACCGCGATGGTCACCATGGACAAGGTCAACGTCACCGAGCAGGCCAGGATGGCAATGATGATCCAGGGCCAGAGGTGCTTGTACCAGGGGCTTGCGGCAGTTGCTACGGGCATTGTTCTGCTCTCTTTTAACGAATTTGTGGGCCGATGAATCGGCTCTTGGCTTCAACGTGGACGCTGTCATCGTCAGCATCCTTGAGGATGAATTTCACCTCGTTGGTGCTCGATGGCATTTGTTCCGGCGCGCTCGACAGCTCCACCGGCATGGTGAAGATTTCCCCGGCGGCGACCTTGATTTCGCGCTTGCCTTGTAGCTTGAGGTCCGGCAGGCCGCTGGCGTCCAGCACGTAGGTGTGATCGCGCTGGTCCTTGTTCATGATTTTCAGGCTGTAGACGTTCTCGATCCGCCCTTCGGCGTTTTCGCGGTACAGCACGCGGTCCTTGCTGACGTCGAAACCCACCAGCGAACGCATGAAGAACGCCGTGGCCAGCAGGGTGATCATCGCCAGCAGCACCAGCGCATAGCCGATCAGGCGCGGACGCAACTTGTGGGTCTTTTGCCCCGACAGGTTATGTTCGGTGGTGTAGCTGATCAACCCACGAGGGTAGTCCATCTTGTCCATGATCGTGTCGCAAGCGTCGATACAGGCCGCGCAGCCAATGCACTCAATCTGCAGGCCGTCACGGATGTCGATCCCGGTGGGGCAGACCTGTACGCACATGGTGCAGTCGATGCAATCCCCCAGGCCCAGGGCCTTGTAGTCCACGCCTTTCTTGCGTGGGCCACGTACTTCGCCGCGACGCGGATCGTAGGAAACGATCAGGGTGTCTTTGTCGAACATCACGCTCTGGAAGCGCGCATACGGACACATGTAGATGCACACTTGCTCACGCAGCCAGCCGGCGTTGCCGTAAGTGGCGAGGGTGAAGAAGCCAACCCAGAAGTACGACCAGCCATCGGCCTGGCCGGTGAAGAACTCGAAGACCAGTTCGCGAATCGGCGAGAAGTAGCCGACAAAGGTCATGCCGGTGACAAAACCGATCAGCAGCCACAGCGTGTGCTTGCTGAGTTTACGCAGGAGCTTGTTGGCGCTCATCGGCGCCTTGTCCAGCTTGATCCGCTGGTTGCGGTCGCCTTCGGTGACCTTTTCGCACCACATGTAGATCCAGGTCCACACGCTTTGCGGGCAGGTGTAGCCGCACCAGATACGCCCGGCGTACACGGTGATAAAGAACAGGCCGAACGCGGAGATGATCAGGATGCCCGACAGCAGGATGAAGTCCTGGGGCCAGAATGTCGCACCGAAAATGAAGAATTTGCGCTCTGGCAGGTTCCACCAGACGGCCTGGTGTCCGCCCCAGTTCAGCCATACCGTACCGAAGTACAGCAGGAACAGGCCAGCACCGCCGAGCATCCGCAGATTGCGGAACATCCCGGTGAAGGCTCGAGTGTAGATTTTCTCCCGCGAGGCGTAGAGATCGACAGTGTTGCTGGTTTTTTTGGCAGGCGGGGTAACGTCGTGTACCGGAATCTGATCGCTCATCATTGCATCCCACGGCAGTGGAGATTTGCCTCGGCCAGTACGTGCCAACCGGGGTCAAAATAGGGGTCTAGCAGTGGCGCAATGATACGCCTGTAGTACGGGTGAACGGGTGCGACCTTTGGTCGCGTTGGGGGAAATCAATTGATGGTGTACGTGACTTGAATCAATTGACAGGATGAGTATGGACGGTTTTTCAGGGCTCGAAGGTCATTGGTCCCACGGGTTGATCAGTTTCACGCCGCTGCTTTGGAAGTCGGCGACATTGCGGGTGACCACGGTCAGGCCATGAACCAGAGCGGTTGCGGCGATCAGCGCATCACCTTCGTTAGCGCGATCTGGCACATGCAGGCTGGCGCAGCGCAAGGCCACGGCAGCGTCAATTGGCAGGATCCTGGCATCGAAGGCCGGCATGACATGGCGTTTGAGCCAGGTGCGCAAGACCTTGCCCTGCGCGGGGTCACGGCGTTCCATTCGCAGCACCCCAGTCTCCAGTTCCTTCAAGGTAATCGCCGAAATATACAGGCGTGGCGCAGCGACGGTTTTGGCCCACGCCACCACATTTTTGTCGGCTTGGGGTTTGCGTAACTCGGAAATGACATTGGTATCGAGCAGATACATCAAGAGAGGTCCACGGGTCGATGGATAATTACGGCACGTTCGGTTTCAAACTCGATATCCGCCGCTTCGGGCATCACCAACAGGTCAACAATATCGGCGTTGATGCCTGTCAATTTTTGGTAGTCCTCAATACTTAGCAGCACATGAGCAGGCTTGCCTCGGTCGGTAATAAAAACCGGTCCTTGGCGCGCGGCTTTTTTGGCACCGCTTGTGTCTTGGTTGAATTCGCGGCTGGAGATTGTCGTGATAGTCATGGGGCGCCTCCCAGCGGGATGGGGGAATGTAGTTACGTTACTACGGCGCAGTTGCAAGCTACAAGCGGTCGATGCGCTTCACTGGAAACAAAAAAGCCCCGTCAGCATGCGCTATACGGGGCTTTCTCTTGCGGCTTGCAGCTTACTTCTGTTCTTGCTGCTCTTTGTGCGACAGGCTGTAAACATATGCCGCCAGCAAGTGCACCTTGTCGTTACCTTGCAGTTGCTCCTGTGCAGGCATCTGGCCCTGGCGGCCGTAACGGATGGTCTGCTGCAGTTGGGCGAAGCTGGAACCGTAGATGAACGCGCCCGGGTGGGTCAGGTCAGGTGCGCCCATCGCTGGCGTACCTTTACCGGCCGGGCCGTGGCAGGCCACGCAGTTGGCGGCGAAGAGTTTCTCGCCGTTGGCCACGTCGGCCTTGGCGCCTTCCGGCAGCTTGCGGCCATCGAGGTTGGTCAGCACAAAGCCGGCCACGTCGGCCACGCCTTGTTCGCCGATGACTTCAGACCAGCCCGGCATCACCGCATGGCGGCCGGCCATGATGGTGGCCTTGATGGTCTCCGGCTCGCCGCCCCAGCGCCAGTCGGCGTCGGTCAGGTTGGGAAAGCCGTAGGCGCCCTTGGCGTCGGAGCCGTGGCAGACCGAGCAGTTGGAGGCGAACAGGCGGCCACCCATCTTCAGGGCTTGCGGGTCCTTGGCTACTTCTTCAATGGGCATTGCTGCAAATTTGGCGAAGATCGGCCCAAACTTGGCGTCCGAGCGTGCCATTTCCTTTTCCCACTCGTGCACGCCGGTCCAGCCGCTCTGGCCGTTGGCGAATGGGGTTTGCTTGTCGTTATCCAGGTAGGCATAGCCCGGCAGCAGGCCTTTCCAGTTGCCCAGGCCCGGGTACAGCACCAGGTAACCCAGGGCAAACACGATGGTGCCGACGAACAGCATGAACCACCACTTTGGCAGTGGGTTGTCGTATTCCTCGATGCCATCGAACGAGTGGCCAACTGTCTCGTCCGTTTGCTCGGCGCGCTGGCCCTTGCGGGTCGACAGCAGCAGCCAGGTCAGGGCAAAAATGGTACCCAGACTGAGGACTGTGACGTACAGACTCCAGAACGTAGTCATTCTTTGTTACTCCTAGAAGCTTGCTCGACGTGCTTGATGGCTTCGGGATCATCCGCAAAAGGCAGCAAGGTCGCGTCTTCAAACTCTGACTTGCGCTTGGGGCTGAATACCCACAACGCCAGGCCGATAAAGGCCACCATCACGACAACGGTGCCCAGGCCTCGAATCATCCCGATATCCATTCAGATCACCGTTTGCTTTTGATGATGGTGCCCAGGCCTTGCAGGTAGGCCACCAGCGCGTCCATTTCGGTCTTGCCCTTGACGGCTGCCTCGGCACCGGCGATGTCTTCGTCGGTGTAAGGCACGCCGAGGGTGCGCAAGACTTCCATTTTCTTGGCGGTGTCTTTGCCGTCGAGCTTGTTTTCCACGAGGAACGGGTACGCCGGCATTTTCGACTCGGGCACTACGTTGCGCGGGTTGTACAAGTGCGCACGCTGCCAGTCATCGGAGTAACGACCGCCAACACGGGCCAGGTCCGGACCGGTACGCTTGGAACCCCACAGGAACGGGTGGTCCCATACGCTTTCACCGGCGACCGAGTAGTGGCCGTAGCGTTCGGTTTCGGCACGGAACGGGCGGATCATCTGCGAGTGGCAGCCGACGCAGCCGTTGGCGATGTAGATATCGCGGCCTTCCAGTTCAAGGGCGGTACGCGGCTTCATGCCTTCGACCGGCTTGTTGGTCACGTCCTGGAAAAACAGCGGAACGATCTGGGTCAGGCCGCCGATACTCACGGCGATGACCATGAAGAAGGCCAGCAGGCCGATATTCTTCTCGACTACTTCGTGCTTCATCAGTGAGCTCCCACGACGGCGATCTTGGTGGCGGCTTCAGCCTCTACAGGGTTGGAAGCACGCACGGTGCGCCATACGTTGTAGGCCATGAACAGCATGCCGCTGGCAAAGAACGCACCACCGAGGGCGCGGACGATGAAACCAGGATGGCTGGCTTGCAGCGCTTCGACGAAGGAATAGGTGAGGGTGCCGTCGTCGTTGATCGCACGCCACATCAGGCCCTGGGTGATGCCGTTGACCCACATCGAGGCGATGTAGAGCACGGTGCCGATAGTGGCCAGCCAGAAGTGGGTGTTGATCAGGCTGGTGCTGTGCATCTGCGCCCGGCCATACAGCTTGGGAATCATGTGGTACAGCGCGCCGATGGAAATCATCGCTACCCAGCCGAGAGCGCCGGCGTGTACGTGGCCGATGGTCCAGTCGGTGTAGTGGGACAGCGAGTTGACGGTCTTGATGGCCATCATCGGGCCTTCGAAGGTCGACATGCCGTAGAACGCCAGCGACACCACCAGAAAGCGCAGGATCGGGTCGGTGCGCAGCTTATGCCAGGCGCCCGACAGGGTCATCATGCCGTTGATCATGCCGCCCCAGCTCGGAGCCAGCAGGATGATCGACATGGCCATGCCCAGGGACTGTGCCCAATCTGGCAGTGCGGTGTAGTGCAGGTGGTGCGGACCGGCCCAGATATACAGGGTGATCAGTGCCCAGAAGTGCACGATGGACAGGCGATAGGAGTAGATCGGACGCTCGGCCTGTTTCGGCACGAAGTAGTACATCATCCCCAGAAAGCCCGTGGTCAGGAAGAACCCTACGGCGTTGTGGCCGTACCACCACTGGATCATCGCATCGGTCGCACCGGCGTAGGCCGAGTAGGACTTGAAGAAACTCACCGGCAACGAGGCGTGGTTGACGATGTGCAGCATCGCCGTCACGACGATGAATGCGCCGTAGAACCAGTTGCCAACGTAGATGTGCTTGGTCTTGCGCTTGACGATGGTGCCAAAGAACACGATGCCATAGGTCACCCAGACGATCGCCAGAAGGATGGCAAGGGGCCATTCCAATTCCGCGTATTCCTTGGTGGTGGTGAAGCCCATTGGCAGGGTGATGATGGCGCCCACGATAACCGCTTGCCAGCCCCAGAAGGTGAAGGCGGCGAGACCGTCGGAAATCAGTCGCGTCTGGCAGGTTCGCTGCACGACATAGTAGGAAGTGGCAAACAGTGCACATCCGCCGAAGGCGAAGATCACCAGGTTGGTGTGCAGCGGGCGTAGGCGTCCAAACGTCGTCCATGGCAGGTCGAAGTTCAACTCCGGCCAGACCAGTTGCGAGGCGATGAAGACACCGAGCCCCATGCCAAGGATCCCCCAGACCACCGTCATGATGGCGAACTGGCGGACTACCTTATAGTTATAAGCAGTCGGACTGATTGCTGTGCTCATTCTAAGGTTCCACGGTTTAGGTGTTTTATTAGGATAAAAATCGGTCGCAAGTATGGAGAAAGCGGGGTGCCATTGCAACGTAACGCTGACCTGCGTCAATGCTTTACAAACCAGATTCTGCGCCCTTTCCATGTTTGGCGTAAGGACAAAATCAAAAATGAAAAGCTGACGGGTCGGACAGGAATTTTGCAGGGGTGCAGGCACTTGCGCGCAGGTCTGAGCAAACAAGCTGACGCAGTGACGAATGGTCAATGGCGTGACAGCCGGTAACTGTCAGCCTTTGCGCCTGTCACCTTGCTTGAATGTCAGACTCATCGCGTGCAAGTCGGTCTGCGACCGCTCAACACCGGTCTACTGTCGGAACAAGCGTAGACCCGAATGGCGGGAGGGGAAAGGTGTGCTTTAGAAGGGTGCGACAATGGGGCGCAGGGGGCAGCGGTGAGTGGCAAGTCTGGAGCGGGAGAGGGGGAGGGCTGCAAGAGCCGAGTTGAGAGCTCTTCTCTTGCAGCTTGTAGCGTGCAGCTTACTTCTGCTCTTTCTGCGACAGGCTGTAGACGTAGGCCGCCAGCAGGTGGACCTTGTCGTTGCCTTGCAGTGCTTCCTGTGCCGGCATCTGGCCTTGGCGACCGTGACGGATGGTCTGTTGCAACTGCGCCAGGCTGGTGCCGTAGATGAAGCCGGCAGGTTGCGTCAGGTTCGGCGCGCCCATGGCTTCTACGCCGTGGCCCTCTGGGCCGTGGCAGGCCACGCAAGTGGTGCTGAACGCTTGCTGGCCGGCGGCCAGGTCAACCTTGCTGTCAGCCGGCAGTGGCAACTTGGCCAGGTCGTGGCGTACATAGGCAGCGACGTTTTTCACACCGTCTTCGCCCAGCACTTCACCCCAGGCCGGCATTGCAGCGTGGCGACCGTTCATGATGGTCAGCTTGATTGCATCCGCCGAACCACCCCAGCGCCAGTTGTCGTCCGCCAGGTTCGGGAAGCCGTAGGCGCCCTTGGCATCGGAACCGTGGCACACCGCGCAGTTGGAGGCAAACAGGCGACCGCCCATTTTCAGCGCTTGTGGGTCTTTGGCGACCTCTTCCACGGGCATGGCTGCGAATTTGGCGAAGATCGGCCCGAACTTGGCGTCGGCCTTGGCCATTTCCTTGTCCCATTCCTTGGTCTGGGTCCAGCCGTCTTCATAGCCCGGCAAGACGCCTTTCCAGTTGCCCAGGCCCGGATAGAGGATCAGGTAGCCGACGGCAAATACCAGGGTGCCGGCGAACAACAGGAACCACCATTGGGGCAGAGGGTTGTCGTACTCCTCAATCCCGTCGAAGGCGTGGCCCATGGTCTGGTCGACGCTGCCCTTGGTCTCGCCCTTGCGGGTGCCGAACAACAGCCAGGTCAGGCCGATCAGGCTGCCGAGGGTCAGTACACAGATCCATGTACTCCAAAAGGTAGTCATGGCCGAATGCTCCTTGTTACAGGCTCTTCTTGAGCGTCGGATGGGGTGCCGGTGGCGTCAGGCTTAGGCTCATCGGCAAATGGCAGCAGGCAGGCCTCGGCGAACTCCGGGTTGCGCTTGGAGTTGAACACCCACAGCGACAGGCCGATGAAGGCAATTGCCACCACCAGCGTGCCGAGGCCGCGGATCATTCCGGTATCCAGTTCAAAACCCATGGTTCACCTCTTGCTCTTGATTGCAGTGCCGAGCACTTGCAGGTAGGAGACCAGAGCGTCCATTTCGGTCTTGCCCTTGAGGCTGTCCACGGCGGCGGTGATGTCCGCGTCGGTGTACGGCACGCCGAGGGTGCGCATGACCTTGAGCTTGGTTTCGGTGTGGCTGCTGTCGACCTGGGCGGTGACCAGCCATGGATAGGCCGGCATCTTCGACTCAGGCACGACGTTGCGCGGGTTGTACAAGTGCGCGCGGTGCCAGTCGTCGGAGTAGCGTGCACCTACCCGGGCCAGGTCCGGACCGGTACGCTTGGAGCCCCACAGGAACGGGTGGTCCCACACGCTTTCGCCGGCGACCGAGTAGTGGCCGTAGCGTTCGGTCTCGGCGCGGAACGGCCGGATCATTTGCGAGTGGCACTGTACGCAGCCTTCGCGGATGTAGATGTCACGGCCTTCCAGTTGCAGCGCGGTGTAGGGCTTCATGCCTTCGACCGGCTTGTTGGTGACGTCCTGGAAGAACAGCGGGACGATCTGCGTCAGGCCACCGATACTCACGGCAAGCACCATCAGCAGCATCAGCAGGCCGACGTTCTTTTCAATCGTTTCGTGTTTCATCATCGACTCCTCAGGCCATCTGCGCCGCAGCGGCTACTTCGGCAGGTTGTGCCGAACGCACGGTGCGCCAAGTGTTGTAAGCCATCAGGAACATGCCGCTGAGGAAGATCGCACCACCCACCAAACGCACGATGAAGCCTGGGTGGCTGGCCACCAGGGTTTCGACGAAGGAGTAGGTCAAGGTGCCGTCTTCGTTGACTGCACGCCACATCAGGCCCTGGGCAATGCCGTTGACCCACATCGAAGCGATGTAGAGCACGGTGCCGATAGTGGCCAGCCAGAAGTGCGCGTTGATCAGGCCGAGGCTATACATCTGCTCGCGACCGAAGACTTTCGGGATCATGTGGTACAGCGCGCCGATGGAAATCATCGCCACCCAACCCAGAGCGCCGGCGTGTACGTGGCCGATGGTCCAGTCGGTGTAGTGGGACAGGGCGTTGACCGTCTTGATCGCCATCATCGGACCTTCAAAGGTCGACATGCCGTAGAACGCCAGCGATACAACGAGGAAGCGCAGGATCGGGTCGCTGCGCAGCTTATGCCAGGCGCCCGAGAGGGTCATCATGCCGTTGATCATGCCGCCCCAGCTTGGCGCCAGCAGAACCAGCGACATCACCATGCCCAGGGACTGTGCCCAGTCCGGCAGCGCGGTGTAGTGCAAGTGGTGAGGACCGGCCCAGATGTACAGGGTGATCAGTGCCCAGAAGTGCACGATGGACAAGCGATAGGAGTAAACCGGACGCTCGGCCTGTTTCGGCACGAAGTAGTACATCATCCCCAGGAAGCCTGCGGTGAGGAAGAAACCTACGGCGTTATGGCCGTACCACCACTGCACCATGGCATCCGTCGCACCGCCGTACAGCGAGTAGGACTTGGTCAGGCTGACCGGGATTTCCAGGTTGTTGACGATATGCAGGATCGCTACGGTGATGATGAACGCACCGAAGAACCAGTTACCGACGTAGATGTGCTTGGTGTTGCGCTTGGCCACGGTGCCGAAGAACACGATGGCATAGGCGACCCAGACAATGGTGATCAGGATGTCGATCGGCCATTCCAGCTCGGCGTATTCCTTGGAACTGGTATAGCCCAGTGGCAAGCTGATTGCCGCCAGCAGGATCACCAATTGCCAGCCCCAGAAGCAGAACGCGGCGACTTTCGGCGCGAACAGCTGGGTCTGGCAGGTGCGTTGCACCGCGTAGAAGGAGCTGGCAAACAGCGCGCAGCCACCAAACGCGAAAATCACCGCGTTGGTGTGCAGTGGGCGCAATCGACCGAAACTGGTCCAAGGCAGGTTGAAGTTGAGTTCGGGCCATACCAACTGGGCGGCGAGAAAAACCCCGAGCCCCATGCCGACGATGCCCCACACCACCGTCATAATGGCGAATTGGCGGACCACCTTGTAGTTATAGGCGGTACTTAAAGTAGTGTTCATGGTTCCCCATCCACGGTTCAACCCAAGCAGATGCAGCACTTGGGCTGGAGTTATAGGCAGACTAAAAAGCGAGGCAAGCATGGGCAAAGAGCACAAGGCCAGTATTGACGGGGATCAATGGGCGCAGTGTGTGGGTGAATACGGTTGGTTGTGGAATGCAGCCACGCGCGAGGGCGCTGGCCCATCACCCACGCTGATCCTGGCCCACGGTGCTGGCGCGCCGATGGACTCCGGCTTTATGGACGACATGGCTGCACGCCTTGCCGGGCATGGCGTGAACGTATTGCGCTTCGAGTTTCCCTACATGGCCCAGCGCCGCGTGGACGGGGGCAGGCGCCCACCGAATCCGGCTCCAAAGCTGCTGGAATGCTGGCGCGAGGTATATGCCCAGGTGCGACGTCATGTCGCTGGGCCTTTGGCTATTGGCGGCAAGTCCATGGGCGGGCGGATGGCCAGTTTATTGGCCGATGAATTGGCGGCTGATGCACTGGTGTGTCTGGGGTATCCGTTCTACGCGGTGGGCAAGCCAGAGAAGCCACGGGTCGAGCATCTGGCCGGGCTGAAGACCCCGACCTTGATTGTGCAGGGCGAACGCGATGCGCTGGGCAATCGGGCGGCGGTGGAGGGGTATGTGCTGTCGCCGAGCATCGAGGTGATGTGGCTGGTGGCGGGGGATCATGATTTGAAGCCGTTGAAGGCTTCGGGGTTTAGTCATGCGCAGCATTTGGAGGCTGCGGCGGGGAAGGTGGCAGGGTTTCTCGGCGCCTGTTAGGGCCTCATCGCGAGCAAGCTCGCTCCCACATTTTGAATGGATTCACAAATCAAAGTGTGGGAGCGAGCTTGCTCGCGATAGGGCTAGATCAGGCAGTCAATCCCTAGCGGTTAAACCGCTCCACCAGCGAATACTGCGTATTCGCCGTATGCGTCAGCTCTTCACTCAACTGCGCCGAGTTCAACGCCTGCTCCGAAGTCTGGTCCGCCAACAGCGCAATGGTGCTGATATTGCGGCTGATCTCTTCGGCCACCGAGCTTTGCTCCTCGGTCGCGGCGGCGATCTGGGTGGTCATGTCGGTAATATGCGCCACCGCCTCACTGATCCCCACCAGCGCCGCATCAGCCTCCATCACCCGTGCCACGCCTTCTTCAGCCTGGCGATGCCCGGCATCCATGGTCTGCACGGCGGTGCTGGCGGTCTGTTGCAGCTTGGCGATCAGGGCATGGATCTGCCCGGTGGATTCGCTGGTGCGTTGCGCCAGCTGCCGCACTTCATCGGCCACCACCGCAAACCCACGGCCCATCTCACCGGCACGCGCCGCTTCGATGGCGGCGTTGAGGGCCAGCAGGTTGGTCTGGTCGGCAATGCCTTTGATCACATCCACCACGCCGCCGATTTCGTCGCTGTCCTTGGCCAGTTGGGTCACGGTTGTCCCGGTCTCTCCAACCACCACCGACAGGCGCTGGATGGCTTCGCGGGTTTCCCCGGCAATGTCCCGGCCACGGCTGGTCAGGCGATTGGCTTCCTGGGTCGCATCGGCCGTGCGCTGTACATGGCTGGCGACTTCCTGGGTGGTAGCAGCCATCTGATTGACGGCGGTGGCCACCTGCTCGGTCTCGACGCGCTGGCGTTCCAGGCCGGTTGAGCTGTTGTGGGCCAGGGTGTTGGACTGGCGCGCTTGGTCGTTGAGGTGTTCGGCGGTGTCCTGCAAACGGGTCAGGCAGGTCTTCAGGCGGGCTTCCTGGCTGAGGATCGACATCTCCAGTCGCGCCTGCGCGCCACGGCTGTCGGTGTACATCTGAGCAATCAGCGGGTCGGAGGTGGTCTGTTCGGCCAGGCGCAGCAGGCGCTTGAGGCCGCGCTGCTGCCAGCTCAGGCCGAGCAGGCCCAGGGGCACCGACAAGGCGGCGGCCAGGGCAAAACCCCAGTGGGAGTCGAACCAGACGCCGATCAGGAAGCTCAATTGGCTGACCAGGATAAACGGCAGCCAGTCCTGCAGTACCGGCAACCATTTATCGCTGCGCGGGATGGCCGACTTGCCCTGGTTGATTCGTTGGTACAGCGCTTCGGCACGGCGGATCTGCTCGGCGGTCGGCTTGACCCGCACCGATTCGTAGCCGATCACCTGTTCGCCGTCGAACACCGGGGTCACGTAGGCGTTGACCCAGTAGTGATCGCCGGTCTTGCAGCGGTTCTTAACGATGCCCATCCATGGCAAGCCTTGTTTGAGCGTCGTCCACATATGCGCGAACACGGCCGCCGGCACATCCGGGTGGCGAACCAGGTTGTGCGGGGCGCGCATCAGTTCATCCCGGGAAAACCCACTGATCTCGACAAACGCATCGTTGCAGTAAGTGATCACGCCTTTGGCATCGGTCGTGGAGATCAACCGTTGTTGAGCGGGGAAGGTGCGTTCGCGCTGGGTAACGGGTTGGTTATTACGCATGATTGATCAATCCGCAAGGCTTTGACAGGTTGTCGGCCCCGGCGGGCTTTTATTTAACTTATTTTTGCAATAATCAGCGGGTTTCTATCGGGTGCCCAGGATGTCCATCGCCATGCGCTGGTGGATGGTGGTCCGTGCGTAATCGCGAACGAATGCCGAGCGGTCGGTGGGCTCGAGCTTGAGTCGAGCCAGTGCGGCGATGGCGGACTCCACATCTGCCGGGGCAAACACCGAAGCGTTGGCGATATGGGTAGTGGCGAAGTGTTTTGAGTAGCCTTCCAGGCCTGCCAGGATCGGCTTGCCGGTGGCGGCGTATTCGAACAACTTGGAAGGAATGACCTTGAGGAACGCCTTGAATGTATTGAGGTGCAAAAAAAGCACATCAGCCTGGTCATAGTGAGTGATGAGCTGGGCGCGGGGGGTCGGTGCAATCAGTTCGACATTCGTGATCTGCCGGCTTTGCAGTTCATCCCGCAACTTTTGTAGCGTGCCGCCATGGCCGATCACGAAGAAGCGCGCCCTGTCAGCCAAGCGTTCAGCCAACTGCGGGATGATTTTTTCCAGGCCCTGGCCTGCGCCGATATTGCCGGCATAGACAATTTTCAGGCGATCGGCAGGTGCGCAGGGGGTGTCCTGTTGGAGTGCTGGCTGGCAGAAGAGGGCGTCAATGCCATTGGTGAAGGTGGAAAACGTCTTATGCGGGTAGCGCTCGACGAAGTAACTGAGAAATCCCGGTGACACCAGGTTGATCCGCGATGCCTGGTTTATCGTAAGCTGTTCGACCACGCAAAACAGCCGGGCCAGGCACTTGCCCATAACGCCGGGGAACAGGTCGGGCAATACATCGACGAAAATATCGCGGATATCCAGATAGAGCGGCGTCTTGCGTGCGCTGGCGATAGACGCCGCCAGGGCGGCGGTCATCAGCCGCGAGGAGGAGGCGAGGATCAAGTCGTACTCTTTGCCCTTTATCGCTTTGCGCACCCCATGGGCATAGGCAACAAACCCCCAGGCCTGATCGCGGAAGTTCCTGGGGTGCTTGGGCAGGGCTATGCGCGTAATACAAAGCCCTGGCCGCTGTTGGGCATCGCTGTCTACCGTGCAAGAGGTGGCATAGCGGTTGGGATGAGTGGTGAGCAAGTCGATCTGCACCTCGTCGCCCGGGTGCGCCAGCAGGGCCTCGACCATCGCTTCGACTCGGAATGCCGCCAGGTCAGGCGGGTAATAGAAGCTCAGTAGCAGAATTCGTATGGTCATGGATGGCCCTGGTCCTTGCCTGCCAACCGGTGGTACAGCCCCACCAGTTCGGCTTCTTGCTGTTCCCAGTTCAAATATCTGGCGGCAATCAGGGTATTGCCGGCATACCTGCGGCGTAACGCGGGATCACCCAGCAGGCGGGTGAGGGCTGTTTGCAGTTGCACGTCGTCACCCGCCGGTACCAGCAGCCCGATGTCATGGGCTCTGACAATCCGGCGAATTTCCGGGAAGTCCGTGGCGATCACCGGCAGCCCGGCGATCACGTACTCGAACAATTTGTTGGAGTCGGTGGTGAAGTGGTTCAGGCAGGTGTTTTCGATGGGTTGCACACCAATGTCGGCCGACGCGGTGTAGCTGGGCAAATCCGCCAGGGGCACCACCGGGATAAAATGCACCCGTTCGGCCAGGCCCAGTTCATTGCATAACGTCATTAACGGCACGCAGAGCTTGCCGCCGCCGATCAGCACGAAATAGGCATCCGGTACCCTTGCCGCTACCCGCAACAGCCGTTCCAGCCCGCGTCCCTGCTGCAATCCTCCCTGATAAACGATGATCGGCCAGGGCTGCAACAGCCCCAGTTCGTTGCGGATCCGTTGCGTCGGCGGGCTGTTGCTGAACCGGGGGCGATTCTGCAGCACCTGCGGGCGGGCAATCGCGTATGCCCGGGCAAAGAACTTCGCCCGCGTCTCGGTGGTGGTGATGTTGCCGTCAGTCCTGGGCATCAGCGTGCGCTCGATCAGCGCTACCCACTTGCGGTAGCGCCCGTAACCTTCGCGGCTGGTGCTGAGCTCATGGGCGTCGTACACCAGCTTGGCGCCACTGAGCCGGGCGGCGAGCCAGGCGCTGGGCAGGGTATTGACGTCATGGGCGTGGATCACCGTGGCGCGGTGCCCGGCAATGCGCGCTATCAGGCCGATATGGGTCCACAGCCGGGCAACTACGCGCAGGACGGTCATTGGGTTGCCAGCAGCCGACGCGCTCGGCGATTGTTGCGCTTTGACACGGCGCCATCGCCATAACGGACGTCGTGCGACCCGAACTACCCGGGTGCCATCCATGAGGGTTTCCTTACTACGGGTCACGCCGGGGGTATGCAGCGCGAATACCGTGACTAGATAGCCAGCCGACTGAAGGGTCTGGGCTTGTTTCAATACCCGGGCGTCATTGCGAAATTCGTTCCATACGAGCATGGCAATACGAGTCACGGGAACCCTCTCCTGTTCGGCTAGTTGAGAATCAATGGGCGAAGAACAGGGCATTGATTTTCTGCTGATGGTTTTTCAGATAAATAGCGTCCTCAATCATCGACTTGAGCCGGGCAAGACTTTGCCGGACCAGAATCAACGAGATAAGGGCGATATAGATGGGGGTAGGGGTCATGTACAGAAAGTCCATGACCATAAAGGCAAATGTTCCCAGGAAGCCCAGGGAGGACAGGGCATTGAGCAGCGCATGATGGTGGCGCTGCACAATTGAACGGATGCGGTCTTTGCGGTTGTATAAAACGATGATCAGTGTGGTGACGACCGCAATGTAAGTAAGGGCGATGGTCAGTAACGCGGGGTAGATGTAAAGGAGTGCGCCGAGGGTAATTGTCACGAAGCTGGCCGCTGACAAACCTCGGGTGAACCTGGAAAACGCCAGTACCGCCAACGGTCGCTGATGACTCAAGCTGTGGGACTTTTGGTTGTGCTTCATCAGTTGGTAGGCGCCCGTTCTGGAATAGCGCGACGCAATCAGCTCGGACAGTAAGTACAAGCCATAAAACAGAGCGGTCAATAAACTAAGGCCGATAATCAGCCAGGGCTTGCTGAATGACTTGAGGGCCGGGGGTAAATACTCGGGTATCGACTCGGAGCCCAACAGGATGAGTATTTTGATCGGCAACAGGAAGGTCACGATCAATAGGCCTTGCGCGCAGAAGTGGGCGGTATGGGCGGTGAAGGTGGCGGTCGGAGTGACCCGCATGAATTTACGAGCCAATGACATGCACCAGCCCAGAGTCGATAGCAGGGTGATCTGTAATGTCGACGCTTTCTCGATGGTCATTTGAGTCTCGTATGAGGTTGAGTTCAGCCTGTGATATCTGCAGCGTGTCACTTTGCATAACCACCCGTTGTCTGGCGCGCAGGGACTTTTCCTGGAACGTGCGGGGGTTCAGGAACAGGGTTTCAATGGCGTCGCTCAGCTCGATGAAGCTCTCTGGGGCCGCGAGAAAACCACATTCATCATCGACAAACTCCGGTATTGCGCCGACTCGATTAGTAATCGGCACTAAGCCCGAGGCCATTGCCTCGTCGCGAGAAACACCCTGGGTGTCCATGCGACTGGGGCACAGGAACACCCCATAGTCTTTATGTAGTTCGGCGATTTCGGATTGTTTCAAGTAACCCTTGTCAATCCGCACATTCGCGTATTGGCGCAGGGGGGCCAACGTTTCCTCAAATAAAGGCCCGTCCCCGATCAGGCGAAATTGCAGTTCACTGAACCAGGGTTTTTGCGCCAGCAACTGGATGGCCTTGACACTCAGGTCATTGGCATAAGTGCGCGATACATAGGGGCGGATCGAGAGGATTTTCTTGCGTTGTTCAGGCGGTTTTTCCTGATAGGAAAACAACTGGGTATTAATCGGGTTGTGAATGATCCGGTACTGGTTTTTGGGTAAGCGAAAACCCAGGTCTTCCATGACTTCCTCGGCAAAGTGATGGGAGACGAACACCAGTTGCAAATGGGCCGGCATGGGGTTCAACAGGTTGCGCCAGAAACCCAAGCGCCGCTCGCTTTCAAGTGTGCCCAGTTGCTGTTGTTCTGCGCTGAGGTAGTTGTGCGCCCGCCGCCACCATGGCTGGATTTCGGAGCCATGGACCCAGACAATTGTGGGGAGGGCGTGCTTGCGCAACACCTCCCACATCTGCGGATCCAGGAAGTGCACCAGCACCGATTGGTATGACCCCGACCCGAGCATGTTTGCCAGGGCTGCCTGGGAGCCGGTGATGACATCGACGTTTTCAAACTCTTGGTAACTGACCGGCTCATTTGGCCGCAGGCGGAACACATCCACCGCTAGCCCTTGCGCTTGATACGCGCTCACACGGGTATGCAAAAAGCCGTTCCGGTACAGGTCGTCATAGGCCGGGTAATGGTTGCTCAGCAGCAAGTGCCCGGCTTTGCCGAGCAGTGTCGATGGCTGCGTATCGCGATGGCCCAGGACCAGCGCCTTGATTGTTGTGCTGCCACTTGCGT
This sequence comes from Pseudomonas sp. WS 5410, assembly GCF_012985645.1. Taxonomy (NCBI): domain Bacteria; kingdom Pseudomonadati; phylum Pseudomonadota; class Gammaproteobacteria; order Pseudomonadales; family Pseudomonadaceae; genus Pseudomonas; species Pseudomonas sp. WS 5410. The sequence goes on along the minus strand of NZ_JAAQWS010000005.1, from coordinate 32,201 downwards.
AAGCGCGGATCCCCAGGCGCACGCAGGCCGTTTCGGGGGGGACATCACAGCTCAGGTTGCAATTAGCCGTGTGCAGCTGATGGCTGATGCGTTGTTTCTGCGCATCTAGAAACAGGATGACCAACTGAATATTCAGGCCTGGGGTGGCATCGAGGAACAGCTTCAGGGGAGCGCTGCTAGCCAGTTGGTCCACGGGCAGGTCCTGCCGGGCATAGTGGTATTCGTGCCGACCGTCCGCGAGGGTTGAACTGATGTGCCAGGTACCTGCGTCGACCTCGGCTTGCAGCAACCTACTGCCTAGTGGGGCAAACAGCTTTGCCAAGGCTTCGCCGCTGATGTACGGCGTGCTGACACTCACTTGCAGCGGGGGGATGGTTTCTGCGTGACGTTGCAGTGTGTCGAGGGTGATACCGCTAGCCGCCTCAACATCATCCACCACGGCGCTGACGTGCTGTGGGTTGGCGCCAGCCGCATTTTTGCAGTAGTTGAAGGCATCGGTTGCCAGGGCCAGAGGGTTTCGGTACTCGAGGGAGGGCAGGGCGTGGAGCCAGGCGCAGGCAGTTTGCCCGGCCAGCGACGAGGGTTTGATCAGTGCGCAACGGGCGGCGATGGCACTGCTGCAACGGTAGTCTTGCCCTGCGTTCTGTAGATGGATGCCATGCTCGTCGGCTGCGTAGTGCGCCACCTTGCCGATCACGCTGGTCTGGCTGTAGCGCGTGGCCAGGGCCAGGTCGAGCAAGTAGTGGGGGCCGTAATAGTCCTCGGCGAGCATCCCGCCCACCCAGGCTGCGCCGTTGGCCAGTTCAGCCACGGTAATGGCATTCAATTGCTTGCGGCTGATCAGGCGCAAGCGTGGGTCCGTAGCGGTTGCCCCCGAGTGCACCACTACCGTCATGAGGATATTGCTGTAGCGCTGGCGCTGCAGGTGCCGGGTCAGTGCCAGCAGCTCGGCGTTGTTGACCGCGTTGGCGATGATGCAGATCGTGGGCAAGGGATCGTCTTGAGGCGTGCCGGTGACTTTGGCCATGACATACCGCAAGCGATGAGCGTAGGTGTGTTCCTGCATCACCTTGCGCAAGCCGGCCAGGCGCAGTTTGGCGCTGTATTGCGGGTTGTCCGCCAGTGTCTTGAGCTGGTTGAGCATGTGTGAACTGTTGTCGGTGGCGATAACCAGATCCCCCAACAGCACGCGCAGGCCGCGGGAGAAATTGCTGACAGTCAGGGTGTTGGAGCCCAGCAGCTCGAAGACGCGTCGCGCAAACATCGACTGGGATTGCTTGACCGAGTTGAGATTGATCCCGTAGCGATAGCCTTTGTAGGCCAGGGCCATTTGATCGGCTCTCAAGGTCCCCACGATGTAAGGTTGATACTCCACAGGGAACTGATAGTTGGAGTCTTGTTTACCGAGGTTGCGGTCGTAGATCTCCAAGGGGCGCAAACGTGACAGTTCACTGATGAGGTTGACGAGGTCGCGGATCCGATCGGGATAACGGACGTAGTAGGAACCGGCAAAGCAGAACCCGTCCTTGCGTTCATACAGCTCAATCGGGTTGTGCACCGCCGGCTGGCAGGCAAAGGGCAGCAGGTAGACGCGGTCGTGTCCCAGTGCGCCTTTATAGCGGTGAATGCAGTCGATATCGGTGGTGAATACAAAGTCGAATTGCTTGGCCGTATTCAGGAAGGTGTCGTAGTGCACGGGGTCTTCCTTGTTCCAGAACACCGTAGGCACGTGGTGTTCCCTGCACCACTGCACGACGCCCCGCAGCTCTTCGCAATTGTGCCCCACCTTGTTGCGCCACACGTCATCCTGGCCGCGCCATGCCGACTCGATAAACAGCAATTCGGGTTGGAACGCTTCGAGTTCCGCCAGGTAGCGGGTCGGGGTCAGTTGCAGCAACTGGCATTCATGGCGGTAGGCATCGTAGGTAAATGCGTCCATCACGCAGGCCATTCTTAATGGCTTGGTATTCTCCTGGGCGCCTGGCAGCAGATGGCGGTGGACATGCTCGGCCTCTGCCAGCGGGCGGGGCGCGGGGGGCGCGATAACCGGCGCGGTGGCAGGCAGCGACTGCCGTACATGCTCAACCTTTGTGGGGGTGCAAATCGGGCGGTTCCTGCGGGCTTGCCGGTACAGCCTGAACAAGATCGCCGGCAGGCGCAGCAATGCGCCCAGCGAGCGGGTGCCGGTCTTCAACTGGTAGCCCAATTGATAGGTGAGGCTGGCGCGAGTCTTGATCAGCCGCTGTTCTGCCAGGTGGCGCTTGGCATTGGCACTGTTCAGGCTGTCGTCAAGCGTGGCGATCTGCTCAAGAGCGCGGGTGAGGGCCGCCTGCAATTGTTCGCTGTTCGCGCGTTGCTCCTCAAGGTCCTGGCGCAGTTGCTTGTGTAAGGCGCGTTCCATCGCATTCATCCTTGATTCGTTCTCAAGCCGCCAGCACGCCGGCAGCATCAATCACCAGAAGGCCATCGCGCAGGGCGGGCATCGACATGAATTCGCGATGCCTGACCAGCACGACATGAATCTGCGCCCGCTCGAGGGCGTCGGTGGTATCGGTCAGCGCGTGCATCGCCATGTCGGCGGGCAGCCCCTCGATGTTCGGTTCTACCAGCAGCAGTTTTACCCCCAGCTCCTTGCCCAGTTGCCGGGCGATACCCAGGGCGGGGCTTTCACGCAGGTCGTCGATATCGGCCTTGAACGCCAGGCCATAGCAGGCGATCCGTACGCTGCCTGCCTGCAGGTCGGTACGCTTGAGCAGCAGCGTGGCCAACGCCAGCTTGACCTGTTGGATCACCCACTGCGGCTTATACTCATTGACCTCGCGGGCCGTACGGATCAGGCGCGCCAGTTCCGGGGTCTGGCTGACGATGAACCACGGATCGACGGCAATGCAGTGCCCGCCCACACCCGGACCTGGCTGGAGGATGTTCACCCGCGGGTGATGGTTGGCCAGGCGAATCAGCTCCCAAGGGTTGATCCTCAACTGTGCGCAGATCATTGACAGCTCATTGGCGAAGGCAATATTGACGTCGCGAAAGCTGTTTTCCGTGAGCTTGCACATTTCTGCCGTACGCGCGTCGGTCACAAGGCACTGGCCTTCGACGAACGTCTGGTACAACTGGGCAGCAGCGGCCGAACAGGCCGGCGTCAGGCCGCCGATGATCCGATCATTGCTCACCAGTTCGCGTAGTACATGGCCCGGCAACACACGCTCCGGGCAGTGGGCGATGCGGATATCGCTGGCTTCGCCGTGGGTTGCCGGGAAGGTCAGGTCGGGGCGCGCCCGGGCAAGCCACTGGGCCATGCGCTCGGTGGTGCCCACCGGGGAAGTGGACTCGAGGATGACCAGGTCGCGTTTTTTCAGCGCCGGGGCCAGGGTTTCGACCGCTGCCCGGATATAGCTCAGGTCGGGTTCATGGTTGTCCTTGAATGGCGTGGGGACGGCGATCAGGAACGCCTGCGCAGGTTCCACCGTGGTGGTTGCCCGCAGGTAGCCTTGGGTGATCACCGCGTGAACCAGCAGCTCCAGCCCGGGCTCGACAATATGCACGGCCCCGCGATTGATGATGTCCACGATGCGCGGGTTGATATCCACGCCGACCACCTGTTTTTTGCGCGAGGCAAAAATGGCTGCGGTTGGCAGGCCGATGTAGCCCAGGCCGATGACGCAAATCTTCTCGACACTCATGCGGCGGCCTCGTTTTTTTGTGGAAGGTCCAGTAGCGCTGCCCGAATACGCAGGCAAGCGTTACCGTCGCCATAAGGGTTATGGGCGATGCTCATTTGCCGATACTCGGCCTCGTTCTCCAGCAATTGGTTGAGGTGATGGGTGATGCAACCGATGTCGGTGCCTACCAGCCTGACGGTGCCTGCCGCGACCGCTTCGGGGCGCTCTGTGGTCTCGCGCATCACCAGCACCGGCTTGCCCAGGGCGGGTGCTTCTTCCTGGATGCCGCCCGAATCGGTCAGGATCAGGTGGGCGCGGGTCATCAGGTACACGAAGGGCAAGTAATCCTGGGGGGCGATCAGGTACACGTTGTCGATCCCCGCCAGCAGACGTTTCACCGGCTGCTGTACGTTGGGGTTCAGGTGCACGGGGTAAACAAAGGCCACGTCCGGAAAGCACCGGGCGCTGTGAGCCAGGGCCTGGCAGATACGCTCCAGACCTTCGCCAAAGTTCTCGCGGCGATGACCCGTCACCAGCACCATGCGTTGCCCCAGGGGCAGGAAGGCAAACTGCCGATCAAGCCTGGCGCGGATCGGCACCAGTTTCTCCACCGTACTGAGCAGCGCATCAATCACGGTGTTGCCCGTGACATGGATGCTGTCCGGGGCTACGCCTTCATTGAGCAGGTTTTGCCGGGATGTTTGCGTGGGCGCAAAGTGGATCGTCGCCAGACTGCCGGTCAGGCGCCGATTGCCTTCTTCCGGCCAGGGCGAGTACAGGTCGTTGGTGCGCAGCCCGGCCTCGATGTGGGCAATCGGGATCTGCCGGTAATAGGCCGCCAGGCTGGCGGCGAAGGTGGTGGCGGTGTCGCCGTGAACCAGGATCACATCCGGTTTGAAGTCATCCAGCACCGCCTGCAGCCCCTGGATGATGGCCGTGGTCACATCCGTCAGGTTTTGGCCTGCCTTCATGATGTTCAGGTCGTAATCAGGTACCAGCTCAAACAGCTCAAGCACTTGGTCCAGCATCTCGCGATGCTGCGCGGTGACACAGATTCTTGCGTCGAAATCGGCATCAGCTGCCAGTTGGATCGCCAGCGGCGCCATTTTTATGGCCTCCGGACGAGTACCGAAGATGGACAGGGTCTTGAGAGTCATGGGCGTGGGTTCTTATTGGGTACCTGACACACAGGCGTGGGTTCCCTCATCGCAGTCCCGGCAATTGAAAGCTCTGCTGGTTGGGTGAGTACGAAAGCTCCTAGGCATTCTGCCGAACGGGGGTAGGTGCGACCACTGACCGTACGGCTAGGTTTTATCGAACCCCGAACACACAAAAGCCGCCCGAAGGCGGCTTTGTGTTCAGTGCAGAGTGGCGGCTCAGCCCGCCAGCATCGGGTAGGTAAACAGCCCGAAATGCAGCAGGTTCAAGCCAAAGTGTGTGGCAATCGCTGCGCCCAGGCCGCCGAAGCGGTAGGCCAGGCCATACCCCGCGCCGGCGATACTGGCCAGCAGCACCCATTGCCAACCCGCGCCCACATGCACCAGGCCAAACAGCAGCGAGGCCAGCAGCAAGGCGAGGTTTTCGCCATAAGGCAGTTGCTTGAAGCGCCGGCTCAGGCCGCCCTGGATATAGCCGCGAAACAGTGCTTCCTCAACCAGGGTCACCAGTAACAGGTTGTTCAACACCCAGAGCCAAGCCTGGTCCGGCCATTTGGGCGCCCAACTGATAATGCCCAGAAGCACCGCCCCGCCGAGGGCGGCGATGGTGGTCAGGGTCAAGGCCAGGGCCGTGGCATAGATCGACAGGCGCAACGGGCGGCGAGCGACGATCCACGGGCAGACCAGCAGCAGCCAGAAACCAATCAACGGTTTGTCCTGGTTCAGGTACATCGAGAAGGGCACGGCATCGGCGCTGAAGCGCTGCGGGTCGATCCCGCGACCGTTGTAGAAACCGGGCAGCCAGTGCATCGCCAGGCCCAGGGCCAGCACGATAAACAAGCCATGGCCAAGGTAGCGCGCCCATGGGATGTGTTGTTGGCGCACGGCGTAACCTGCCACCAGCAATAGGCCGATGGACACCAGGGCCAGTAAACCCAGTTGCCCGTAGGCCAGGGCCAGTGCATAGCCGATGGATAGAAGTGCCAGGTACAGCCAGGGTAAAACGGGCATTGAAAATCCTTGTGACGTTAAAAATGACGCAATTGCTTTTGCAGGAACCGGCAAGCCGGTTCTTGCAACGGGTGCGTATTATAGCGGCGGTACCTGGAGGCAAAAATGAAAACACCGCCCGAAGGCGGTGTTTTGTATGGCTTGACGCGTTATGAAGCAATCAGCTGACGCAATACATAGTGCAGAATCCCGCCCGCCTTGAAGTACTCAACTTCATTGAGGGTGTCGATCCGGCACAGCACCTCGACCTTCTCGCTACGGCCATCTTCGCGGGTAATCACCAGCGTCAGGTTCATACGTGGCTCGATCTCGGCATGGGTCAGGCCGAGGATGTCGATCTTCTCCTTGCCGGTCAGTTGCAGGGCCTTGCGGTTCTGGTCCAGCTTGAACTGCAACGGCAGCACGCCCATGCCCACCAGGTTGGAGCGGTGGATGCGCTCGAAGCTCTCGGCGATCACCGCCTTGACCCCCAGCAAGTTGGTGCCCTTGGCGGCCCAGTCGCGGCTGGAGCCGGTGCCGTATTCCTGGCCGGCGATCACCACCAATGGCGTGCCGGATGCCTGGTATTTCATGGCCGCATCGTAGATCGGCATCTTCTCGCCGGTAGGAATGTAGAGGGTGTTGCCCCCTTCTTCGCCGCCGAGCATTTCGTTGCGGATGCGGATGTTGGCGAAGGTGCCGCGCATCATCACTTCATGGTTGCCGCGGCGCGAGCCGTAGGAGTTGAAGTCCCGCGGTTCCACACCCTGTTCGCGCAGGTAGCGTCCGGCAGGGCTGTCGGCCTTGATATTGCCGGCAGGGGAGATGTGGTCGGTGGTCACCGAGTCGCCAAGCAGGGCCAGGATATTGGCGCCCTGCACATCCTTGATCACCGGCAGCGGCCCGGCGATGTCATCGAAGAACGGCGGGTGCTGGATATAGGTGGAGTCTTCCTGCCACACATAAGTCGCGGCCTGCGGCACTTCAATGGCTTGCCACTGTGCGTCACCGGCAAACACCTCGGCGTATTCCTTGTGGAACATGCTGGTGCTGACCTGGGCCACCGCGTCGGCGATCTCCTGGCTGCTGGGCCAGATATCGCGCAGGTAGACCGGCTGGCCATCCTTGCCGGTGCCCAGGGGTTCGCTGCTGATATCAATGCGCACGGTCCCGGCCAGGGCATAGGCCACCACCAGCGGTGGCGAGGCCAGCCAGTTGGTTTTCACCAGCGGGTGCACGCGGCCTTCGAAGTTTCGGTTGCCGGACAGCACCGACGCTACCGTCAGGTCGGCTTGCTGAATGGCTTTCTCGATAGGCTCAGGCAGCGGCCCGGAGTTGCCGATGCAGGTAGTGCAGCCATAGCCCACCAGGTCGAAGCCCAGTTGGTCCAGGTAGGGGGTCAGGCCGGCGGCGTTGTAGTAGTCGGTGACCACCTTGGAGCCGGGCGCCAGCGAGCTCTTTACCCAGGGCTTGCGGCTCAGGCCCTTTTCCACGGCTTTTTTCGCGACCAGGCCGGCGGCCATCATCACGCTCGGGTTGGAGGTGTTGGTGCACGAAGTAATCGCCGCAATCACCACCGCGCCGTTTTTCAGGCGATAGGTCTGGCCTTCGAAGTCGTAGTCGGCTTCACCCACCAGGTCGGCATTGCCCACCGCAACACCGCCACCGCCTTCACTTTCCAGGCGACCTTCTTCCTTGCTGGCAGGCTTGAACTGCAAGTCGAGGAAGTCGCTGAAGGCCTGGCTCACATCCGGCAGCGAGACCCGGTCCTGTGGGCGTTTCGGCCCGGCCAGGCTGGCCTCGACAGTGCCCATGTCGAGGGCCAGGCTGTCGGTGAACACCGGTTCTTCGCCGGCGTTGCGCCACAGGCCCTGGGCCTTGGTATAGGCCTCGACCAGCTTGACGGTGGCGGTAGGCCGGCCCGACAGGCGCAGGTAGTCCAGGGTCACGTCATCCACTGGGAAAAAGCCGCAGGTGGCGCCGTATTCCGGGGCCATGTTGGCGATGGTGGCGCGGTCGGCCAGGGGCAGGTCGGCGAGGCCGTCGCCATAGAACTCGACGAACTTGCCCACTACGCCTTTTTTACGCAGCATCTGCGTGACCGTCAGTACCAGGTCGGTGGCGGTGATGCCTTCTTTCAATTTGCCGGTGAGCTTGAAGCCGATCACTTCCGGGATCAGCATAGACACCGGCTGGCCGAGCATCGCCGCTTCTGCCTCGATACCGCCCACGCCCCAGCCCAGCACGCCGAGGCCGTTGATCATGGTGGTGTGGGAGTCGGTGCCCACCAGGGTGTCGGGGAAGGCGTAGGTGCGGCCATCTTCGTCCTTGGTCCACACGGTGCGGCCCAGGTACTCCAGGTTGACCTGGTGACAGATGCCGGTACCCGGCGGCACGACGCTGAAATTATCAAAGGCGCTCTGGCCCCAGCGCAGGAACGCATAACGTTCGCCGTTGCGCTGCATTTCGATATCGACGTTTTGCTCGAAGGCGTCGGCATTGCCGAACTTGTCGACCATCACCGAGTGGTCAATCACCAGGTCCACCGGCGACAGCGGGTTGATGCGCTGCGGATCGCCACCGGCCTTGGCCACGGCGGCGCGCATGGCGGCCAGGTCGACCACGGCGGGTACGCCGGTAAAGTCCTGCATCAATACCCGGGCCGGGCGGTACTGGATTTCGCGATCGGAGCGGCGCTCCTTGAGCCAGGCGGCAAGGGCCTTGAGGTCGGCGCCGGTGACGGTTTTGTCGTCCTCCCAGCGCAGCAGGTTTTCCAGCAGCACCTTGAGGGACATCGGCAACTTGTCCAGGTCTCCCAGGCTCTTGGCGGCTTCGGGCAGGCTGAAGTAGTGGTAGGTCTTGTTGTCGATTTGCAGGGTCTTAAGGGTTCTCAGGCTATCAACGGATGACATTACATGACTCCTTATGGTCCGCACGGCTACGGACCTGACGGGACGAACAGAGCTTATAAGCTAGCCCGGTTTTCAGTAGCAGGCTAATTACTGGACTCTATGGGCAAGTCCAAGGTTCCGAACTCAGCTATCATGCGCGCGTTTTCATGACAGGCATTGCGATAGAGCAAGCCAGTTGCCAGGAGATTCAATGAACACCCTTTTTATGCACTGCCGCCCGGGTTTTGAAGGCGAAGTCTGTTCCGAGATCGCGGAACACGCCGCGCGCCTGAACGTTTCCGGCTATGCCAAGGCCAAGACCGGCAGCGCCTGCGCCGAATTTGTCTGCACCGAAGAAGACGGCGCCCAGCGCCTGATGCGCGGCCAACGCTTTGCCGAGCTGATCTTCCCAAGGCAGTGGGCGCGTGGGGTGTTCATCGACTTGCCGGAAACCGACCGCATCAGCGTGATCCTCGCGCACCTGCGGGATCTCCCGGTATGCGGCAGCCTGTGGCTGGAGATGGTCGATACCAACGACGGCAAGGAACTGTCGAACTTCTGCAAGAAATTCGAAGTGCATCTGCGCAAGGCCCTGCTGGCCGCCGGCAAACTGGTCGAAGACCCGAGCAAGCCGCGCCTGCTGCTGACCTTCAAGAGCGGTCGCGAAGTGTTTATGGGCCTGGCCGAGTCAAACAACTCGGCGATGTGGCCGATGGGCATCCCGCGCCTGAAATTCCCCCGTGACGCGCCCAGCCGCTCGACCTTGAAGCTGGAAGAGGCCTGGCACCACTTTATCCCCCGCGACCAGTGGGACGAGCGCCTGCACGGCGACATGACCGGCGTAGACCTCGGCGCAGCGCCAGGCGGCTGGACCTGGCAGTTGGTCAATCGCGGCATGCTGGTGACGGCGATTGATAACGGCCCCATGGCCGAAAGCCTGATGGACACTGGCCTGGTGCAACACTTGATGGCGGATGGTTTTACCTTCACCCCCAAGCAGCCGGTGGACTGGATGGTCTGCGATATCGTTGAGAAACCGGCGCGTAACGCGGCCCTGCTGGAAACCTGGATTGGCGAGGGGCATTGCCGCGAAGCGGTGGTCAACCTCAAGTTGCCGATGAAACAGCGCTACGCCGAAGTAAAACGCCTGCTGGAGCGCATCGAAGAAGGCTTCAAGGCGCGGGGCATCCGGGTAGAAATCGGTTGCAAGCAGCTGTACCACGACCGTGAGGAAGTGACCTGCCACCTGCGCCGCCTGGACGTAAAGAAACCCAAGGCCCGCTAAAGACGACCTTGTAGGAGTGAGTGATGAGCGACATTTTTGACCCTGCCGTCGACGGCACCCTCGACGCCACCGGCCTCAACTGCCCGGAGCCGGTAATGATGCTGCACCAGCACATCCGTGACCTGGCGCCCGGCGGCCTGCTCAAGGTGATCGCGACCGATCCCTCGACCCGCCGCGATATCCCCAAGTTCTGCGTGTTCCTGGACCATGAACTGGTGGAACAGCGCGAAGAGGCGGGGACTTACCTGTACTGGATCCGCAAGAAGCTCGCTTAAACCGCCGTGCGGATGCGCTTGCGCGCACTGCGTGACAGGCGCACCACCAGCATCGCCGCCGCGCAACTGAGGCCGACGATCAGGCCCTGCCACAAGCCGCTCGGGCCGCTGGGCTGGCCCAGCCAGTCGGTCAGCCCCAGCAAGTAACCCACCGGCAGGCCCAGGCCCCAATAGGCGAACAGGGTCAGGACCATGGTCACCCGGGTGTCCTGGTAGCCACGCAACGCGCCGGCGGCCGTCACCTGGATCGCATCCGAGAACTGGAACAGCGCCGCAAACACAATCAGCATCGCCGCCACCTGGACCACCTGCGGGTCGGCGGTGTAGATCGTGGCGATCTGCTCGCGAAACAACAGCATCAGGCTGCACGATAGGCAGGCATAGGCCAGTGCGGTGCCCATCCCCACGCCAGCGGCGAAGCGCGCTTCACGGGGTTCGCCACGGCCCAGGGCCTGGCCGACCCGCACGGTCACAGCCATGCTCAGGGAGTAGGGGATCATGAACACCAGGGAACTGAAGTTCAGGGCGATCTGATGCCCGGCGACCACGGTTGCGCCCAGGCTGCCGATCAGCAGGGCGATCACCGCAAAGATGCTCGACTCGGCAAATACGGCGATGCCAATCGGCAGGCCGATGCTCAGGATACGCTTGATCACCGACCATTTCGGCCAGTCGAAGCGTTTGAACAGCTCGCTGGCGTGATAGGCCGGGGCCCAGCGGGTCCACCCGACGAAGCCCAGCATCATTGCCCACATCACAATCCCGGTGGCCCAGCCGCAGCCCACGCCGCCCATGGCCGGCACACCGAAATGGCCATAGATGAACACGTAGTTCAGTGGAATATTCAACGCCAGCCCGCCCAGGCCAAGGAGCATGCTTGGGCGCGTGCGGCCCAGGCCGTCACTGAAGCAGCGCAGCACGTAGTACAGCGCCACCGCCGGCATGCCCGCCGCGATGCCGTGCAGGTAGCCCATGCAGGGGGCGATCAGCTCGGGATCAACGTTCATCGCATGCAGGATCGGTTCGGCACTGATCAGCAGCAATGATGCGGTGCCTCCCACCACCAGCGCCAACCACAACGCCTGGCGCACCAGCGGGCCGATCTCGGCGTGGCTGCCGGCGCCAAAGCGCTGCGCGACTTTTGGGGTGGTGGCCAGCAAGGTGCCGGTCATCAACAGATACACCGGAATCCAGATGGAGTTACCCAGGGCCACCGCCGCCAGGTCTCGCGCACTGACGCGCCCGGCCATCACCGCATCGACAAAACCCATGGCGGTGGTTGCCAGTTGCCCGATCATGATCGGCAGGGCCAGCGCCAGCAGGCTGTGGACTTCCCGGCGAACGCGGGCAGGGCGGGAGAGGGTTGTGGTGGCAGTGTTCACGTACAGATGTCCGATAAGGGAGAACTCAGGACGGCGCATTCTACGCCTTGACGGATGGGTCAGGAAAATACCTGTGTAGCGGATTTGTAAACGCGCCGCAGGCTGGTGCCTGTACACTGCGGGTCCGCCAAAGGAGCCTGCCATGCTGATTGTTGCCGACGAAAATATCCCGCTGCTCGATGCGTTCTTCGAAGGGTTTGGCGAGATCCGCCGCGTGCCCGGTCGGGCCATTGACCGCGCCGCCATTGAACAGGCCGATGTGCTGCTGGTGCGCTCGGTGACCAACGTCAACCGCGCGCTGCTGGAAGGCACGCCGGTACGGTTCGTCGGCACCTGCACCATCGGCACCGATCACCTGGACCTCGATTACTTTCAGCGGGCCGGTATCCAATGGTCTAGCGCGCCGGGTTGCAACGCCCGGGGGGTGGTGGATTATGTGCTGGGCAGCCTGTTGACCCTGGCTGAAATCGAGGGCGCAGACCTGAACCAGCGGACGTATGGCATCGTCGGTGCCGGTGAAGTGGGCGGGCGCCTGGTCAAGGTGCTCAAGGGCCTGGGCTGGAAAGTGCTGGTCTGCGATCCGCCACGCCAGGTCGCCGAAGACGGTGATTACGTCAGCCTGGAACAGATCATCGAGCAATGTGACGTGATCAGCCTGCATACCCCGCTGAAAAAATCCGGCAGTGGCTCGACCTGGCACCTGCTGGATCGCCAGCGCCTGGAGCAGTTGCAGCCGGGTACCTGGCTGATCAACGCCAGCCGCGGCCCGGTGGTGGATAACGCGGCGTTGCGCGAGGTGTTGCTGGACCGCGAAGACCTGCAGGCGGTGCTGGATGTGTGGGAAGGCGAGCCCGAAGTGGATGTCGAGCTGGCCGAGTTGTGCGTGCTGGCGACCCCGCATATCGCCGGCTACAGCCTGGACGGCAAGCAGCGCGGCACAGCGCAGATCTACCAGGCGCTGTGCGCGCACCTTGGGCAGCCGGCGAGCATTCAGTTGAGTGACTTGCTGCCTGAGCCTTGGCTGGCGGAGGTTAACCTCAATGCCAGCACCGACCCGGCCTGGGCCCTGGCGACGCTGTGCCGCAGCGTCTACGACCCGCGGCGCGATGATGCAGATTTCCGCCGCAGCCTCGTGGGCACTGTGGAGGAGCAGCGCAAGGCGTTCGACCTGCTGCGCAAGCACTACCCGGACCGCCGCGAGATTGACGGCTTGAAGGTGCGGATCAGCGGTGAGTCGGCCGCCTTGCAGACCCTCGTCACCAGCTTGGGCGCAAGCCTTTGCTGATCGACATAGCGCAGGCATAAAAAACCCGGCCACCTGGGCCGGGTCTGAAAGAGCTGGGGCGTATCAGCCTTGCTGGGCAGGCTTGACCAGTTTCTGCTCCAGTTCGGCGCAGGCGCCCTGGATCATCTCTTCGGTAATCTGCACTTCACGGCCTTGTGCATCGATGTACGAGCAAGGCAACTGCTGTGGCTGGCGGATTACTTCAACTTTGTCAGTGCTGCTGGTTTGCAAGGACATGGCCTGTCTCCTCATCAGGTTGTGTACCTACTCTAATTCCCCCGCGTGACCGAGCTGTTACAACTCCATGGCCCGTCGACGGATCGAATGCCCACTCCAGCAGAAATCACGCTGGATTTCCAGCCGGAGTTTAGACCGATAGCCTCTAGGGCCTAGTCTTGCCGGGCATAATTAACCTGACTCATTGTGATTTGCCCAAGTTCAATCCGATTGCAGTGTAGGCTTGGGGTTGTCTTCCTCAGGTGATGCTTTCCATGCTTTCAGCCCGTCAACGCCGCGCCATTCGCCTGGCCACCCGCTTTATTGCCCCCTATCGCTGGCAGGCCGTCGGCGCCTTGCTCGCGCTGATCGTCACCGCAGGCATTACCTTGTCCATGGGCCAGGGTATTCGGCTGTTGGTGGACCAGGGCTTTATGACCCAATCGCCGCACCTGCTCAACCAGTCCATCGGCCTGTTCATGATCCTCGTGCTGGGCCTGGCGGTGGGCACGTTTGCGCGCTTTTACCTGGTGTCGTGGATCGGCGAGCGGGTGGTGGCGGACATTCGTCGGTTGGTGTTCAACCACCTGATCTACCTGCATCCGGGGTTCTACGAGCACAACCGCAGCTCGGAAATCCAGTCGCGCTTGACCGCCGACACCACATTGCTGCAATCGGTGATCGGCTCATCCTTGTCCTTGTTCCTGCGCAACGCGTTGATGGTGATCGGCGGGATTGTGTTGCTGTTTATCACCAACCCCAAGCTCACCAGCATTGTGGTGGTGGCGCTGCCGCTGGTGCTGGCGCCGATCCTGATCTTCGGTCGCCGCGTGCGCAGCCTGTCGCGCCAGAGCCAGGACCGGATTGCCGACGTCGGCAGCTACGTGTCCGAGACCCTGGGCCAGATCAAGACCGTGCAGGCCTACAACCATCAGGTGCAGGATGAGCAGCGCTTCGCGCGGACGGTGGAGGAGGCGTTCACCACGGCGCGCAAACGCATCGTCCAGCGTGCCTGGCTGATCACCCTGGTGATTGTGCTAGTGCTGGGTGCCGTCGGCGTGATGCTGTGGGTGGGCGGCATGGATGTGATTGCCGGGCGCATCTCCGGCGGTGAGCTGGCGGCCTTTGTGTTCTACAGCCTGATCGTCGGCAGCGCCTTTGGCACCTTGAGCGAAGTGATCGGCGAGTTGCAACGGGCTGCCGGGGCGGCAGAGCGGATCGCCGAGCTGTTGCAGTCGAGCAATGACATCCAGGCGCCGGCGACTGGCGCGATCAAGTTGCCGCAGCGGGTCAGTGGCCGTCTGGAGCTGCAAGACCTGTATTTCTCCTACCCCTCGCGTCCCGACCGCTATGCCATCGAAGGCCTGAACCTGAGCGTCAAGGCCGGCGAAACCCTGGCTCTGGTCGGCCCGTCCGGGGCGGGTAAGTCCACCCTGTTCGACTTGCTGTTGCGTTTCTATGACCCGCAGCAGGGGCAGGTGCTGCTCGAAGGCCAGCCGCTGACCGATCTCGACCCGCTGGACCTGCGCCGCTGCTTTGCCTTGGTGTCCCAGAGCCCGGCGCTGTTTTTTGGCAGCGTCGAAGACAACATCCGCTACGGCAACCCGCAGGCCAGTTTTGCCCAGGTCGAAGAAGCGGCGCGCATTGCCCATGCCCACGACTTCATCCTGCAAATGCCTGACGGTTACCAGACCCATCTGGGGGATGGCGGCCTGGGCCTTTCCGGTGGTCAGCGCCAACGCCTGGCCATTGCCCGGGCCTTGCTGGTGGATGCGCCTATTCTGTTGCTGGACGAGGCCACCAGCGCCCTGGACGCGCAGAGCGAGCATTTGATCCAGCAGGCGTTACCGCAACTGATGCAGGGGCGTACCACCCTGGTGATCGCCCACCGCTTGGCCACGGTAAAAAACGCCGACCGGATTGCGGTGATGGATCAAGGGAAATTGGTCGCAGTGGGCACCCATCAGCAGCTGATTGCCAGCAACCCGCTGTATGCGCGGCTGGCGGCCCTGCAATTCAGCGATGGCCACGACGAACCCTAAAAAAATGCCCGCGTCTCACAACGCGGGCACTTGCAGCTTCAAGCGGGCAGCATCTACCGGCTGTTACTGGTCATCAAAATAACGTTCGTGCCAGTCCACCAGCGGCTGTGGCGAGTTGAGCTTCTGCCCGTAGATCACCGAATAAGACAGCACGTTCTGCACATACTGGCGGGTTTCGTCGAACGGGATGCTCTCCACCCACACGTCGAAACTCAGGTGGTCGGCGCCGCGCAGCCATTGGCGTACGCGGCCAGGGCCGGCGTTGTAGGCCGCGGAGGCGAGCACGCGGTTGCCGTTGAACTGGCTGTGCACCTGGCTCAGGTAGGCGGCGCCGAGTTGGATATTCTTGTCCGGGTCCAGCACCTGCTGCGGTGACGCCAGCGGGATGCTGAACTTGCGCGCGGTTTCCTTGGCGGTGGCGGGCATCAGTTGCATCAGGCCGCTGGCGCCGACGCCGGAGCGGGCGTCATCCATAAACGCGCTTTCCTGACGGGTAATGGCAAACACCCAGCTCGAATGCAGGCCACGGACCTTGGCTTCACGCACCAGAGTGTCGCGGTGGGCCATGGGGAAACGGATATCCAGGTCGTCCCAGTACTTGGCCTGGCTGATGGTGCGGATCGCCGGGAAGTACCACTTCATGTCGTAGGCAAGCTTGGCTTGGGCAACCATTTCGTCACGGTTGAAGTGGCGGCTGACGTGATACCACTCGCGGCGGCCGTCGACGATCTGGCCACGGGCATAAAATTCCAGGGCGCGGCGTACACCCGGGGTATTGCGCACCTTGTTGACCAGCGCCTGGCTCATGACCAGCGGCTGATTATTGAGTTGATACGGGGCCTGGGAGCGATCCGCGGCAAGGAAACCATAAAAATCCCGCTCCTTTGCCAGGCCCTTGTACAGCACCAGTGCATGGGGGTTCTTCGGCTCGGCCAGTTCC
Source organism: Pseudomonas sp. WS 5410 (assembly GCF_012985645.1). Taxonomy (NCBI): domain Bacteria; kingdom Pseudomonadati; phylum Pseudomonadota; class Gammaproteobacteria; order Pseudomonadales; family Pseudomonadaceae; genus Pseudomonas; species Pseudomonas sp. WS 5410. The sequence goes on along the minus strand of NZ_JAAQWS010000005.1, from coordinate 16,073 downwards.
AGGGCGCGGGCCTGCCAGTAGCGCCAGCGGTTGGTGGTGGCCAGGTCCTGGGGCAGCTTGCGGGTCAACTGGTAGGCATCTTCCCAGCGGGCCAGGCGCAGCAGCAGGCGCAGGCGCCATTCGGAGACGGTGTTGTCACGCAGCTCCGGGTCGTATTTGGTCATCACATCCAGGGCGCGCGGGTCGTAGCGGCGCGCCAGGGTCAGGCCGATTTCCCGGGCGATGGAGACTTTTTCGTCACGGGAGAAGTGCATGCTGCTGGCATACCCATCCAGCAGGGCCATGGCTTGTTCCGGATCCTGGCGCGCCAGGCGGCGCAAGCCCAGGCCGACGGCGTCGGACATGGCCTCGGTGGCCGGCAGGAAGCGTGATGGGTCGCTGAGCATGGCGGGCTTTTGCGCCACATCCACCATCAAGCGGCCCTGGGCGCCCAGGGTGGGCAAGGTTTTCACCAGGCTGTTGGCCAGCGCATAGTTACGGGCTTCGGCGGCCAGCTTGGTGCGGTCCCAGATTTTCTGTTCGGTCAATTGCCCGGCGGCGGCCCATTGGCCAAAGGTGGCATCGCAGGCGGCGGGTTGGGATTTACCGGTCATCCACAGGGCTTCGGCGGTCTTGTAGCCTTCGGCCTTGAGGTTGTGGCTCAACTGGTATTGGCCGTGGAGGCAGTCCAGTTCGGTGAAATTGAGCTTGGCGTCGTAGTACTTTTCAAAGGTCTGCCAATCGCCACGCTCGGCCAGCCAGCGCAACCAGCGCAGTTTCATCCAGTTGGCCTGGGGCAGGTCGCCATGTTTGGCCAGGAACTGTTCGATTTCCTGGTTGCTCGCGGACTTCAGGCGGGCGGTCAGTTCGTCATAGGCCAGGTAAGGCGTCAGCGGATAGTCGGCCAGGGCCTGGCTGTATTGCATGTACGGCCCGGTGTCACCTTTGGCCAGGGCGCGCTTGGCTTGGTCGTAATATTGGCGTTGGGTGGTCAGGTCCACGGCCTGGGCGGTCTGGACGGCGGTGGAGGAAAGAAGCAGGCAAGATAAAAAGCTGAAAAGGCGACTGCGCATGAGACGTCCGTGCAAAGAAATCAGGACTAGTGCCGGCGCCGCCGACACTGATTACCCCTAGCTTAGCCTTTTGCCTACAGCCGGTGAAAGCTTTGCTGGCTGCTTCGCTGAAGTTCTCAAGAAATGTCCTACAGAACGTGTCGGGCACGAAAATGCCGGCCGCTTCACCCCCCAATTCAGGTAGAATGCGCGCCCAGTTTTTGGAGAAGCGTATGACCCTGCTCAAATTCAGCGATGTGTCCCTTGCTTTCGGCGCTATGCCGTTGTTGGACAAGGTGTCCTGGCAGATCGCCCGTGGTGAGCGGGTGTGCATCATCGGCCGCAACGGCACCGGCAAGTCCAGCATGATGAAGCTGGTAAAAGGCGACCAGAAGCCCGATGACGGCTCCGTGTGGCGCGCCCCGGGCCTGAAGATCGGCGAATTGCCGCAAGAATTGCCGGTGGCCGACGAACGGACCGTGTTCGACGTGGTTGCCGAAGGCCTCGACGGTGTGGGCGCATTGCTTGCCGAATACCATCACCTGGCGCAGAACTGCGTCACCGATGCCGACCTGGACAAACTGATGCAAGTCCAGCAAGACCTCGAAGCCCGTGATGGCTGGCGCTTGCAGCAATTGGTCGACAGCACCCTGAGCCGCCTGCAACTGCCGGCCGACAAGACCCTCGCCGAATTGTCCGGCGGCTGGCGTCGCCGTGTGCTGCTGGCCCAGGCCCTGGTTTCCGAGCCGGACCTGCTGCTGCTCGACGAACCAACCAACCACCTGGACATCGGCGCGATTGCCTGGCTTGAAGAAGCCCTCAAAGACTTCCAGGGCGCCGTGCTGTTCATCACGCACGACCGTTCTTTCCTGCAGAACCTCGCCACGCGCATCCTCGAGCTGGATCGCGGCGGCCTGATCGACTGGAACGGCGACTACGCCAGCTTCCTGGTGCACAAAGAAGCCACCCTGGCCGCTGAAGAAACCGCCAACGCGCTGTTCGACAAGAAGCTGGCCCAGGAAGAAGTGTGGATCCGCCAGGGCATCAAGGCCCGCCGCACCCGTAACGAAGGCCGTGTACGGGCCCTGAAAGCCTTGCGTGTGGAGCGCAGCGAACGTCGCGAGCGCACCGGCAAGGCCAATATCCAGCTCGATACCGCCGACAAGTCGGGCAAGCAGGTGATGGTCCTGGAGAACGTCAGCTTCCATCACCCGGATGGCCCGTTCCTGATCAAAGACTTCTCCATGGTCCTGCAGCGCGGCGACCGCATCGGCCTGCTGGGTGCCAACGGTACCGGCAAGACCACCCTGCTCAAGCTGATGCTCAGCGGTCTGCAACCGACCAGCGGCACTGTGGAAGAGGGGACGCGCATCGACGTGGCCTACTTTGACCAGTTGCGCCACCAGTTGGACCTTGAAAAGACCGTGATCGACAACGTCGCCGAAGGCCGCGACTTTATCGACATCGACGGCCAGAGCCGCCACGTGTTGAGCTACCTGGGCGACTTCCTGTTCAGCCCGCAACGTGCGCGCACGCCGGTCAAGGCGTTGTCTGGCGGCGAGCGTGCGCGCCTGCTGCTGGCCAAGTTGTTCAGCAAACCGGCCAACCTGCTGGTGCTCGACGAACCGACCAACGACCTCGACGTGGAAACGCTGGAGTTGCTGGAAGAGGTCCTGCTGACCTTCAACGGCACCGTACTGATGGTCAGCCACGACCGGGCATTCCTCGACAACGTGGTCACCAGCACCCTGGTCTTCGAAGGTGAAGGCAAGGTGCGCGAATACGTCGGTGGTTACCAGGACTGGCTGCGCCAGGGCGGCTCGCCGCGCCTGCTGGGCGTGACCGAGAGCAAGTCTGGCAAGGCCGACTTGAACTCTGCTGTGGTTGCACCGGCTGCCGCCGCGCCGGTTCAGGAAGCCGCGCCGGCTGCCAAGAAGAAGCTCAGCTACAAGCTGCAGCGTGAGCTCGAAGCCCTGCCGGGTGAGATCGAAGCCAAGGAAAAGCAGATTGCTGCAGTGGAGGCCGACATGGCTGACGCGGGCTTCTACCTGCGTCCAGCGGCAGAAACGGCCAAGGTCATCGAGTCCCTGGAGAAGCTGAACCAGGAGCTGGAAGTCTTGGTTGAGCGTTGGGCCGAGCTGGATGCCTGATTGATTCAGCCGCAATAAAAAACCGGTGCTCTTACGAGTACCGGTTTTTTTATACGAAATGCACTTCAACAGGTAGGAGCTGGCTTGCCGGCGATAGCGGTCTGCCAGCCACCCGATGTATCAACTGACAGGCTGCTATCGCAGGCAAGCCAGCTCCTACATCTGATGTGCAGTGCTCTTACGAGCTTTTTACCAGCTTCACTGCCAGTACGTCGCACGGTGCGCCGTGCAATACGTCGTTGGCGGTCGAGCCCAGCAGCAACGCCAAGCCGTGGCGACCATGGCTGCCGACCACGATCAGGTCGCAGTTCTGTTCCTTGGCCAGATGATGGATTTCCTGGCGTGGCTGGCCGTAAGTCAGGTGGCTTTGGTCTTTTTTCAGTGCGGGATACTTGGCAATCAGTCGGTCCAGGCGCTCCTTGGCCTGGTCGAATTGCTGCTGTTGCAGTTGCGAAAGGTCCATCGGTACGTCGCCGCCAAAGGCCATGGCCATGGGTTCGACGATATGCACCAGGGACAGCTTCACGGTATCGCCGGCAATGGCCACGGCGCGCTTGATCACCGGATCGCACTCTTCGGTCAGATCCACGGCGACCAGAATATGTTGGTAAGTCATGAGGCGTTCCTCCAGGGGACTGCAATAAGTTCAGTATGGCTGCTTTCAAGCGGATGGGGTCAAATCCGCTCATCTAGAAATTCGGGAGTACACATATGACGGTCTGGATAGTGGTGTCAATCCTTCTAGTGGTCTTGAGCCCTCTGGCATGGCTGCGGCCCTCGCGCCACCAGAGCGGGCGCATGGCCCTGCGCATGGAGGCGCGACGCATCGGCCTGGCGATGCAACTGTCGCCCCAGGAATGGCCGCACTGGCTCAAGCAGGAGCCGCCCAGCCCCTGTGCGCAGTACTGTCGGCCACGGCGCGGCAGCAAACCCGCGCTGTGGGTTTACTGGCAGCAGGAGCCGGGTGTGTGGGTCAACCAATGGCAGGAAATCTGCGTGGACGAGAAGTTGTTGCCGCATTTTGCAACGCTGCCGGCCAATGTCTTCAAAGTGGAGGCGGACAAGCAGATGATCGCCCTGTACTGGGGCGAGAAGGGCGAGTCCAGCGACTTGCAGGCCATCAGTGCGTTACTCAAGGCCCTGGCCTGAGGCAATAAAAAGCCCGACATCATCATCGGGCTGGAGTTGGCCAGGCAGGCCGGTCATTCTGCGTTTCATCGCGCCGCGCATTCGCGCCGGCGTTCCCACATGCGGCTAGCCTAGCCGGATATCCGCCGCTGTACAGGCCTTTGCTGGCTCTTTTGGATTATTGATCAGGTGAATACCTGCGCATTGATTCGCCTTGGCGGTTATGAAATGACTGAAAAGTCGCGTTTTTACGGCGCTTTCGGGCGATTGACAATTGTCGGAATTTGGCTGAAGGTGGCGTACCCAAATCAAACGGGCGTATGAATTGAGTGTTTGTCTGTCAGGCATCTCATACATAATCCCGACTATCGCATTGGCGGGTGTGCCTGGCGCGTTGGCGTGAGCATTGACGAAATGATCAATGCCCGACCAGGGGCCAGCGTCCGATGTGTACTGTTCAGCTTCCATATCGTGGAGATCAGTTGATGATTTACGAAGGTAAAGCCATCACGGTTAAGGCTCTTGAAAGTGGCATCGTCGAATTGAAATTCGACCTCAAGGGTGAGTCCGTCAACAAGTTCAACCGTCTAACCCTGAACGAACTGCGTCAGGCCGTAGACACCATCAAGGCTGATGCATCGATCAAAGGTGTGATCGTCTCCAGCGGCAAGGACGTGTTTATCGTCGGCGCTGACATCACCGAATTCGTCGACAACTTCAAGCTGCCCGATGCCGAGCTTGTGGCTGGCAACCTCGAAGCCAACAAGATTTTCAGCGATTTCGAAGACCTCAACGTGCCGACCGTTGCCGCGATCAATGGCATCGCTCTGGGCGGCGGTCTGGAAATGTGCCTGGCTGCGGACTTCCGCGTCATGGCTTCCAGCGCGAAAATCGGCCTGCCGGAAGTCAAGCTGGGTATCTACCCGGGCTTCGGCGGTACCGTGCGCCTGCCGCGTATCATCGGTGCCGACAACGCCATCGAGTGGATCGCCGCCGGCAAGGAAAACCGTGCTGAAGACGCGCTGAAAGTCGGCGCCGTCGATGCTGTGGTTGCTCCGGAAAAACTCGCAGAAGCGGCACTGAACCTGATCAAGGGCGCCATCAGCGGCGAATTTGACTACAAGGCCAAGCGTCAGCCTAAGCTGGAAAAACTCAAGCTCAACGCCATCGAACAAATGATGTCGTTCGAAACCGCCAAGGGTTTCGTGGCCGGTCAAGCGGGCCCTAACTACCCGGCGCCGGTCGAAGCGATCAAGACCATCCAGAAAGCCGCGAACTTCGGTCGCGACAAGGCCCTGGAAATCGAAGCTGCCGGCTTCGTCAAGCTGGCCAAGACTTCTGCTGCGCAGAGCTTGATCGGCCTGTTCCTGAACGATCAGGAACTGAAGAAAAAAGCCAAGGCCTACGACGAAATCGCCAAAGACGTAAAACAGGCTGCCGTACTCGGCGCCGGGATCATGGGCGGTGGCATTGCCTATCAGTCGGCGTCCAAAGGCACGCCGATCCTGATGAAAGACATCAACGAGCACGGTATCGAGCAAGGCCTGGCGGAAGCTGCCAAGCTGCTGGTCGGCCGCGTTGATAAAGGTCGCATGACCGCTGCGAAAATGGCTGAAGTGCTTAACGGCATTCGTCCTACGCTGTCCTACGGTGATTTCGGCCATGTCGACCTGGTGGTCGAAGCGGTTGTCGAGAACCCGAAGGTCAAGCAGGCGGTACTGGCTGAAGTCGAAGCCCAGGTCAAAGAAGACACGATCCTGGCGTCCAACACCTCGACCATTTCCATCACCTTGCTGGCCAAGGCCCTCAAGCGTCCGGAAAACTTCGTCGGCATGCACTTCTTCAACCCGGTGCACATGATGCCGCTGGTAGAAGTGATCCGTGGCGAGAAGTCCAGCGAGCTGGCTGTTGCCACCACCGTTGCCTACGCCAAGAAAATGGGCAAGAACCCGATCGTGGTCAACGACTGCCCGGGCTTCTTGGTCAACCGCGTGCTGTTCCCGTACTTCGGCGGTTTCGCCAAGCTGGTCAGCGCTGGCGTGGACTTTGTGCGTATCGACAAGGTCATGGAAAAATTCGGCTGGCCCATGGGCCCGGCGTACCTGATGGACGTGGTCGGCATCGACACCGGTCACCACGGTCGCGACGTCATGGCTGAAGGCTTCCCGGACCGCATGAAGGACGACCGTCGTTCGGCTGTCGATGCACTCTACGAAGCCAAGCGCCTGGGCCAGAAGAATGGCAAGGGCTTCTACGCCTACGAGACCGACAAGAAGGGCAAGCAGAAGAAAGTTGCCGACCCATCGGTTCACGAAGTGCTGGCACCCATCGTCTACGAGCAGCGTGAGGTGTCTGACGAAGACATCATCAACTGGATGATGATCGCCCTGTGCCTGGAAACCGTACGTTGCCTGGAAGACGGCATCGTCGAAACCGCCGCCGAAGCCGATATGGGCCTGGTGTACGGTATTGGTTTCCCTCCATTCCGTGGCGGTGCGCTGCGTTACATCGACTCGATCGGTGTGGCCGAGTTCGTTGCCCTGGCTGATCAGTACGCTGATCTGGGCCCGCTGTACCACCCGACTGCGAAGCTGCGCGAGATGGCCAAGAATGGCCAGAGCTTCTTCGGTTAAGTGCCCAGACGACTAGAGCGAGAATATTTATGAGCTTGAATCCAAGAGACGTCGTGATTGTCGACTTCGGTCGTACTCCGATGGGCCGCTCCAAGGGCGGCATGCACCGCAACACCCGTGCCGAAGATATGTCGGCGCACCTGATCAGCAAGTTGCTGGAGCGTAACGTCAAGGTCGACCCGAACGAGGTCGAGGACGTGATCTGGGGCTGCGTCAACCAGACCCTGGAGCAGGGCTGGAACATCGCGCGCATGGCCTCCTTGATGACGCAGATCCCGCACACCGCGGCCGGCCAGACCGTCAGCCGCCTGTGTGGCTCGTCGATGAGCGCGCTGCACACGGCCGCCCAGGCGATCATGACCGGCAACGGTGATGTATTCGTGGTCGGTGGCGTGGAGCACATGGGGCACGTCAGCATGATGCACGGTGTCGATCCTAACCCGCACATGTCGCTGTACGCGGCGAAAGCCTCGGGCATGATGGGCCTGACTGCGGAAATGCTCGGCAAGATGCATGGCATCACCCGTGAAGCCCAGGACGCCTTTGGCTTGCGCTCCCACCAGTTGGCCCACAAGGCGACTGTGGAAGGCAAGTTCAAGGATGAAATCATCCCGATGAACGGCTACGACGAGAACGGTTTCCTGAAACTGTTCGACTACGACGAAACCATTCGTCCGGACACCACCCTGGAAAGCCTGGCGGCCTTGAAGCCGGCGTTCAATCCAAAGGGTGGCACCGTGACAGCCGGTACGTCGTCGCAGATCACTGATGGTGCTTCGTGCATGATCGTGATGTCGGCCCAGCGTGCCCAGGACCTGGGGATCCAGCCTCTGGCGGTGATCCGTTCCATGGCCGTAGCGGGTGTGGACCCGGCGATCATGGGCTATGGTCCAGTACCGGCCACACAAAAAGCCTTGAAGCGCGCAGGTCTGAGCATCTCCGACATCGACTTCTTCGAGCTCAACGAAGCTTTCGCCGCACAGGCCCTGCCAGTGCTGAAAGATTTGAAAGTACTCGACAAGATGAACGAGAAGGTTAACCTGCACGGCGGTGCGATTGCCCTGGGCCACCCATTCGGTTGCTCCGGTGCACGTATCTCCGGCACCTTGCTTAACGTGATGAAGCAAAATGGCGGCAACCTGGGGGTTGCAACCATGTGCATTGGTCTCGGCCAAGGCATTTCCACCGTCTTCGAACGCGTCTAAGCGTTGGGTTGACGGAAGCCGGGGCCCAGTGCCCCGGTTTTTGTTTTTTGGAATTTTTAATTTTTTTTTAATAAATTTTGTAAGAGGGTCAGAGCATGAAAGTCGAACCAGGGCTCTACCAGCATTATAAAGGTCCCAAGTACCGCGTTTTTAATGTGGCACGGCACTCCGAGACCGAGGAAGAAGTGGTGTTCTACCAAGCACTGTATGGCGATTACGGCTTTTGGGTGCGTCCCTTGAGCATGTTCCTGGAGACCGTCGAGGTTGACGGCAAGCAGGTCCCGCGCTTTGCTTTGGTGCAGGTCGAACCCAGTCTTTTTTCAGGGCAATAACGGCAGGTTGCGCGCAATGCTGCGCTTGACCTCACTGTGTTGCCACTATATATAGCGTTGCCGCGTCAGGCGCCAACCGCCTTTCTCTTCTCGAATTCAGGAATTTTCCGATCCATGGGCAAATCGCTGGTCATTGTGGAATCCCCGGCTAAGGCCAAGACCATCAACAAGTACTTGGGTAACGAGTACGTGGTGAAGTCGAGTATCGGCCATATCCGAGACCTGCCCACCAGCGGTTCGGCTAGCGCCAGCAAGGAGCCTGCTGCCAAGCGCGGCAAGGCGGCTGCGGGCGAAGGTCCGGTGCTCTCGCCTAAAGAGAAGGCGCGCAAGCAGCTGGTCTCGCGCATGGGTGTGGACCCGGATCATGGCTGGAAGGCCAAGTACGAAATCCTTCCGGGCAAGGAAAAGGTGATCGAGGAGCTGCGCCGGCTCGCCAAGGATGCTGACACCATCTATCTCGCGACGGACTTGGACCGCGAAGGGGAAGCTATTGCCTGGCACCTGCGCGAAGCCATCGGTGGGGATGACAGCCGCTATAAACGCGTGGTGTTCAACGAAATCACCAAGAAGGCGATCCAGGAAGCCTTCTCCAAGCCGGGCGAGCTGGACATTGACCGCGTCAATGCCCAACAGGCGCGGCGCTTCCTCGACCGCGTCGTCGGCTACATGGTCTCGCCACTGCTGTGGGCGAAGATCGCCCGTGGCCTGTCCGCTGGCCGTGTGCAATCGGTAGCGGTCAAGCTGGTGGTGGAGCGTGAGCGCGAGATTCGTGCGTTCAACCCTGAAGAGTACTGGGAAGTCCACGCGGACCTCGGTACCGCCAAGGGCAACAACGTGCGCTTTGAAGTGGCCCGCGAGAAAGGCGAGGCCTTCAAGCCGCTCAACGAAGCCCAGGCCATGGCCGCGCTGGACAAGCTCAAGGCTTCCAGCTACAGCATCGTCAAGCGTGAAGACAAGCCCACCAGCAGCAAGCCGTCGGCGCCGTTCATCACCTCCACCCTGCAACAGGCCGCGAGCAACCGCCTGGGCTTTGGCGTGAAGAAGACGATGATGATGGCCCAGCGTCTGTACGAAGCGGGCTACATCACTTATATGCGTACTGACTCCACCAACCTGTCGGTGGACGCGGTGGCGATGGCGCGTACTTATATTGAAAGCGAGTTCGGCAAGAAGTACCTGCCGGAGAAGCCAAACGTCTACAGCAGCAAGGAAGGCGCACAAGAGGCTCACGAAGCGATTCGTCCGTCCGACGCCAATACCGAGCCAAGCAAGCTGACCGGCATGGAGCGCGACGCTGAGCGCCTCTACGAGCTGATCTGGCGCCAGTTCCTGGCGTGCCAGATGCTGCCGGCGCAATACCTGTCCACTACCGTCACAGTGGGTGCCGGTGACTTCGAGCTGCGTGCCAAGGGCCGGATCCTCAAGTTCGACGGCTATACCCGCGTGATGCCGCAAATCGCCAAGCCGGGTGATGACGACGTGCTGCCAGACATGGCCCAGGGCGATGCGCTGAAACTGATCAAACTCGATCCGAGCCAGCATTTCACCAAGCCACCACCCCGTTATTCGGAAGCCAGCCTGGTCAAGGAAATGGAAAAACGCGGTATCGGTCGTCCTTCGACCTATGCGGCGATCATTTCCACGATCCAGGACCGTGGCTACGTTGCCTTGCACAACCGTCGTTTCTACTCGGAAAAGATGGGCGATATCGTCACTGAGCGTCTGTCCGAGAGCTTCTCCAACCTGATGGACTACGGCTTTACTGCCGGCATGGAAGAGAATCTCGATGACGTGGCCCAGGGCGAGCGCGACTGGAAAAACGTACTCGACGAGTTCTACGGCGACTTCAAGAAAAAACTCGAAGTAGCCGAGAGCCCGGAAAACGGCATGCGTGCCAACCAGCCGGTGATGACGGATATTCCGTGCACCACCTGCGGTCGTCCAATGCAGATCCGTACCGCGTCGACCGGTGTGTTCCTGGGTTGCTCGGGCTACAGCCTGCCGCCCAAAGAGCGCTGCAAGGCCACCGTCAACCTGGTGCCAGGTGATGAAATCGCTGCCGATGACGAGGGTGAATCCGAGTCGCTGGTGCTGCGTGGCAAGCACCGTTGCCCGATCTGCAGCACGGCCATGGACGCCTACCTGCTGGACGAGAAGCACAAGCTGCACATCTGCGGTAACAACCCCGATTGCAACGGCTACGAGATCGAAGAAGGCACCTATCGCATCAAGGGCTATGAAGGCCCGAGCCTGGAATGCGATAAGTGCGGCAGCGAGATGCAGCTCAAGACCGGTCGTTTCGGCAAGTTCTTCGGTTGCACCAACCCGACCTGCAAGAACACCCGCAAACTGCTGAAAAGCGGTGACGCGGCGCCGCCGAAGATGGACCCGGTGAAGATGCCCGAGCTCAAGTGCGAGAAGGTCAACGACACCTATATCCTGCGTGACGGCGCTTCGGGCTTGTTCCTGGCCGCCAGCCAGTTCCCGAAAAACCGCGAAACCCGTGCGCCGCTGGTGCTGGAGATCGTGCCGCACAAGGATGAAATCGATCCGAAGTACCACTTCTTGTGTGAAGCGCCGAAGAAGGATCCCGACGGTCGCCCGGCCGTGATCCGCTACAGCCGCAAGACCAAGGAGCAGTACGTGCAGACCGAAGTGGACGGCAAGCCTACGGGCTGGAAAGCCTTCTACGATGGTGGCAAGTGGAAGGTCGAGGATAAGCGCCAGGGCGCTTGATCCAGCACCTGCGTTGAAGTAAAGGCCGCCTTCACAGGCGGCCTTTTGGTTTGCGCTTGCAGTGGACTTGTCTCATCCTTGACACTGTTCAGCCAGCATCACATCTATGTCGTTGTGGAGACTGCCGTCATGGCCAACGAACTCTATACCCGTACCAACCAGAAAATTTACTTCGCGGGTTTGTCCCTGGAAGCCCTTGGCCGCGCCGAGGAAGGAAAGGAGATGAACGCTATCGCGCTGGTCCAGGCGGGGCGAGAGTCGGCGTTGTTTCACCTGTACGGGGCCTTGCTGGGCCTGTGTCATGAAATTGCCGGCTTCTATCGTTTGCCTCAGGCGAATGCGCCGCGGGCCGAGGATATCCTGACCCGTGAGGTGCAGGAGTCGCTGGCTATTCCTGAGTTGGCTGAATTGGTGGAAATGGCCCGCAGCCCCGACAGTTGGCTGGCACGCTTGTTGGCTGCCCATTCGGCGATGTTCCAGCCGCCGCGTGTGCCGCACAAGCCCAAGGGCGATGTGACCCAGCCGCTGATCGTTGCGGTCAGCCTGGAAGAAGAAGGGCCGGAGCCACTGAGCCGGGCCGAACTGGAGAGTTGGCGCCAGGAGCTGAAGAAGCTGGCGATCCGCTTTCGGGATGGATTGAACGAGTGCTGAGTCGGGTGTACTCGGCAGGCCTTTGACCATTCATCAAGCCGCACGGCAAGCTGCCTCAGATACCGAGCGATGCAGCCCTCATGCCTGATATAATGCCGGGCTATCCTGGAGAACAGATTTTTATGCCAACGTCCTTTCTGGAAATTGTTGAATTGCCCGACGGCCGAATTGAGCTGCGCAGGGCTGAGGACGAGGGTTCTCTGGTGACTTTGGATTTTTCCGAGGACGCCAAGGCGTTCCTGCAAGGCCAGCATGTGGAAGTGGCAAAAGCCATGTTGAGCGTGGGTGTGCAGATGGCGGGGCGCCTGGCTGAAGGCGAACCTGAAAAAGACGACGGTCCACGGGTTCTTCACTGAGTCCGTTTGGCGTTTTTTAAGATTCAAATGTTCAATCGGCTTCTCAATTCTGTAGAAGCCTTGCGTCCATCGCAGGCACTGACTTGACGTCAGGCTGCAATCGGACGACCTGTGCCACTCCCGAGAACGCGTTGCGCGCCAGTCTCGGGTTTATCCCAATCGAATATTCAAACTTTGTGCATCGCCTGTGCGCGCTGCGCTGATCAACTGCTGCTTGGCCGACGCGCCCAGCGGGTTCAGCCAGCTGACGACGGTGTGGCTACGCCCCAGGCGCAATGCCTCGCAGGTCAGTTGCTGGGCGCTCTGGGCGCCGCGTGGTTGCAGCAGCAGGATGCGCTCGCGGTTCAGGCCCGCGTCCCGCAGCCAGGCCTGGGTCAGGCTGGAGGGCGGGGCGATCAGGGTCAGCCAGCGGGCGTCCTGTTCCTCGCTCAGTTCACGCAGGATCGGCGCCAGCAAGCTCAGGCAGTTCCCGGCAGCACCGCGCAACGACAATTCACTGAAGACCTCCGGTTCGGCGGGGGCGGTCCATGGGGACTCCACTGCCTCGCTGAGGATAGGTGCAAGTGGCTGGGCCAGAAAGGCCTCAAACAGCGGCAGTTGTGTATGTTGTCGCGCGTGTGGGAACTGCATGATGCCTCCGTTAGCGGCGAATTACGCCGACACTCAAGCCTTCGATCACCAGGTCCTGATCCTTCAGGTTGACTTCAATCGGCGAAAACTCAGGGTTTTCTGCCAACAGCCAGACTTTGCTGCCTTCGCGCTTGAAGCGCTTGACCGTTACTTCATCGCCAATGCGGGCCACGACGATCTGGCCGTTACGCGCTTCGCGGGTGGTGTGCACGGCCAGCAGGTCGCCGTCGAAGATGCCCACGTCCTTCATGCTCATGCCATGGACCCGCAACAGATAGTCGGCGCGAGGATGGAAGAAGGTCGGGTTGATGTTGCAGGACTCTTCGACGTGCTGTTGTGCCAGAATCGGCGCACCGGCAGCGACCCGGCCGATGATAGGCAGTGTCGATTCGTCAGCCTTGGCTTCGAAGCCAGGGATACGAATACCGCGGGACGCACCCGGGGTCATTTCGATCGCACCCTTGCGGGCAAGGGCCTTCAGGTGTTCTTCGGCAGCATTGGGGGATTTGAACCCCAGCTCCAGGGCGATTTCTGCCCGGGTCGGCGGATAGCCGTTGTCGTCGAGGCAGCGCTTGATAAAAGCGAGAATCTCAGCTTGGCGTGGCGTCAGTTTTAGCATGTTGATCGCTCTGTCTTTTTATACAGTGACTGGGATTATATACAGTGAACTGCGCTTGGCAATCATCGTTTTTGCCGACTCCGCCGGACGGTCATCCGTCGGGCCCTGCAAAGCCTGGAGACAGCGCTGCCTACAGGCGATGGAAGATGTGATTAAATAGGTGCGAATCGGGTGACTGACCGGCCGGAAAACGGACCTGCAGGCTTGACATTGCACAAGGTGAAACGTATGTTTCAAACAAGTGTTTGTCAGGCGGAGTAGCCATGGCCCAGTCGGAAACCGTTGAACGCATTCTCGATGCTGCCGAGCAGTTGTTCGCGGAAAAAGGATTTGCTGAAACTTCATTGCGGCTTATCACCAGCAAGGCCGGGGTCAACCTGGCAGCAGTGAACTATCATTTCGGCTCGAAAAAAGCCCTGATTCAGGCGGTGTTCTCGCGCTTCCTGGGGCCATTCTGCATCAGCCTCGACCGTGAGTTGGAGCGGCGCCAGGCCAAGCCTGAGAATAAGCCGAGCCTGGAAGACCTGCTGGAAATCCTCGTCGAGCAAGCCCTGGTGGTACAGCCGCGCAGCGGCAACGATCTGTCGATCTTCATGCGCCTGCTGGGCCTGGCGTTCAGTCAGAGCCAGGGCCACTTGCGACGTTACCTCGAAGATATGTACGGCAAAGTATTCCGTCGCTACATGTTGCTGGTGAACGAGGCGGCCCCGCGTATTCCCCCTATCGAATTGTTCTGGCGCGTGCACTTCATGCTCGGTGCTGCTGCGTTCAGCATGTCCGGGATCAAAGCCTTGCGCGCCATCGCCGAGACCGATTTCGGCGTCAACACCTCCATCGAGCAGGTGATGCGCCTGATGGTGCCGTTCCTGGCCGCAGGTATGCGCGCGGAAAGCGGCGTCACCGACCCGGCCATGGCCGCCGCTCAACTGCGCCCGCGCAGCAAGTCCGTCCCAGTGGCGGCCAAGGTTTAGCCACTGGCGTCTGGGCGCAACCGCGTGCATCCGCTAAGCTAGCCGCCCATGCCGATTTCAACTATTTATCCGCACTTCACCGCCTTGCCTGGCTTGACCTGGCTAGGCGGTGAAGTGCGCGCGTCATTCAAGGAAAATTTATGACTGCTGCCCTGCAAGGCTCTTTGATGGTGGACGTCGCCGGCACCTGGCTGACGGCTGAAGATCGCCACTTGTTGCGCCAGCCTGAAGTGGGCGGCCTGATCATTTTTGCGCGCAACATCGAGCATCCGCGCCAGGTGCGGGAGTTGAGCGCCGCCATTCGCGCAGTGCGCCCGGACCTGTTGCTGGCTGTGGATCAGGAAGGCGGTCGGGTCCAGCGCCTGCGCCAGGGGTTTGTGCGCCTGCCGGCCATGCGGGCGTTGGCGGACAATGCCAATGCCGAATACCTGGCCGAGCAGTGCGGTTGGGTCATGGCCACGGAAGTACTGGCCGTCGGCCTGGACCTGAGCTTCGCCCCCGTGCTGGACCTCGACTACCAGCGCAGCGCCGTTGTAGGCACGCGCTCGTTCGAAGGTGATCCCGAGCGTGCCGCGTTGCTGGCCGGCGCCTTTATCCGGGGCATGAACAGCGCTGGCATGGCCGCCACCGGCAAGCACTTCCCGGGTCATGGCTGGGCCGAGGCAGATTCCCACGTCGCCATTCCCGTTGATGAGCGCAGCCTGGAACGACTGCGCACCCATGACCTGGTGCCGTTCGCGCGCCTGAGCAAGCAATTGGCCGCGGTCATGCCGGCCCACGTTATTTACCCACAGGTGGATAACCAGCCGGCCGGCTTCTCGCGTCGCTGGTTGCAGGACATCCTGCGCGGCGAATTGCAGTTCGACGGGGTGATTTTCAGTGATGACCTGTCCATGGCCGGTGCCCACGTGGTGGGGGATGCGGCGAGCCGGATCGAGGCTGCTTTAAGTGCTGGCTGCGACATGGGCCTGGTGTGCAATGACCGCGCAGCGGCCGAACTGGCCCTGAGTGCGGCCCAACGCATGAAGGTCACGCCATCGGCACGTATTGCCCGTATGCGTGGGCAGGCGATTGCGTCGACTGACTATAAGCAGGATCCGCGTTGGTTGGCGGCGCTTGGCGCGCTTCGGGATGCACAGTTGATCGAATGAGATTGAGGTGCGCCCATCGCAGGCAAGCCAGCTCCCACATTTGATTTGTGGCGGTACCAAAAATCTCTGCCCCAGTGAGCCCCCCCCTGTGGGAGCGGGCTTGCCCGCGATGGCGGCAGCCCAGTCACTCTTTCTGGCGGCTGACCCACCGCTATCGCAGGCAAGCCAGCTCCCACATTTGATTTGTGGCGGTACCAAAAATCTCTGCCCCAGTGAGCCCCCCTGTGGGAGCGGGCTTGCCCGCGATGGCGGCAGCCCAGTCACTCTTTCTGGCGGCTGACCCACCGCTATCGCAGGCAAGCCAGCTCCCACATTTGATTTGTGGCGGGGCCATAATTCTCTGCCCCAGTGAGCCCCCCTGTGGGAGTGGGCTTGCCCGCGATGGCGGCAGCCCAGTCACTCTTTCTGGCGGCTGACCCACCGCTATCGCAGGCAAGCCAGCTCCCACATTTGATTTGTGGCGGTACCAAAAATCTCTGC